>JAUNXM010000131.1:0-4050 GCA_030539815.1 Methanobacterium sp.
GTATAAGAATAATTTGTAATTCCTATCAATTATTAATTTCTATTCCGCTCTAAATTATTTCTAATTCCACTGAAATTAATTATCACTGAGGTTAGTCCAAATACTAAAAAAATTCTTCTGGAAACTATACTGTAAAATAATTCGTTTATGAAAGTGAGTAACATTATAAAAACTGGGCAAATCAAATTAAGGCAATTAAGGCATTTATTTATCATTTACTGGAAAAATTAAATTATCAAATAATCATATTATTAGTTAAGGTTTTATCCTGAAAAAGTAATCAATCGTATTCCGTTAATTTCCGATAGAATAATGAATAGATTTAAAATAGGGATAAAAGATGGCAGGAAAAGTTGATGACTTGGTTAAGATCATAACCAACAAATTCCAGCAGGAATCAAAGGAATTAAATAGAGATAATTCAATTTTTGATGAATTTTATCTTTCATTTAGTTCCAATGGCCCCATTAAGATTATTGAAGAACAAGATGCTCCAGTAGAATCTTACTGGATTGTAACCCCTCAAAGTAGCCCTCGAAAAGTCATTCTTTTCATCCATGGAGGTGCCTTAAACCAGGGAACAACCAAAGGACATCAAGATCTCTGCCAGCAGCTATCCCGACATACTGGATTCTCAGTGTTCAGTGTAGATTACAGCCTAACCCCTGAAAATCCTTTCCCCACCGCAGTGGAAGATTGCATCCAATCTTATCTCTGGTTACGAGATGAAGGTTTTAAATCCGATGAACTGGTGATTGCAGGGATATCTTTTGGAGGAAATTTAACTTTATCCACCCTGCTTGCCCTGGTAAAAATTGGAGAAAAATTACCATTAGGTGGGGTTTGCATGTCACCAGTGGTGGATTTGAAGTTCCCAGTGGCCTACAATCACCTGAAAGATGTTAATGACTGGATCAACTATGAAATGTTAGAAAACTTTAGAAACTCATATCTTAAAGGTCAAAAACCATCCACTCCCCTTGTTTCACCAATATATGGAGATTTAAAAGGACTTACACCCATTTTAATCCAATGCGGCAGTCGTGAACTTCTTCTGTGTGATATGAAACGTTTCAGAGATCTAGCGATTAAAAAAGATGTTAAGGTGAACCTAGAGGTTTGGCAGGGGATGTTCCACTCCTGGCAATTGTTTTACACACACTTACCAGAAACTGAAAGATCATTAAAGGCTATTGGGGATTTTATTAAGGAACTTGAATAAACGTAAGGAATAAACCTTCATAAAATTACTTTGAAAAGATAGATTACTGCCAAATAACCATTAAAGCATTATTTTAATATAAAAATTTGAATAACGGAAAAATGTGTCATGTTCTCAAAAAAACAGGACAAAGGTGAAAAAATGGACTTGAATCAATACCGTTATTTTCTAAAGGACTCCATTAGGAAAAAAATAGATTTTTCAAAAACTGACCAAAGTCAGGGAAGAAATGCACCACCGATCGAGAAGCCTTATTCCCCAGATTCCAAAAGAATAAAGCTAATTAATGCTGATTGGGAAGAAATATACGATATTAGCCTCTCAAAAGCCATTAAGAATCGAGAAAGCCGTAGGAACTATAATCAGGACCCCCTCTCAATTAGGGAGTTGTCATTTTTACTATGGGCAACCCAGGGGGTGCGCCTTTACGCAGGTAACTTTGCTTTCCGTAATGTGCCTTCAGCTGGTTGTCGCCATGCATTGGAAACTTATCTGGCAGTCTTTAATGTTGAAAGCGCCCAACCGGGTAAGAAAGTTGAACCTGGAATATACCGTTACCTGCCCTTAACCCATGAACTTCTCTTTGAATTTTCAAAAGAAAACTTGCAAGATGAGATGATCAAAGCCACGTTTGGTCAGAGCTTTGCCGGGCAGTCAGCAGTGACCTTCATCTGGAGTACAATACCATATCGTATGGAATGGCGCTATGGATTGGACTCCCACAAAGTAATAGCCATGGATGCCGGTCACGTGGGGCAAAACATGTATCTGGCCTGTGAAGCCATTGGAGCTGGAACCTGTGCCATAGGGGCTTACGACCAGGAATATCTAGATGAACTATTACGCATAGATGGGAAGGATGAATTCAGCATTTATTTAACACCCGTGGGGAAGTATTAATTACATTCAATCAGCTGATGGTAATAAGAAGAGATAAAAAGTTTATGATGGGATAAAAATTGATGATCACATATAGTAAAGTAATAATATACAAAGGACACTTTCAGATATGAATATGTACAATAAATGGAATTAATCCAAGAATGATTGGTAATGAATTAATTAAGAAGCTGTTAATTGAATATTGAATGTACTTAATAGCGAGATTTATGCATGAATATAAAAATCATTAAAACCACACCATTCGGCCCGGTAGTCATAGTGTGGTCCTTTTTAAATGGACATCCACAAGTATTCAGAATAATAATATCCAAACCAGATTCATCTGCAGAAAATCAGTTAACCAGAGCCTATCCCCACTATGATCTTTCTTCCTGTGACGAGATTGATGAATTAGCCAAATCAATCCAAGCTTTTCTAGAGGGAAAGGACATCCAATTCTCCCTAAATATTATGGCTCTTGATATTTGTACCCAGTTTCAGAAATCAGTACTACTTGCAGAATATGAGGTCAATCGAGGATTAGTCAGCACATATAAACTCATAGCACGACATATTGGTAGTGATGGAGGGGCGCGGGCAGTTGGTAATGCCTTGGCAGGAAACCCATTTCCCATTATAATTCCCTGTCACCGGGCAATCAGATCCGATGGCTACGTAGGTGGTTTTCAAGGAGGAGTGGCCATGAAGAAGACCCTGCTTGAAAAAGAAGGAATCGTATTTGATGCAAAGGGAAGGGTGATTTCACCCCTATTAAAATATGATAATCCAAAATAAACCATATTATAACCCATATATCCCCATTTACCAAAATATTTCAAAGTATAACAGCTTATATTGGATAAAATAATTAGTAAAAAGGAGATTAAAAATCATCCCCCCTAAAGAATAAAGGGAATGTAATTAAATTTCCCGGACACTATAACCCGCTCATAGAATTGATGAATCCAGTTAGGAGGTATTCCATTATGAAAAAAGTTCTAATGTTATGTGCCAGTCCACGGAAAGAAAGTAACACCATGCAAGTTCTGGAAGAATGTTCAAACAAAATTGCCGAAAATGGTTTGGAAGCAGAAATAGTATCCTTACGTCAGATGAAAATTCGATCCTGCATTGCCTGTGGAAAGTGTGCCGAACTTCACCAGTGCGCCCTCAAAGACAGCCTTAATAATATAATAGAAAAGTTAAAGGTAGCCGATGGTTTTATTATTGGTTCCCCAGTGTACTTTGGAACTGCACGTGGTGATTTGATGTCTGCACTGCAGAGGATTGGGATGGTTAGCATGAACTCCGGAAACTTCCTATCATGGAAGGTGGGCGGTCCCATAGCCGTGGCCAGGAGAGGTGGACATACTGCCACCATACAGGAAATGCTCATGTTCTTCTTCATCAATGACATGATCGTCCCTGGAAGTACTTACTGGAACATGGTCTTTGCTCATCAACCTGGAGAGGCAGGAAAAGATGTTGAAGGAATAAAAACAGCAACCCGTTTTGCAGATAACGTTGCTAAACTCATATTAAAGATCAAATAAAAAAATAACAAAACCTTAAGATTAATTAACTGCCCAAAAAAACGATTAAATAGTGGGAAGATCCTAAAATGGCCGAACAGGAACTTTACCGTGCATTTGCCCGTTTTTACGACTTGATTTACCAGTGGATGGATTACCGTGGTGAAGTGGAATTCATTGAGAAGATGGTTAATCTGTACCTAGATTCTGGTGGAAATGATCTTCTGGACGTGGCTTGTGGTACTGGTAACCATGCACAATATCTTAAGAACTCCTTCCGAGTGGTGGGATTGGATTTAAATCAGGAAATGATGAAAATAGCCCGGGAAAAAGTACCAGAAATGGAACTGATCCAGGGAAATATGAAGGAAATGAATTTGGAAAAGGATTTTGATGTTATTATCTGCTTATTCT
>JAUNXM010000131.1:4060-5573 GCA_030539815.1 Methanobacterium sp.
CTCATCCATCAATTATCACACCAACCTTTCAGAGCTGGAATCAACCATTCTAAAATTTCACAACCACTTGAAGAAGGGTGGAATTCTCATATTCGATTTGGGCTTTTGTACCGAGAACTGGGAAGAGGGAAGGATGCTGGTGGATGCTGCTGTGGAGGGTGATCTTCAACTGGCCAGGATATCCCAGAGCAGGTTACAAGATGGGGTTTTCAATGCCAACTTTGTTTTCCTGATTAAAGAAGATGGGATAATGGATTTTGAAGTGGACCAGCATCAGATTGGAGTTTTCAGCACCGCCGATATTGAAAGTATCCTGGAAAAAGCTGGATTTGAAATCAGAGTTTACAATGACTACAAAGACCTTCCCTGGGATCCTGAAGCGGGTGAAAGACCTGTTTTTGTATGCAAAAAACCATGAAAAAACAATATTATTAAATCCATTCCCATAAAATCTATATTACCTACCAAATTCATGAATTATACAATGTAATAGAAAGATCAAATCAAAATAATAGATTGAGGAACCATCATGAGGATTGCAGTTGCCACATCAGATCAGATTAACACTGACCATTTTGGTCGGGCCAAAGGATTCGCTATTTTCCAGTTGGAAGGCAATAAACCGGAATATGCCGAATTCCTGAAAACTAACATAAACCCGGGAGAAAAACACCAGTGGCAGAATAATCTAAGTATCCTAGGGGACTGTGAAGTTATAATTGCAGCCCAAGCAGGGATGAAAGCTAAATACGGGATTAAAAAAGCTAATTTAAAGTTTTTTGAGGATGAAGGAACTGTTGAGGAGGTTTTGGAAAATTTCATTAAACACCAGAAGTTCATGGGTAATCTTTGAATAAATACAATCCGCACAGACCATAGATACAGGTTAATGATTACCAAAATGAAATTATCATTACTAAATAATATTTTAAACGATTTAACAAGCTAAAAATCAACAATATTCAATATATCACTAAATTCACTCGAAAATAAGCATTATATCTTGTGGGTTGTCGGGATGAACTACCACTGGCATTTTTTTACCCTCAGGGATTGAGCCCATGTCCAGTAAATTTACTATTTCTTTATGTTCCAACTTGTAGGGTGCCCTATCAGGAGTGGTAATCAGGAGTTTGAATTTAACCTGCGGCTGTTCATTGATGTAGGTTCCAGTTTGTTCCCTGCTCAATATCTCTGCTTCACCCCTGATACCCTCATTTATAAGGAATATCTCCCTATCATTAATCCTTTTGTAATAATAATAAACTCCAAGGGCCCCTATGATTGGGAAAAAAATAAAAGAACCACCCATAAAGTAGTAGAAATTTTTAAGAGAATATCCATCATCAGTGAGAGCCTCTGGAGAGGCCATAACTCCAAAAATAATAAACCCCAATCCCACTATCACCAATGGTGCAGTGGTTATTATCCATAATTTATTGGATGTTTTCCACATACCCCTTTCCCCCACATCTATCAACAGGAATGCTGTTTTGAAATATTAATTTCGTCT
>JAUNXM010000132.1 GCA_030539815.1 Methanobacterium sp.
AATCTAAATAATGCTTTTAAATGATAAATTATGGATTTTTTGGGATATTTGTAGTTTTAGAGTAATATTAAAACTAATTTTAGATTTAAATCTTTAATACTGAAAATATTCAAAACTTATATTTTAAATAGTTAAAACATTCCAATATAAGATAAATAGACCAGCACGTTTACAAATCAATCTAATTTAGAAAAAAAGGTCAGCGGGGAAAAAATAACATGGACGCAAAGAACATTTTAACTAAATTAAAACCAATCATAATAGTCCTACTTCTATTTTCTTTGGTATTCTTCCTCCGAGCGGAGGCATCTGGCATTCCGGGAGTGCCGGATCAGATGAAAGCATACTTCCAGGAAGATACCGGTCTTCCTTACTTCAGTGAGATGGACTCTTATTACAATTACCGTTTAACCGAGAATTTCGTGGAAAGCGGCCGTTTAGGGGATACCATTAAAAATGGTACAGATTGGGACCTGCATTCATATTTCCCTCCTGGAAGATCTGCACAATACCCTCCCCTACTCATATGGATTACAGCATTCTTCTATAACCTAGCTAACTTATTCGGAGATTTCCCCCTACTGCTGGTAAGTTTCTGGACACCAGCAATCATAGCCTCGCTATGTGTCATACCTGCTTATTTCTTCATAAAGGGCATAAGCAATGAGTACGGGGGTATCACTGCCGCAGTGCTAGTGGGAGTATCCACCTTCTATTTCTCACACACCTTTGCTGGTTTCTTCGACACCGACATGTTCAGCATGATCTTACCACTTCTAGTGGTATGGTTCTTCAGCGTCAGCATTACTGCCACAGAAAGCCGTAAAAAAATGTTATACGCTGCATATGCTGGTATTTCAATGTTAATATTTTCCCTGGCCTGGCAGGGCTGGTGGTATATATTCTACCTGGTGGTAGGGGTCACTGTCCTGTACATGCTCATCTCCAGGTACCTATTTGAAATGGATACCTTCCAATCATGGAAAGGATATTCCAGCAAGAAGGAATGGTTACTGGAACAACCAGTACTACTTCCACTGGTTATCTTCGTGGTTTTAAGCTCAATATTGATGTTTTTATACTGGGGGAACTCATTCTTTGCTTCCCTCACCGAACCATTAAGTGTGATCCAGCTTCAAGCAGCAACACAGACCAGTGCATATCCTAATGTATTCATATCTGTAGGTGAACTGCAGATTCCAAGTTTAGCCACGGTAATAGCTGATGTGGGGGGAATTTTCCCATTTGCCTTTGGAATACTGGGGTTGTTCCTGATCTTCTGGAATTTGAGGGTCAAAAAAGCCAAGGGAAAAACTAAAACCAAAACTAAAGTTTCTAAAAAAGAAAGAAAAGCAAAAAGGAAATCACGTAGGCGAAAAGAAGTACCTCAAGAGGTCAAACCAGAACAAACTGAATTGGGAAATATTATACCACCTGAAAAGAGGGGTAATTTCCTGTATTATGCAATTCTTTTCTCAGTATGGTTGTTAATAACAGCATATGCATTTACCAAGGGTGTGAGGTTTGTAGAAGCATTTTCACTTCCTATAGCCCTTTGTGCAGGAATATTTGTGGGTTTCCTTGCCGATTATCTGAAAACCCAGATCGAAAGACCTCTTTTCCATACTATTGCTATGGCCTTAATACTGATCCTAGTGTGTTTTGGGCCGGTAAGTTCTGCAAACACAATTTCAAACTCCGTGATTCCCGGAACTGATGATGCAATGGTTGATACACTAACTTGGGTAAAGAATAACACACCCTCCAATGCAGTTATGACCTCCTGGTGGGATTTCGGGCACCTCTTCGCTGCCAAGGCCGATAGAGGTGTCACCTTTGATGGAGGTTCTCAGAACAACGCCCGAGCATACTGGGTTGGTAAAGCATTATCCACCAATAACGAAGCCCTTTCTGCGGGTATACTTAAGATGCTGGCCTCCAGTGGGGATAATGGTTATAATACCCTGGAAAACTACACACATAACACGGGAAAAACTGTGGAAATCATGGACAAAATCCTGGTCGCTGATAAAACATCAGCCCAGAACATAATGACCACCCAGTACGGATTGACAATTGAACAGGCCCAGAATGTCTCACAATACACCCACCCTACAAATAGCACACCCAGCCTTTTGGTCACCAGCCTGGATATGGTTGGTAAATCTGGTTGGTGGTCCTACTTTGGAAACTGGAACTTCGACAGTAAAAATTCCACCAACTACATCTATTCCCTGGCCCAGGCCAATGCCACCACCAACAATAACGCAGTCACTATCCAGGGTGAAAACAATGTAACCGTCCAGATCAATGGTACTGGGGTTACCGGTGGTTTACAGGTTGGTCCCAACAAGATTGCCCCACCACATCGCATGAGGGTAGTTACCGATGGTACTACTGTTGTGGACACCGTGGTTAACAACCAGAGTACATTTTCCATATTAGTGGTTAAACAGGATGACAATCTGATTGCCGTGGCCATGAACAAGGAACTCGAAGATTCCATGTTCACCCGGTTATTCTTTATGCAGGGAGCTGGGCTAACTCACTTTAAATTAGCTCACAAGGAACCTGCTAAAGGAATATCAGAAGTAATGGTGTGGAACGTGAGTTGATAACTCCATTCCCCACTTTATTATTTTTTAATTAAAACCTTTTTAAGTGGAAAATCAATACTAGAATGAGTGTAAGTTTTTAAGATGATTGCACTACAAATATTAAATAATAAAAATTTTTTAGAATATTGATATATTTGGAATATTGATAATCATATTCTTATTTTAAAGTGAGATTTATGGACATCGAAGACAAGATCCGCAAGATCGAAGAGGAGATCACCAAAACCCCTTACAACAAGGCCACTTCCCATCATATTGGGAAACTCAAGGCAAAAATCTCTAAGTTAAGGGAAGAATCAATAAAGAGAGGTTCATCATCCACTAAGGGAAGAGGTTTTACCCTTAAAAAGAGTGGTGATTCTACGGTGGTTCTGGTGGGGTTTCCTTCAGTGGGGAAATCCACCATACTCAACCAGATTACCAATGCCCAGTCCAAGATAGGGGCCTATGAATTCACCACCCTGGATGTGATTCCAGGGGTTATGGATTACCGTGGTGCCCAGATACAAATATTCGACATTCCTGGAATAATAACTGGAGCTTCCAAGGGAAAAGGAAGGGGAAGGGAAATACTATCCGTGGCCAGAAATGCCGACTTAATAGTGATGGTTCTGGATGTTTTCAACCCTCATCATCAGGATCTTATCCTTGAAGAACTTCTTAACATTGGAATCAGGCCCAGCCAGAAGGCTCCTGATGTGACTGTAAAACGCAGAAAACTGGGCGGAGTTAAAGTAGCTTCCACAGTACCCCTCACCCACATGGATGAGGGAACCATCCGTTCAATACTCAACGAATACGGTGTGCACAGTGCCGATGTTCTCATTAGGGAGGATGTTACTGTTGATCGATTCATAGATTCACTGGACAACAGTATTGTATACATACCACTCCTACTGGTGGTGAACAAGATAGACCTTGCAGATGCATCCTACTTGGAGGAACTTCAAGAAAAAATGGGTGATGCACTTTACATTGCTGCAGATAAGGGAATGATGATAGAGGAGCTTAAAGAAGAAATTTTCGACCATCTAAAACTAATTCGAATTTATCTGAAGCCTCAGGGTAAGAAAGCCGATCTGGAAGATCCTTTAATTGTGAGGAAGGGTTCCACTGTAGAGGATATTGCCGGCAAGTTACACAGGGATTTCCTTAAAAACTTCCGACACGCAAAGATATGGGGTAATTCCGTGAAATTCCCCGGTCAAAAAGTGGGACTGGATCATGTGATGGAAGATAAGGATGTTTTACGCTTAATCATCAAGAAATAATTTCTCAAGAGTATTTCCTGTATGTCCATATGAATAGGAATTCGTTGAAAAATAATTGTCAAGAAAAATCTAATAATAATTGTCAGAACCAAGATGAATCACAACCTATGAGGTGGAAAAATGAAACTGGATGATATCATAGTCTCAAAGGGAATAGTAGCTGGATACATGGAAGAATTGCTGGATTACATGGAAATGGATGTGGCCATAGCTGGAGGAGGACCCTCCGGACTAACCGCAGGATACTACCTGGCCAAAGCAGGGCTTAAAGTGGCTCTTTTTGAGAAAAAACTCAGTATGGGTGGTGGAATGTGGGGTGGGGGTATGATGTTCAACAAGATCGTGGTCCAGGAAGAAGGAAAAAGAATCCTAGATGAAATGGGCATCCGCAGCCAAGAATATGAGAAAGGATACTACTTGGCAGACTCCATAGAATCTGCTTCCACCATCTGTTCCAAAGCATGCCAGGCAGGACTGAAAGTCTTCAACCTAATGGAAATTGAAGATGTGATGATCAAAGATGAAGGTGTGGAAGGGCTGGTAATCAACTGGAGCCCGGTGGAAATGGCAGGACTACACGTGGATCCCATCACCATCGGTGCCCGAGCAGTGATCGACGCCACCGGCCATCCCTGTGAAGTGGTGAAGGTCCTGGAAGGGAAAATGGAAGCACCCCTTAAAACTGAAACTGGTAAAATTATGGGAGAAAAGTCCATGTGGGCCGATGTAGCTGAAAAGAACATTATGGGCAACGTGGGCGAAATTTACCCTGGAATGTACGTTACTGGAATGGCAGCCAACGCCGTGCACGGTTCTCCCCGTATGGGCCCTATCTTTGGTGGAATGCTTCTATCTGGTGAAAGAGTGGCGGAAATGCTCGTTGAAAAGTTAAAATGAGTGAAGCTAAATGTTAACCGTGGTTACCTAATTGAAAAGGGTGACAAAAGGTTTTCATTTGAAGTTAATTAAATAATGGTTATAAAAAAATGATTTTACTCCTCACAGGAACTCCCGGAACTGGTAAAACCACCATCTCCCACATTCTGGCAGAAAGATTGGACTATAACTTGGTGGACATCAACCAACTGGTTGAAGAAAACCATCTCTACACTGGTTTAGACCCTGAAAAAGACTATAAACTAGTAGATATGGAATCTTTAGAGGAAGAACTTCACAAGATCATCGAAGATGATGAATCGGGAACTAGTCCTGACGGAAAGTCCAATATAATAATTGAGGGACACTTATCCCATCATTTTCCCCGGGCTGATCTGGTGGTGGTCCTAAGGACTGAACCGGATATTCTCAAAGGAAGACTCCAAAAAAGAGGCTGGAAAGATGTCAAAATTCATGAAAACTTGGAAGCAGAAGCCCTGGATATTTGCACATGGGAAGCCCACCAGATACACAGCACCAGAGTACATGAAATTGAAACCACCAGTTTAACTCCGGAAGAAGCAGTTGGAATAATTTTAGAAGTTATTGGGGGTAAAAAATCGTTCCCTGTTGGTGGAATCGACTTTTCAGGATATCTGGGCGGATAACTTGTAAGGGGATTATTAAAATCCTGGCAACCTTTAATAGGGAAAGCTTTTTAAGGGGTAAAAAGATAAACTAAAACATTATTCTTAAGTACATTCTCAATTTTTTAGGAATCAACCCCT
>JAUNXM010000133.1 GCA_030539815.1 Methanobacterium sp.
TTCTGGAAATTGTAATAAAAATAGAGTAAAGATGGAGAAAAATCTAAAATACCAAAGAATAATATTAACAGCGCATAAAAAGTATGTGTAACCATTGATAACCTTATTAGTAATCCATAGATGAATGGATTTTTATGGATTCATCAACCTTTGGCAATATTTATAAACCATGAATGAGATTTATAATAAATGATTCTAAACTTTTAGACTGGTTGTGATTTTTCAATTTATCTAGAACTGCGAGTTCTATAAAAATAGAAATCTTACGAGATAATACGCAAATATAATACGTAATAATAAGTGATTAGTATGGCTAAAGCAAGACGCAGAAGAGTACGAGATACATGGAAAGATAAACAATGGTACACTATTACTACTCCTAAAGAATTTGGAGATGCTGAAATAGGCACCACCCCTGCCAGAGAACCTGAAATGCTCCTTAAAAGAAGAGTGGAATCCACCATGCGAGAACTTACTGGTGACTTCAGTAAACAGTACGTGAAACTCAAATTCCAGATCAGTGAAGTTGCTGGGGACACCGCCACCACCCGTTTCATTGGCCACCAAGTTACCAGTGACTATGTAAGAAGTATGATCCGGAGAGGAACCAGCCGTATCGACTCCATAGTGAAAGCTGAGAGTAAAGACGGACAGAAAATGAAGATCCACGTCCTGGCCATCACCATTAAACGGGCAAAATCATCCCAGCAGCGTTATATCCGGGAGACCGTTGAAAAACTGGTTGTGGATGCTGCAGCTCAGAAAAACTTCGTGGAACTGGTGGAAGACATTATCGGTGGGAAAATGGCTTCCTACGTTTATCATGAAACCAAAAAGATCTACCCACTTAAAAGGGTGGAAGTAATTAAAACAAAAGTAATTGACGAAAAAAAGTCCTAAATCTGGGAGATAGATGATTAGCTGGGAATATGTGGTCCTCCTGGTGATCATAGGGCTTATCACCTATGTGAGAAAAGCCCTGGATCTCCTAGGATCCATTTTCATGATCATAATGGGCGTGATCATCATCTTCGCCGCCGGTGTAAACTGGCTTTTATTAATATTTTTATTTCTCATTCTGGGAGTTGCATTCACCCGGTATAAACACAATTACAAAAGGGAGATCGGAATTTACGAGGGAACGCGAACCATTAAAAACGTGGTCTCCAATGGAATCGTGGCCTTTGTAATGGCTGCCTTCGGTAACTACGCAGGATTCATAGGTTCCATAGCCACTGCCACTGCGGACACCATGGCCAGTGAGATAGGGGTGGCTACTACACCTCGTCTTATAACCAACCTGAAAAAAGTTCCCCCCGGTACAGATGGAGGAATTTCAGTTTTAGGAACCTTTGCCGGGATCATGGGTGCAGGTTTAATTGGACTGGCAGCCTACATTTTAGGTGTATATCCTGATCTCGTTAAAACAATGGAAATTGCAATTATTGCAGGTACGGTTGGTTGTTTTGTGGATAGTATACTGGGTGCAGTTCTTGAATCAAAATATCTCACTAACGAGCATGTGAATCTTCTGGCCACAATGGCCGGAGCGTTAATAGGCAATATCATGGTATGGTGATAGCATGAAGGGAATCATAATGATAATCGATGGGATGGCAGACCGCCCCCTCAAGGAATTAGGAGGTAAAACCCCCCTAGAAGCAGCTCAGACCCCAAAAATGGACCGAATGGCACAGTTAGGAGTTAATGGAATTATGGACTCCATAAAACCAGGAATACGGCCAGGTAGTGACACAGCCCACCTATCCATACTGGGTTATGATCCCTATCAAGTTTACACCGGAAGAGGACCCTTCGAGGCTGCTGGAGTGGGAGTAGAAGTAATGCCCGGAGATATAGCCTTCCGCTGCAACTTCTCTACCACCAATGACGAAGGCATCATCACTGACCGCCGGGCCGGAAGAATAAGAGAAGGCACTCCTGAACTGGCAGAAACCTTAAACTCCATGGAACTGGAAGAAGACGTTGAGATCATATTTAAAGAATCCACTGGACACCGTGCAGTTCTGGTTTTAAGAGGAAAAGGCCTATCGGATCAGATATCTGATGCTGACCCTAAATATGATGGAAAAAAACCTAAAAAGGTAGTGGGCCTAGATGGCTCTCCTGAAGCTGAAAATACCGCCCGGATCCTCAACAAAGTAATCCAGAAATCCTATGAAATGTTAAAAGACCATCCTGTTAATCTTAAACGTACCAAAAATGGAGAGCCCCCTGCTAACATCACATTACCCCGTGGTGCGGGTGCAGTACCGAATGCGGAACCATTCAATGAAAAATATGGCGTTAAATCAGCATGTATAGCTGAAACTGGGCTTATTCAGGGCATTGCACAGATAGCAGGCATGGATATAATAGAAGTGGAAGGGGCCACTGGTGGAGTGGACACTGATTTGGGAAGTATTACACGCAGTATTTTGGAAAATGCTTCCCTTGATTATGATTTCATACTTATAAACATTGATGGTGCTGATGAAGCAGGTCACGACGGTAACTTGAAAGAAAAGATTGAATTTATTGAAAAAGTTGACAGAGTTATTGGCAAGGTTATGGAACTTGAAGATGTTTACTTCATCCTAACTGCCGATCACTCCACCCCCATCTCAGTGATGGATCACACTGGAGACCCTGTTCCCCTGGTGATCAAAGGGCCAGACGTAAGGGTGGACCAGGTTCGGGAGTTTAATGAACGGGCTGCAGCCAGTGGTGGTCTTTCAAGGATAAGGGGACGTGACATTATGAATATTTTAATGGATCTAATGAACCGATCCACTAAATTCGGAGCTTAAACTATGGAACAGGAGATTCCCAAACTCTTCGGCACCTCAGGAATACGGGGAAAAATTGCAGAAGAAATAAGCACTGAACTGGCTTTAAACGTTGGGAAAGCCATTTCAACTTACTTGGGAAAAGGACATAGGGTAGTTGTGGGATATGACACCCGCACTTCTAACCTTATGCTAGAAAGAGCAGTCACTGCCGGTATCCTGCAAGGTGGCTGCCATGTTTTAGCGGTGGGAATGGTACCCACACCAGTGGTGGGCTACGCCACTATGAAGCTGAATGCAGATGCAGGGGTAATGATCACTGCCTCTCATAATCCCTCACCAGACAATGGGATAAAATTATGGAATCCTGATGGAATGGCATACTTGCAGAAACAGGAAAGAACTATCGAGAAAATAATTCATGAAAATAATTTTTATAAATCATCTTGGGAAAATATCGGCAAAATCACCGATGTAAACCCAATTGTTAATGATTATATTAAGGATATCCTCGATTTAATGAATATTAAACCAGGATTAAAGGTGGTTGTGGACTGTGCCAATGGTGCCGCATCATACCTATCCCCACTCATCCTCCGGAAGGCTGGTTGTAAGGTGGTGAGTCTAAATGCCCAGCCGGATGGGTTCTTTCCAGGGAGAAACCCAGAACCCTCAGAAGCCAACCTCCAGGAATTGATGAAGGTTGTAAAGGTCACTGAAGCTGACTTGGGGATAGCCCACGACGGTGATGCCGATCGGATGATAGCAGTGGATGATAAGGGGAGAATGGCTGATTTCGACAAGTTATTGGCTCTGGTGTCTAGAGAGATGGGCGGATGTGTGGTTACCACCGTGGATGCTTCGGCCTGTATTGACCGTGCCATGGAAGAAGTGGGAGGAAAAGTGGAGAGAACCAAAGTTGGGGATGTGCACGTGGCGGAGATGATCCACACCATCGGTGCGAACTTTGGAGGTGAACCATCAGGTACATGGTTACATCCCCAGTTTTGCATGTGTCCCGATGGAATCCTATCTGCCCTGAGGGTTATTCAATTGGTTCAAAGTAAAGGACCACTCTCCCAACTTTTAGACCATGTTCCCAGTTACCCCACCATAAGGGATAAAATTGACTGCCGAGAAGACCAGAAATATTCCATCATGCACAAAGCCGAAACTGACCTTCCCCTAGCCTATGAAGATGTTGATGATGTTAACCTTAAAGATGGAGTGAGAATATCATTCACTGATGGCAGCTGGGTCCTAGTAAGGCCTTCCGGAACTGAATCATTCATCAGGATTACTTTAGAGGGAAAAACCCAAGACAGAGCACAGATGATTCATAAAAAAGCAGAAAAATTCATCAATGATTTTCTATAAACTATCTGAAGTTCACATTAACATAGAGCTTAAAAGAATATTTTGAATTGGTAAGAAATGTTAAAGAGGAGTTTGAATGAGGGCAGTTATACTTACAGCAGGTGAAGGGACCAGAATGAGGCCCCTAACACTAACCCGGCCAAAAACGATGCTTCCCGTAGGTGGAAAACCTCTCCTGGAGTATAATGTTGAAGCTTTACGGGATGCAGGGATAAAAAACATTACCATGATCGTGGGTTACCAGAAAGAAGCAGTTATGGAACACTTTAAAGATGGGGGCAATTTAGGGGTTAACATAACCTATGTGATTCAGGAAGAACGTTTGGGAACTGCCCATGCCATAGGGCAGGTTTCAGAGAGGGTAGAAGAAAATAACGAGGCCATCATTGTTACTAATGGAGATATAATCCTGGAAAATGCTTTGATAAAAAATTTGATTGATAAGCATCACCAATCCCAGGCCCAATCAATTCTGGTTCTAACTGAAGTTGAGGATCCTTCTGCTTTTGGAGTGGTGGAACTGGAAGGAGACTGTATTAGAGATATAGTAGAAAAACCTAACCCTGGTGAGGCCCCCAGTAACCTTATAAACGCAGGGATCTATCTCTTTGACCCCAGTATCTTTCAGGCTATTAAAAAAACTGAAAAATCTGAACGGGGTGAATACGAAATAACAGATTCCCTTAAAATCCAGATCAAAGAAGGGAAACAGGTTTTAGGCCTGGTGTCCCAGGATAAATGGATCGATGTTGGGCGTCCCTGGGAATTTTTGGAATTAAATGAACACTACCTAGAGGCATCCCAAAACCAAATTGAAGGCGAAATTGAGAAAGGGGTTACTATACACGGCCCGGTAATAATCAAAAAAGGAAGTATCATTCGTTCCGGAACTTACATAATTGGACCCGTTTATATTGGTGAAAACTGTGATATTGGCCCTAACACATTTCTTCGTAAACATACTTCCATTGGAAACGCTGTTAACGTTGGAAACGCTGTTGAAATTAAAAATTCAATAATAATGGACGGAACAAACGTTAACCACCTTTCATATGTTGGAGATTCTATTATTGGAGCCAAATGCAACCTGGCTGCAGGCACCAACATTGCCAACCTACGTTTTGATGATGGAGGAGTCAAGGTAACAGTTAAGGGAAAAAGAATTAACAGTGGAAGGCGTAAAATGGGTGTTATCTTTGCAGATGGTGTTAAGACAGGTATAAATTCCAGTTTCAATCCCGGAGTTACCATTGGTTTAAACACATCAGTTGGATCAGGGGCTATAATCTACCGTGACATTCCCGATAATAAGATAGTCATACACCACCAGAAACAGGAAATAAAG
>JAUNXM010000134.1 GCA_030539815.1 Methanobacterium sp.
GATAATCAGGAAATTTATACAGAGTTAATGTATAATCGACTATTCTCCAATAATACTCGTTTTAAATCATATTCACTCCCATTTAGGCCTGACTACACCCTTTTAATTGAATATAATTCTGAAAATTATTTTGTTCATTTTGATGCTAAATACCGTTCTGAAGGGGATGTGTTGGCATTCTATGAAAATATTCCACAAGAACAATTTGATAAAGATAATCACAATCAGGCTATTGAAAATGAAATAGAAACAAGAGATTTAGAGGAAGAAACCAAGAGAAAATTCAAATATGGTGATTTATATAAAATGCATACTTATAAAGATGCTATTTTAAAGACAGAAGGTGCTTATGTTTTATATCCGGGTGATGATTGCAAGATCTTTTCTGTGGGTGCATTTCCCCTAACACCGGGAAAAAATGGTGAAGAAGAAAATGAATTAATATCATTTATCATTGCAGTCATTAAGAAAATAATCGGTAACACATAGAATTCACCCGTTTTAAATTCGGTTTAAAATCTATATTAATATTACTGGAGTTTATCAATTGACTGGAAAAATCTACAAAATAAAAGACAACAACGAATTAGTAACTATCCATGAAGAAAAACATCACAATGAAAACAACTTCCAGGAATTGCTCTTCCTATATCCAGAACTCATCCCCGGGGACCAGATCGATCCAGAAACACCCCGCAGATGGCTCCGTGTAGGTCGTGAAATTGACAACATCGACATATTCCTGTTAGATCAAGACGGTGTTCCCACTATTGTAGAAGTTAAGAAAAGCAACAATAGTGAAATTCAACGTGAAGTAGTGGGCCAAATGTTAGATTATGGTTCAAAACTGGTTTTCTCCCAGACTGTAGAAACAATCATCCCCAAGATAGAAGCAAATAATCCTCAAAGTGTGCAGGACTTTTTAGATAATGAAACGAGTGAAGAAGAATTTTGGGAAAATGTTGCAAAAAATCTAAAAGAAGAAAACATGAGACTCATAGTAGTATCTGATGAAATACCCCGGAATCTGCAAAATATTATTGAGTTTCTAAACCATAAAATCGAATCAACTGAAGTCCTAGCACTGGAAATAAAACAATTCACAGATAATACAACTGGAACTAAGACTTTAGTGCCTCGATTAATGGGTCAAACCAGAATTATAACACCCATTGAACCGGAACTGATAGATAAAACCTTTTTCGAAAACTTGGATGAAGTTGGGGTTGAGTTCTTCCAGGAATTAATCACTTTTGCCGATGCAAATAATCTAACCCGGAAATGGACCAAGAAAGGATTCTTTTTAACAGTACCCCTTCAAAACCAGGAAGTAAAGATCTTACAATGCTACTCCCAATTATATTCTTACAGGCAAAGTATCTTCTCCACTCACTTTAACATAATTAATGAAGTTAAAGATGGGGAAAGAATCTTTCAGAAATCTTTACTGGATATACTGGAATTAGAAGATTTTTATAGTGTCGGTGATGGTTTTGGATTTAAAGTCGTGAAGAATTTAGATGAATATCAGTGGAAAGAGTTTAAAAGAATCATACTGGAAATGAAAGAATCAATTGAAAAAAATGGGTTGATTGATAAGGATTAGATCATCATTACTTTTCTAGATAAGAGTCTAAATCTTCTGCTAAAAATTCAAAGGTTCCAAATATGTCTCCCTTAATACCCAAAATCCACGATATTGACGCATTACTGGAATACTTGCCCTACTTCCAGGACCAGAATAACCAATTCTACCAGGTAATTAACAAACCACCCCAGTTTCCGTACCTAAACTATTCAGAAACTGTTGATAAGTTTCGTCAGGACCTATATCACCTGAACATGATAACTGATTTTGACTGGACCCAGTGGATTGAAGAAGGAAAAAAATACATTGATAACCGTGAACTACTGGCCACCGCGGATATTACTGTATTGCAGAAGTTATTCACCTCCATCGTAAGGTCTGAAAGATTCACCGAGGGATTGCTGGGAGATATGATTGATAACGGAATTATCCTGGATCTTCTGGTGAGGTTGAAGGGTATCCGGGGAGAAATTGAAGACCGATTCCACGGTGCTATTATTGGTTTGGCAGTGGGGGATGCTATGGGTGTTCCCCTGGAGTTCACTGATCCCGGCACCTTCCAGCCAGTAAATGATATGATCGGTGGAGGACCCTTCAATCTGGACCCGGGCATGTGGACTGATGATACCTCCATGGCCCTTTGCCTGGCCGAAAGCCTCATCAAGACCAGGGATTTTGATCCGGTGGATCAGATGCAACGATACCTGTGCTGGTACCAGGAGGGACACCTCTCAGTTACCAATGAATGCTTCGATATTGGTAACACCACCCGCCAGGCATTGATGAACTTTGCAGAAACTGGGGAACCCTACTCCGGACCGGACCATGAATACTCAGCAGGCAACGGTTCACTGATGCGCCTGGCACCAGTACCACTCTTCTACATGTCCTACCCCTTAAAGGCACTGGAAATGTCAGGTAAATCTTCACGAACCACCCACAACCATCCCCTGGCAGTGGATGCCTGTCGCTACATGGGAGGATTAATCCACGGGGCACTTATCGGTAAAACCAAAAAAGAACTCCTCTCACCCCACTACTCCCCGGTACCTGGATACTGGGTTGATAACCCTCTCTTAAAGGAGATTAGCGAGGTGGCCGGTGGTTCCTTTAAAGGTAAAGAACCACCGGAGATACGTGGTCGTGGTTTTGTGGTTAAATCATTGGAAGCAGCCCTCTGGGCCTTCTATAAATCAGATACTTTTGAGGAAGGCTGTCTTTTAGCGGTGAACCTGGGTGAAGATGCCGACACTACTGGTGCTATTTATGGCCAGTTAGCAGGAGCATATTATGGGAAAAGTGGAATACCCAAAATGTGGATAAACAGCCTAAAAAGACTGGATTTGATTGAATTTATAATTGATAGATTGTTTAAGATTTGAGTCCGAGGAAATCAATCATAAATAATTAATTTGGATTTTCGAATGATTTTATGTAATTTTATTCATTGAATAATCTTATTTTTCGCATGGAAAGTTCTATAAATCCCTTTAATCCCAGGACTGCACCAAAACATTAAGACGTCAGTAATATTTATTTCCAATAAGTATATACATTGATAACAACAATACCGGATTAGGATAATATCTTATCACATCGTATAGATGTTATGAATCATTGCAGCAATTAAGAGGTATTTAAATGGGGTATCTTTATTGTAATAGAGGTGGGGGTTCCTACGAGCGTCTGGATGGATTGTCACCAGAACCCTTTTTTTATTTGATATTACTTTTATACTCATTTGATCTTGACAATTTTCCGTTTTTAAACATTATTAAACGTAATCAGGAGTGTATACATGGAGGGAAATAAAAACCAAAAAATTCAACAGATTACATGCCCTAAATGTAATTCTGAAAATGAATCTGGACTAAAATTCTGCACTGAATGTGGATCTGAGATAAAACAGACTATCCAGTCTGATCACTCTACCACTTGTCCTAAATGTTATGCAGAGATGGAACCGGGGATCAGGTTCTGCACTGAATGCGGCACTAAAATAAATCGCACTGTTAGTAATGAACAAGTAACCACCTGTCCCCAGTGTTATACGGAAATGGAACCGGGGATCAGGTTCTGCACTGAATGTGGTACCCAAATAAAAAGGACTAGTGATCAGCTTACCACCTGCCCCAAGTGTTATGTTAATGTAGAGCCGGGATTAACATTTTGCACGGAATGTGGAACTTCACTAGTGGTGAATAAAGTAACCAATCAAGCTATTAATGAAGAACTTGCCAAACGCCGCCCAAAAAGAGCCAATGGAACAACTCCTAAAGATGAAACAATGGATAATATTGTTGAATCAGGGAAAGGATTAATGAAGGGATTGGGAGGATTCCTAAATAAAGCAGCCGAAAGTATTGATAATACCATAGAAAAGAATCGTCAACCCCAAAGTAAAGGAATCCCACCAGAAACTACGAATCCGGGTTATTTAGTCTGTGATTCTTGTGGAGGCTACTACGAGCTACAATCAGATGAGTCAGTGGATGATTTTGACTGTGAATGTGAATGTGGTGGGAATTTAGAACATAAATTAACATTGAATTAGCTGGACTTTGGGGGAAATGAAATGGAACGTAAAAAATTATTATTGCTTAACCCTAGTGAATATGAACATGAATTCGATCGAAAGGCTCTTAAAACCTTAGAAGGCACTCCTGGATTGGAGAAATTAGCAAGACAAATCAATAAACATGGTATTGAAAGAGCAGAAAGATTGAAACAGACTGGGAGTCATTTAAGGGTAAATAAAGATAACTTTCCCGAAATATATGAATTGTTAGAAGAAGCTTGCCAACTTCTCTTTGTTAAAGATATCCCTGATTTGTACATAATGTGGGATTATAATGTTAATGGATTTACCACTGGTTCGGAGAAACCACTAATCGTTATTCATTCGGGATCATTGGATTTGTTATCCAAAGACGAACTCTTATGGTTAATCGCCCATGAAGTGGGACACATTAAAAGTGGACATATGCTGTATCACATGATGGCCCAAGTAATACCCATTATTGGTGCCATTATTGGTTCAGCAACATTAGGTATTGGATCATTGGTATCTACTGGTTTGGAAATTGCTTTAATTTACTGGTACCGGATGTCAGAGTTTACCGCGGACAGAGCTGGACTTTTAGCTTGTCAAGACATAAATGTGGCTATAAGTACTCTGATGAAAATGAGTGGTGTTCCCAAACATTACTATGATAAAATGAAAACTGAAGACTTCATAGAACAGGCTAAAGAGTTCAAAGGTTTCGATTATGATACTGTTGACAAAGTAGCTAAAGCACTTATCATCATGGACAAAACCCATCCCTGGACAGTAATGAGAGCATCAGAGCTACTTAAATGGCATGGATCTGGAAAGTATGATGAACTAATTGAAAAACATGGCAAAGATAGTATTGAAGAATTAGATTTATGCTGTGTGAAGTGCGGTCATAAATTAAAGGGAAATGAAACCTTCTGTGGTGTTTGTGGGGAAAAAGTATGGAAAAGATAACACCACATATCTTTATTTTCAGAATTACAGAATATTTCCAAGCAAACACCAGAACAATGTTTATGTCAGATGATTGTGGTTATTGCGATGCTCATAAATTAATCAAATATATCTAATACAGCCACTAATATTTTGATAATCGAGTAAATTTATCGATAAAATAAGTGACGAACAATGGAAATTTGGTTATGCAACATTTTTCATTACAATAATATTACTTTCAATAATAAGTATTATTTAATTTATTCATAAAGATGATTTGATTAGAGAAAAATGGAGTACCTGAAAACACATTTATTGAAATAAATGATTTAGGGTAATAATTGAGGTGAAAA
>JAUNXM010000135.1 GCA_030539815.1 Methanobacterium sp.
GGGGATTTCACATCGCCATGGTTATTATCAGTGGAAGTGCAAAACTGGCCCATGTAAATCACCAGCTGGCAACACCTGACGCCAAGTTCCTGGGAGTTACAGCATCAGATATTATAAACTACGATCTTCCCACTGACCCCCTTAAAGATATTGACGTTTTACGGCTTAAAGAGCTCTCCAAGGATCCCCGTTACAAGGATGAAGCCTGGCAAGTGGAGATCAAGAAGATGCTCAAAATAGGGAAAAAAGCAGAACAGCAGTCTTTCTCTAAGTACGGACTGGAGTACGTGGTTGACACTTACCTACCTGAAAAACTTGATGCACTGGAATAAACAATTCCTAACGAATCAGCCTTGGAATAAAAAGGCTGATACTAATTTTTTTTAATTTTTCCACGAAATTTACTCAAGTTTTAATCTTTGAATTGATTGAAAGTGTTAAATGCCTGTAATAATAGATTATGGCTAGTTTAATTGCCGAATAATTCATATGATATCTTTTTATTTTCTAAATTAATATCATAAAATTTATTATATTCTAAAAAAGATAGATAGAATTAATATAATACTATAACGGGGATTTTATTATGAAAAACGTAGGGATAAATGGATACGGTACTATTGGAAAAAGAGTCGCAGATGCAGTCGTCTGTCAGGATGACATGCAGATCGTGGGAGTAACCAAGAGAACTCCTAACTTTGAAGCCCAGATGGCAGTGGAAAAGGGATTCCCACTTTACATAAGTGCACCAGAGAGGGAAGGATTATTTGAAGAAGCAGGAATAAAAGTAACTGGAACCATTGATGATCTCTACGATAAAGTGGAGGTTATGGTAGACTGCACACCCGGAGGAATAGGTGCTAAAAACAAAGAAATATATGCTGAAAAAGGAATTAAGGGCATATTCCAGGGCGGTGAAAAACACGAGCAAATTGGAAAGTCTTTCAATTCATTTACCAACTACCAGGACAACTGGGGTGCAGACTACGTTAGGGTGGTTAGCTGCAACACCACTGGTCTCTGCCGAACCTTAAAACCAATCCATGACCTTTGCGGTATCAAAAAGGTGAGGGCAGTTATGGTACGACGGGGAGCTGACCCTGGACAGGTTAAATCTGGCCCAATAAATGCAATTGTTCCCAACCCACCTACCGTACCCAGCCATCACGGCCCTGATGTGAAGACAGTGATGTACGACCTGGACATTACTACCATGGCCCTACTGGTACCTACCACCCTCATGCACCAGCACAACCTCATGGTGGAACTGGAAAACACACCCTCATTGGATGAGGTGATCGATACACTGGAAGCAACCCCTAGGGTTCTCTTAGTGGAAGCCGAAAAGGGATTAGGTTCAACTGCGGAGATAATGGAATGTGCACGGGATTTAGGCAGACCTAGAAGTGACTTATTCGAAATAGCAGTTTGGAAAGAGTCTCTAAATGTCAAAGATGGAGAACTCTTCTACATGCAGGCCATTCACCAGGAATCAGATGTGGTGCCTGAGAATGTGGATTGTATCCGTGCCATGCTCAAGATGGAAGAAGATCCAGCTAAATCCATTGCAAAAACCAATAAGAATATGGGAATAATGGGATAAATTCCCACCCTCACCATATTTTCTCATTTTTTTAAAATTTTAATTAACTAAATTAGTATTTCATTATTTTTATCAATTTTAATCATTCAAAAAATGAATACCATTTTATAATAATTCAGAATACATAATCTAAATTAAAATCACGATTTATTAAATCGGTACCCTAAAAAATGAAATTTG
This sequence comes from Methanobacterium sp., assembly GCA_030539815.1. Taxonomy (GTDB): domain Archaea; phylum Methanobacteriota; class Methanobacteria; order Methanobacteriales; family Methanobacteriaceae; genus Methanobacterium. The sequence goes on from JAUNXM010000135.1 coordinate 1,784, forward strand.
ACCTCCATACCCACACCAAATATTCTTCTGATGGAATTATTGAACCTGATAAAGTGGTTAAAACTGCAATAAAAAGAGGATTATCTGGAATAGCCATCACTGACCATGACACCCTTGAGGGGTCTTTAATGGCTAAGAAATACGAAACTGAGGACTTTGAGGTTATTATAGGATCAGAGATTAGTACCGAACGTGGGGAAATTATTGGCCTATTTCTGTCTCATGAAATTAAATCTAACATATTCCAGGATGTATTGGAAGAAATTAAAGAACAGGATGGGATTACCGTACTTCCTCACCCCTTTGATGATATTCGCAGAAATGGTATTAATCCTGGTAAAAAGGATATTAAATTAGTAGACTGTGTGGAAACCTTCAATTCACGTTGTTTACGTCAAAAATACAATAATAAAGCCATTGAATTTGCCAGGACGAATGGTTTAAGTGGGGTTGCAGGTAGTGATGCACATTTTGCCAGTGAAATTGGCAATGCAGGGATAATTATCAATGGAGATGACTTGAGAGAGGCCCTTATCAAAGGAAAGTTAGAGATTTTCGGGGAAAAATCATCCCTTGTTAACCTGGTGGTTACCAAGATGGTTAAAACCTGGCGAAGTTCATTTTAAGATTTAAAAAAATAGATATCCAGTGGGACGAAAGATAGATGAGGTTAATGTTATTGGAATTATAGAAAAATTTGAAATAACCTTATTAATTTATGGGTTGAAACAGGGCCCGGGATAATCAATATGTTTAGTTGGAGTTTACATGCAGGAAAAGATTAAATCACTGATTTCTAATGATAACTCCCGTGGAGATATTACCACCCCTCTTTTATTAATTATTTTAGTTGTTATCACACGAATACCATTCGTTAGCAAGTTTCTCTATGAATGGGACTCTGTAAACTTCGCTCTGGCACTGGATAAATATGACATACTCCTGCACCAGCCCCAACCACCAGGATACATTCTCTTTGTGGGTCTAGGAAAGGTTTTCAATCAAATCTTCCAGGATGCCAACACCACCCTGGTATTCATGAGCATACTCTTCAGCGCCTTAACAGTTATTCTAGTGTATTAACTTGGTAAACAATTATTTTCAAGGAACGTGGCAATTACTGGGGCAATTTTACTTATATTCAGCCCCATATTCTGGTTCTATGGAGAAATAGCAACCATATACCCCAGTGAAGCCTTTTTAGCCATTTTAATAGCTTACACATCATACCAGTCATTGAAAGGTAGTAGGAACTTTTTATATCTTTCAGCTATTGCCCTGGGCCTGGCTGGTGGATTTCGGCAGGATCTCATCCCCTTCATGTTTCCATTATGGTTATTTTGCTTATTATATCCGGCAAGAGATAACTACCCGAATATGATTAAAAGAACTATACCCCCCATGGTAGTCATGGGTTTGTCCATCTTAACCTGGCTTTTACCCACCATCTTCCTGGCAGGTGGGCTGGAAAGTTATCTCAATTCCAGTGGACACTTCTCAGCCTCATTTAAAACTAGTTCAGTGTTATTCGGAGCTTCACTCTCCAATCATCTATTGATGGATGGAATGCTGGCTTCCTGGCTGATGATAGGCCTTGGTTTTCTGGGCGGGTTCTTAATATTGTTATTCATTATTTTTAAAAGGGAAAATATTCTGGATAATGTGATGTTTAAAAGTCCGAAATTCATGTTTATGAGTCTCTGGATACTGCCTTCATTCATTTTTCTAGTTTTCATCCCGTTATCTAAACCAGGATATACCTTAATTTTCCTACCAGCACTTTTTTTAGTCTTAGGATATGTTGTGATTACTTTTTCCAGAGATATTAGTCTTAAATTAAATGTTTCCCCAAAAACTGTTTTATGTGCAATGTTGATTTTATATATGGTTCTAAACAGTGCTTACTTCCTTTATCCTTATAATTTAAATGAGGAAAGTACTTGGGAAACCCAGATCACCCATATGAACTCCACAGAGAAGATTATCTTAGGATTGGACATGTTATTTATGTACAATAATGAAAAAATAATCAACAATGACCAGAACATGGCCTGGCACCTGGAAATTATTGGAAACCTGTCCAGTTCAAATCCCAACAGTACAGAGATTATTATAAGGGATATTATCCGGGAAGACCAGGGTTTTAGCTGGAGAAAAGCCATGTACCAGTTGCCAGAATACGATGTTTATTACCTTTTTGATTCTGAGAACTCCCAGCTTAAAAGTAACAAGCTCGATAATCAAGTTTCCTTTTCCTACGGGAAGAACCATAAGTACCAGAGCTCCCAATCCAATTTATTGGAAATCCCCATAAAGTCGTCCACAGAAAGGGTAGTGTGGATAATGGATCACCGATCCCAATTTTTCAAGGAGTTGCAATCCAAAATAGAGATTAAAACCATAGTATTACCTAATAATTTAAATATATATTATTCTGACGTAAAAGATAAAAAAATAGATTTTAAAGTGGGTAAATTCATATTTAAAACTACTAACTCCACTTCTAACTAAAATGACCCCTAATTTTCCTATAATGTTCTTCCTCATTTATTTATTAATTTTTGAAAATACAACCAAATTTTTGAAAATACAATGAATGTATATTTTCTTTCTGGGAAAATATTATGTTAAACAAAAAAGAGAATCAAAAATAAGTTAAAGTAATATTCAAAAATGAGTTGTGAATGTTGAATTAGATAAAAATAAATTAACGAATACCAGCTAACCCTCCAGGATAAATATTGTACTGGGACTTACTTGTAATTATAAATTTTATTAAAGAGAATGGTGAATGCCTATGAATTGTCAAGATTACTCCCTTAATCGCCAGACAGAAAGAGAAAATCTAAACCTTAATCCCCTCCAGCGCGGAGGAGTACTTCCACCTGAATCACGCCAAGCATTATACGAATTTTCCGATGGTTACAGTGTCTGTGATTACTGTGCCGGCCGTCTGGATCAAGTATCAAAACCCTCTATTAATGGGTTTTTAGACGATATGGCCAGCTTTATTAATGTAGATCATGCTAGAACCGTTCACGGCGCAAGGGAGGGTAAATTTGCAGTGATGCACGCCCTTTGCCAGCCCGGAGACACGGTATTAGTCGATGGCAACGCCCATTACACCAGTCACCTAGCAGCAGAACGTAATGGTCTTAACATCGTGGAAGTTCCCAGTAGTGGCTACCCTGAACACCGGATTAGTTCTGAAGGATACCAGGAAACCCTGGATGAATTATATGATATGGGTGAGGAGGTTAGTCTGGTTCTTCTAACCCATGTGGATGGTGATTATGGTAATGTTACTGATGCCAAGGGTGTTGGTAAAGTTGCCCACAAAACAGGTATCCCCTTCCTTTTAAACTGCGCATATTCAATGGGTAGGATGCCTATTGATGCTAAAGGGTGGAATGTGGATTTCGTGGTGGGCAGTGGTCATAAAAGTATGGCTGCCTCTGGACCTATTGGTATCCTGGGAGTGCAGGAGGAATGGGCTGATCTAATTTTGAAAAGATCCAATCGACATGAGGTGAAGGAACTGGAAATGCTGGGATGCACCAGTCGTGGAGCACCAATTGCAACTTTAATGGCATCTTTACCTTATTTAAT
>JAUNXM010000136.1 GCA_030539815.1 Methanobacterium sp.
AAGGATTAAAAATATACCAAATAGGAATACCTAAGATTATATGCATTCTTAATTAAGGATATGCTAAAAGATGAGTTAATTGAATGATTAACAGCTGAATATGTCAATCAGGTGAAGATATGGAACTTACCCCTAAGGAAGTAAAGGAATTACAAGAGAAATTATTAATTGTTCACCGGTTTATTTCTCAGAAAAAAAAGTTTAAAAACTTTTATTACCAGGGAATAGATGTTAAAGAGAATATTCCCCGCGATCAGGGCTTGGTGTACCAATTGATGAAACTGGATGATCCTGAGGACCTTTTGAAAAATTGTATAATGGAACTGGAGGATATGAAGAATGATGGAAGATCATTCCCATTATTCCATGAATTCCTCATAAACCATGATTGGACTTTCCTGTACCAAAAGTACGGGATGAAAACCTCCGATGATGTGGGTAAACTTGATTTAGAAAGACTTTTAGAACTTCTGTAACTAACAATGGATTTTTAAACCTATTATCAATATTAAACAAAAAAATATGTGATTAATATCTTATTATTAACAAAATCTAATTTATTAGATGAAATATTGATTATAATGCTTATTCATCTGTGAATTAAAGATAGAGAGATTCAATGATGGGTGATATAAATATTTTGATTTCATTGTTTAATCCAATATCATTACTCAGCTATTCTGGATCATCTATTGTTTAACCATTACAATCAGGGTTTTGGCGACAAATTCATAGAAAGAATTTTTAACAGGGTGACCATATAGTTTTGAATGGAGATTAAAATGATAGAACTCCTATTCTTTATTTTAATGCTTTTTATAGTGGCAATTCTTTCCCGTAAAATTGATTCAATACCTCTGACTCCACAGATGATCTTCATTTTTGCAGGATTAGTAGTGGGATGGTTATTTACTGGTTACGTGGATATTATTCAACCCCCACTATCCACCATTATATTGATAATTGCGGAAATTGCCCTGGTACTGGTGCTGTTTTCTGATGCATCCCAGATTAGATTGGGTTCAATTAAACTGGATAGTTTAACTTCTCGCCTACTGGTAATTGGTTTACCCCTAACCATTGTACTGGGAATTACCACTGCTATTTTTATTTTCACTGATTTAACATTCTGGGAATCAGCCATCATAGGGGTGGTTTTGGCACCCACTGATGCCGCTCTGGGTCAGGTAGTTGTTCAAAATAAAAAGATACCTGAATTAATCCGGAAATCACTGGAAGTGGAAAGTGGTTTGAATGATGGACTATGCGTTCCATTTCTACTGGTTTTTATGGCCATAGGCTTAGCACAGGAGAGTTTCAGCCCAGTTGGGTATTTTATTGAGGTAGCCATCATGCAGATCGGTGTGGGAGTGGTGGTGGGGATTGGTGTGGGATTTGCTGGCTCTAAAATAGTGATGAGATCCAGAGATAAGGGATGGATAACTCCCGAATATCAGAGAATAGCATTTTTAGCCCTGGCAATATTATCATTTGTCATTGCCGATCAAACTGGTGGAAGTGGATTTATAGCAGCATTTGTAGGAGGATTGGCCACTGCATATGTCACACTTGATGCACGAAAGGTACTCATGGATTTTGCAGAGGCAGAGGGTCAGTTTTTGAATTTAACGATGTTTTTCATATTGGGCATAGTCATATCGGATTTAATTCCCCTGATCACCTGGCAGATCATTCTCTATGCCCTTTTAAGCCTTACAGTTATCCGCGTATTACCGGTGACCATATCGCTTTTAGGTTCAAAGATTAACTGGGATTCCATACTTTTCATGGGATGGTTCGGTCCACGTGGACTGGCATCAATAGTATTAGCCCTCATTGCCCTGGAAAGACTAAGCCCATTCCCTGGTCAGGAAACTTTCATCCTCACCGTTTTCATAACAGTCTTATTAAGTGTCATTGCCCATGGAATAACCGCATTACCATTTTCCAAACTCTACCTGCAAAGCAAGCAATAAAAACCCCACCTTGCTATATTTGTTACTTCAAAAAGGATATTAACAGTTTCTTTTATTATTTTACAAAAATCGTCTCCATCCCTTAAGATCAACAGATATCCCCTCTCTGCAGGAAATTATACTTTAGATTGCATATTAATGACCTACATAACTTAAATGGATACATAAATATATAAACTGGTTTCAGCCTTAAATTAATTACCTAATTTTTTTTAATATACAGAAGCATTATAGGGAAAATATAAGGTAAACCTTGATTAAACCAATTTATAAATCTGTATGCTTAAAATAGAATTGACCTAACACAAAAAAAATCAGTAATACTATTAAGACGGTTGTGATTTAATATGGCAGGAATAGTAGGATATGGAGTTTACATACCTTCATACCGTATAAAGGTTGAAGAGATTGCAAAGGTCTGGGGAGATAATGCCCAGGCAGTTTCCCGGGGACTGGTAGTTAACGAAAAATCAGTACCAGCACCCGATGAAGACACTGCCACCATATCAGTGGAGGCAGCTCGTAATTCACTAAAAAGGGCTAATATAGACCCTCAAAAAATTGGGGCAGTTTATGTGGGTTCAGAATCACACCCTTACGCAGTTAAACCCACATCAACCATTGTGGCGGAAGCTGTGGAGGCCAGCCCGGATCTCACTGCAGCAGACCTTGAATTTGCATGCAAAGCCGGGACTGCGGGTATGCAAGTCTGTATGGGGCTGGTGGATGCAGGTAACGTAGAATATGGTCTCGCTGTTGGTGCGGACACTGCTCAGGGCGCTCCTAGCGATGCGTTGGAGTACACTGCATCTGCAGGTGGGGCGGCCTATGTAATTGGGAAAGAGAACACACTTGCAGACTTTGAAGGAACCTACAGTTTCACCACTGACACCCCTGACTTTTACCGTAGGGAGGGTAAGCCTTACCCCCGTCACGGAGGACGTTTCACTGGAGAACCAGCTTATTTCAAACATGTTCTCTCTGGAGCCAAAGGTATGATGGAAAAAATGGGCACTGAAGCCTCTGATTATGATCATGCGGTTTTCCATCAGCCCAATGGTAAATTCTATATAAGGGCAGCCCGTAAACTAGGATTCACCCAGGAACAATATAAAACTGGACTGTTAACACCCATGATTGGTAACACCTACTCTGGGGCAACTCCACTGGGACTGGCAGCCATCTTAGACATTGCCCAGCCAGGTGAACGTATATTCGCAGTTTCATACGGTTCAGGTGCCGGTAGTGATGCTTTCAGTATCATTGTAAATGACAAAATAGAAGAAAAACGTGACCTGGCACCTAAAGTTCAGGATATGATCAAAAACAAATCATATGTGGATTACGCCATTTACGCCAAGTTTAAAGGAAAACTAAGAATGGCCGGACTAAGTCAGGGTTAAGATTTAATGGAGGAATGTTAAATTGAGAGATGTTGCAATTATTGGAGTTTCACAAACCAAGTTCGGTGAAATGTGGGACATATCATTTCGGGATCTGATTACTGAGGCAGGAATGAATGCAGTTGCAGATGCCGGTATTGAAGGAGCAGATCTGGAAGCCATGTTCGTGGGAAACATGACCGCTGGATTATTCATACAGCAGGAACATATCGCTTCCCTCATTGCTGACCACTCCGGCCTAACACCCATACCCTGTACCCGGGTGGAAGCAGCCTGCGCATCAGGGGGTTTGGCCCTTAGAAGTGGGATAATGGCTGTTGCTTCTGGTTATCATGATGTGGTAATTTCTGCAGGAGTGGAAAAGATGACTGATGTGGTGGACCCCACCCCAGCCATCGCCACTGCTTCTGATCAGGAATGGGAAGCACAACAGGGAGTAACTTTCCCTTCACTCTATGCCATGATGGCCCGTAGGCATATGCACCAGTACGGAACCACCAGGGAACAACTGGCCATGTTCAGTGTTAACAACCACCAAAACGGGGCTTTAAACCCCTTAGCCCAGTTCCCAATGGAAATAACAGTTGATCAGGTTTTAAACTCAAGTATGGTGGCTGATCCACTCCGACTTCTGGACTGTTCCCCGGTAACCGATGGTGCTGCAGCAGTGATACTGTGCCCAGCTGAAGATGCCCGTAAATACACTGACACCCCGGTTTATGTTAAGGCTTCTGCCCAGGCTTCTGGAACCATTGCCCTCCACGATCGAAGGGACATAACTACCATTGACTCCACAGTACACGCGTCAAGGACTGCATATGACATGGCCGGGCTAGGGCCAAAGGATATACAGGCTGTGGAAGTGCACGATTGCTTCAGCATCAATGGGATATTAGCCATTGAAGACTTGGGATTTGTGGAAAAAGGACATGGCGGTCAGGCTGTAGAAGATGGTTTTATCCATCGTGACGGTGACTTGCCTGTGAACCCCTCAGGAGGTCTTAAAGCACGTGGACACCCATTAGGAGCTACAGGAATTGCTCAAGCTGCTGAGATGGTCTGGCAACTCCGTGGAGAAGCTGGTAAAAGACAGGTTGACGGTATTGAAATCGGTATGACTCATAACATTGGTGGTACCGGTGGTACTGCGGCGGTTCACATCTTTGGCCGTTAAAAACCTGGAAAAATAAATCAAATATGGGATAGAAGGATCTTCATAACTCCCATATACATTTTTAATTTTAGAATTTAATCAAAAATAATCCTAATTCATTATTATTATTATCTAATTTTAGAATTTAATCAAAAATAATCCTAATTCATTATTTATTTATTTTTTTGGAACTATTTTAAATATTTAATTCAGTATTTGAATAGAATATTTTTCCAAATTAATTAATTAATTAATTGTATAAAAAAAATATTGGGATTGCTATTTTACTTAACAGGCAGCCCACAACTTTCCCACCCCATTATACCTCCAACCAGGTTGTATATATTTTCAAATCCGGATTTAATCATTATATCAGCGCTAGCAGCACTCCTAATTCCTGAACGGCAGTATACCAGGTAAGTCTTGCCTTTATCCAGTTTCTGAACTTCATCCTTAAAGTCGGATGATTGGTAATTTAAAAGTTCAGATCCCTCAATATGAGATTCGGAGAATTCTCCAGGTGTTCTCACATCAAGAATAATGAAATCAGGGTTGTCTTTATTTCCGTTTATCAGTTCATATGACTCTTCAGGGACAATATCATTAATTTTAGAGGATTTACTTCCAAACATATTCTTTATCTCCTTCATAATCCATTATTGATGATTTAATATGATCATGACTGTGATTTATGATTATACTATGTTCAATCCAAGTCAATAAACTTAATTATTAACCGACTGTTCGTTTTTGTAAAATATCACTTTATTTTCACGTTTATAAAAAATCATGAATTGTATTTAAAATTTGGATTAAAAAAGGATTATGATGGTACTTATCAATAATCCAGTTAA
>JAUNXM010000137.1 GCA_030539815.1 Methanobacterium sp.
AGATTTAAATATTAAGATTAAATAGTTAATAGTCAAATCTAAAAGAATAAAAAAAGGATTAGGGGGGATTAGCCCCGTATTGGTGCTTCTAGACCTGCCATCTTTATCCCGGTCATGGCTGATGATTCCACAGTCAGGGCACGCAGATCATCCTTCTCCAGTTTAAGCAAATCGGTGTTACCAGCCTGTTGAGTTAGCATAACTGCTTCTTCAGTCATGGCTTCAATGTAACGGGCCACTCTTTTACCACATTCTAAGTAATCCAGTCTACGTCGTAGTTGTGGGTTCTGGGTAGCTATTCCCTTACGGCAGGTTCCAGCGTAGCACATTTGACATACCCTGCAGCCAATACTCACCAATGCACTGGTGGCAATATAACATGCATCAGCACCTAAGGCTATGGCTTTGGCTACATCCGCACCATTTCTTATTCCACCGGCAGCGATGAGACTTACATCTTCCCTCAGGTTGATGTGTTTAAGTGCCTCATCTGCTTCCACTATAGCTGCTATGGTGGGCACGCCACTGTGTTCGGTGACCACATCTGGTCCGGCTCCAGTTCCTCCCTGCATACCATCCACTACTATGGCATCGGCACCGGCTTTGGCAGCAATTTTAACATCATCACTGACACGTCCACTGGTAAATTTCACCATGATTGGCACTTTCCAGTCAGTAATCTCCCGGAGCTGGCTGATCTTCATGGAAAGGTCTTCAGGTCCCACAATATCCATGTGCCTGGCCGGGCTCAGGGCATCGGTACCTTCGGGTATCATCCTGATCTTGGAGACCTCGGCGGTGACCTTCTCTCCCAGAAGATGACCTCCCATACCCGACTTGGCCCCCTGGCCAATTTTAATCTCCACTGCATCTGAATTATTCAAGTATTCGGCGCTGACTCCAAAACGACCAGAAGCATACTGGGCGATGAGTTTATTGGCATACTTACGTTCTTCCGGAAGCATTCCGCCTTCACCGGTGTTGGTGGCAGTTCCAGCCAGGGTGGCCCCCATAGCCAGGGCGATCTTGGCTTCCTTGGAGAGTGCTCCGAAACTCATGGCAGCGATCATTATTGGTGTATCTATAACCAGTGGATTTTCAGCGTAACGATTTCCTAAAACTACTCGAGTGTTGCAGGGTTCCCTGTACTTATCAATGGGTGGCCTGGATACTTGGGCTGGTACAATTACCAGATCATCAAAGGTGGGTAGGGGTCTGATGGCTCCACATCCCCGGACTTTATAGGATCCTTCAGTGGATTTACGGTTGATTTCTACCAGATCGTTAAAGCTCCACACATTTCGTATGTCTTCAGGAGTGGCACTAACTTCAATGGCATTGTTAGGACACATCTCCTCACAGATACGGCAGCCCACACATTTTTCATGGTGCAGTGGAAATGGCTCGTCATCCACTATCTCGTAAACTCCGTGGGGGCAGTTGTTGTAACAGGAGTAACAGTTCTGACACAGGCTCTCATCCCGGTTGTCACATAGATACCAGCAGCAACCAGGACGGTCGAAGTTTCTCTTGCAAAGTTCCTGATTTCTCTCTATTTTAAAAGGCATCTAAGATACCTCCTTCTTAGAATCTTCATAATTTTTTTTAAGCACTTTGAAAACTGGGGCAGCAGAATATTTGGTACCAGCAGCTTTTTTCACATCTTCAGCACTTGAAGTTAGAATTGCTTCTGGCTTCCAGGGATTTTCATCCATTTTATCCACTACAATAACTTCGTCAGTTATTTTCTCATCTAGAATATAGCTTAAAATGGCAGTTGCCACTCCCCCGTCCTGACCATCCGAATTTTCTGCGCGGGCAGATACTATCTTCAGGTAGTCTCCCAGTGGTTTTTGATCAAGGTCCCGGTGCAGGACTTGCTGGGAGAGGTAAGTACGGGGACAGGCCACGTAACATAGATTACATTCTGGGGGGCAGGTTCCCTTTAGTTGTGGTTTGCGGTCTTCGATGGATATTATATTCTCTGGACACACATAATAACAGGCTCCACAGAGCACACAACTACCCACATCCACCACATCTGCTTTTAAATCGTTAAACTGGCAAGATATGACTTCTTCCCTGAATTCTGCATCGTTAATGTACCTTCGGTAGAGCACTGGCCTGGCCACGGATTCTCTCTTTTTAATCTCTTCCTTGTTTTCTTTCTTCTTCTTATTAGCTAATTTCTCTAATAAACTGATACTAGATTGTTTTATGGGTTTAATTTCAATGTAACCTTCTGATTCAGCTTTTAGTAATGTTTTAAGTCCTTTTTCTGTTCTGGCAATTACTGTGGACCATCCGGGGGCTGATCCCACTGATCCCACTGACAAGTCGGCTAGTTCTGATGTGTAATCCATACATACTTGGCAATTTTTCCTCATACATACTTTGGCCTTGGATAGTGGAACTTTAAACACATCCCCATCATTAAGATAGGCCCATAAATGTCCTTTCTCCACTCTAAATTGATTTATATCATCCATTTCTATGTTTTCATTTTTGAGGAACTCTTTCAAGTAACTGTGGGAGAAGTTTTCCATACAGAAGAGTCCTAACTTGAAATCCACTGGAGAATCTCCCAGGATCTCCGGGTAGTGCTCCATTTTTGCGGTGGCAATGATATGGCAGGGAGTTCCTACCAGGGTAACACTTTCCTTTTTAGTCATTATTTTCCCTCCTCTGATTCCTGGCCGTAAAATGGTCGGGCACTGCGTGGCACAATTTTACGGAAGCTCTGGAATTTCTCTTCTTCCAAGTGGAAGTTGTAACTTTCCAGGAGTTCCTTTAATTCATTAATTTCTTCTTCTCCTAACTCATCTATTTTAGCGTTTTTACCCAGGCTTTTAATCTCACCACCCACATAGATAGTTCCCCTAATTATGGATTCACCAGCATCATCGGAAATATCTCCTAAAATAATCATACGGCCGCCCATCATGAACAGGCCGCTCATGAATCCTGAGTTTCCCCCAACAATGATTGTTCCGTTTTTCATGATTTCCCCGGTACGGGAACCCACGTCTTTACGTACCACCACGGTACCTCCGTATATTCCCTGTCCCACTCCGTCTCCAGCGGATCCATCAATGACTACCTCTCCTTCAGTCATGTTATCTCCAGGGAACCAACCAGCGTTTCCATTTATATGCACTTTGGCTCCGTGTATCATAGTACCGGCAAAATAACCGGCTGAACCATCAATCACTACCTCAGCGGATTCTGTGAGTCCTGCTACCATGTAATGCATTGCATTGGGGTTTTCAATAATAATGCGGTCAGTATCCTTGGCAGCCTTTTTAATAGTTCGGTTGAGTTCCCGGGGGGTTATGTTTTGAGCGTTAATTTTAAATTCCTTCATTTTTCCACGTCCTCATATAGTGTAAGCACGGCTTTCTCCAGGAGATATCTGTTCAATATCTGAAGTGTCCATAACTTCTCTTAAAGCCACTTCTTCTGATGCAACAGCAAAAACTTCGTCATTTTCAGCCATAACGCCGGGTCTGAGGCCAAGCTGGTCCTTGGCAATTCCCACCCCGTTGGGAGTGCCTACAATATAGGAGAAAGGACCATCCATGTCCTTCACTGATTGTTCCAGAGCCTCTTCTAAACTGTAATTCTGGGATAATTTATCAGCTATGTAGTGTACTATACACTCCGTATCATTGTTGGTTTCGAAGATGTGTCCTTTACGTTCTAAGGGGTCCCTGATTTTCCAGTAATTGGTAATCTGTCCATTGTGAACCACGGTGATGTCCGGTATGATGTAACTCTGGAAAGGGTGGGCGTGGTAGCGGTCCACTATGCTTTCAGTGGAGAAACGGGTGTGGCCAATAGCATGGGTCCCTATTTTATCTTCAGTATTGTATCGGGCTGCGATATCCTTTACCAGTCCTACATCTTTAATCATTTCGAATGAGTGGGCTCCATTTAGGACAATCACATCATCAATTTTATCTACGTCCATGATCAATGGTTTAAGTTGTGAAAATGATTCTAAAACTACTTTACAGCGGTATATGATGTAATTTTCTACTGAGGGAATGATTTCTTCACTTTCAATCGGGAAAGCTGTGTCAACTTTGGTTTTAACTTCATCTAAGAGTCCAGGTTTTTCTTTAACCTCAATGTTTAACAGATATTCATGTTCTCTCAGACCTAGACCACCATACAGGGCAAATCCTGCCGAATCTGGTCCTCGGTGCTGTAGAGCGTCAAGCATGCGGGTCATGAATCGTCCTACTGGGTGAAGATCATTATCTTTAAATACCACTCCTGCTATTCCACACAATTTAAAACCTCCTTTAAGAAATATTCATGAATTCGAGTATCATTTGTGAGTTCTGGATGAAATGCAGTGGCTAAATGGTGTTCATACGCCACAGCAATTATTTTACCATGAATTTGTCCCACTTCAACTGCTCCATCCCCCACATCATAGGCATAGGGGGCTCTAATAAAAACACCAGGGTATGGTGTTTTCAGAGTATTTATGTTTAAATCAGCTTCAAATGACAATTTTTGCCTCCCAAAACCGTTCCTTTTAACTTTCATAGGTATCAACCCCAACAATGGTTGGTCGTAGTCGGTTTCCTGACCTAACAAAACCATTCCTGCACAGGTGCCCAGAACCGGGATCTGGTTTTCTTTGATGATGTTGTCAATGCTATTTTCCTTTATTAGTCTCCCAATTACAGTGCTTTCCCCTCCAGAGATGATAATCCCGTCGCATTCTGTCACCTCTGAGGATGTTTTAACCTTTAAAACTTCTGCATTAAGGTTTATTTTATTAACTGCATTTTTTACCATCATTTGGTGTTCGGAAACGTCTCCTTGCAAGTCTAAAATACCTATTTTTATCATGTTGGTGCCTTTTAGTTTTAGATTATTTTGTTGTTGAGCGAGTTATATTTGCTCAGCATAGAATATAAAGTTACCGGAAGTAGTGTTCCGATAAGGCGTATTTTTAAAATAAATTTCTTAATTAAACAACTTATGTGTACAATGTTTAAAAAATATGGGTAAAATTAACTATAACTGAACATTCATATAAATATTTCTACTGGGGGGATGCTTTATCAATTAACCTGTAAATTGGAAAAAAACATGAATTAACCTGTAATGCATAGATTGGGTGATACGTCTTGATCTCAGGAAAAAAATTATTATAATAAATTATACGTTACCCTGGGCGTTTTTGGTGCTTACAACCAGTCCAACTCACCTATTATTGAACTGAATTAGATTTTTTAGGTAATTAAGTGGTAAATAACTATTTTTTATTAAAATAAATGGTCA
>JAUNXM010000138.1 GCA_030539815.1 Methanobacterium sp.
ATCCCACTAATACTCAGGGTCTTAACCTGGTAATGGAAGAACAAGTGACTCCTCTACGTAATTTACATAAATATTTCTATCTAAGTAGTCAGTTCCTAATATCCATTGGTATTTTGGCATTAATCCTGGGAAAAGATGGGATGAATTTTAATAGGGAATATAAAGCCATTAGTTTAGCCACCTTCTTGGTTCTGTTGGCAGGAGTGGTCATACCATTTTTTTCCAGCCAGATGAATACCACCCGCCTTTATCATGTGGCCCTTATAATTCTTGCCCCTTACTGCGTTGTAGGAATGTTATCCCTGTTAAACTTCTTAAAATCCATTTTAAAATTTAAAATTAGACATGAATCATTGCTTAAAATTTTTTCTATTTATTTCATTATATTCCTGTGTTTTGATACAGGAATGATCTACCAGGCTTTTGATAGTCAGCATCCCACTTCAATTGCCCTAAACGATTCTTATGATTTTCCAAAATTTAATCAATACGAACTGCAGGGAGGTTACTGGCTGCATGATCACTCCCACAATAATCAGACTGTTTACGCTGATAAGTACCGATCCACTGTTTTAGGAAGTATTTTGCCATGTAATGAAATTCCTTCCTACTTTGACCTGGTGAGTAATCAGTCTTACATCTTTTTAGGCACTCTGAATCTAGAAAGGGGCCAGATTTTAGTGTATCGCATGGTAGGATCTAACATAGTTATTCAGGAAAGCTATCAATCCCTTCAGGAAATAATTAAATCACGATCCAGGGTCTATGATAATGGAGGATCAGTAATATACAATGAAATTAATGTTTGAATAATTTAGAAAGAATAGGAGATTATATTATGGATATAGGAATCGTTAGTAGTTTCATTGATGAATTTAGCGGTGGTATTGGTGTTTATACTCATCAAATACTTAAAAATCTTTACAAAATGGATAAACAGAATGATTATCATCTAATTCATTCATCAAAAAGTGATCATGATATTTATAGCCAGTATAATGAGATAATTATCCCCCAAAATAGATTCATTAAAGGATGGGGGCAGCAGATGTTCTGGAGGTATTTCACGTTACCATGGAACCTTAAAAAATACAATCTAGATGTTGTTCACGACCCCTATGAATTAGGACCCTTCACCTTTAAACAACCCTTCCGAAAGGTGATCACTGTGCATGACCTGGGACCATTAATATTACCGGAACTTTTCAAAGAAGGAGATGTTTTGTTACACCGGTTATTACTTAAAAAAACTATTGAAAAAGCTGATAAAATAATCACGGTGTCCTACAATTCACAGAGAGACTTAATGGATTACCTGAATGTTCCAGAGGAGGATATAGAAATAATTTACAATGGAGTGGATGATATTTTCCAGCCCCTGGATGAAAAAACAGTTGAGGGGTTAAAAAATCGATTGGGGTTACCTGATGAGTTTATACTATCCGTAGGAGGATTGCATCCCATAAAGAACATCCCGCGCCTTCTCCAAGCCTATTATATGGCCAGGAAAAATGGTTTGAGGCATAAATTGGTGTTAGTGGGGGGAGTAATTGATGGTGCCCAGGAGATCTTTCAAACTTTACGTGACCTTAAACTGGAGAACCAGGTTATATTCACCGGCACGGTGTCTAATGACGATTTAGTGGGTTTATATAATGCTGCAGACATTTTTATTTACCCCTGTCTTTATGCTGGTTTTGGCATACCCCCATTGGAAGCCATGGCTTGCGGTACACCAGTTATTACTTCATGTAACAGTTCCCTGCCAGAAATAGTTGGTGATGCAGCCATGCTGGTGGATCCTTACCAGATTACTGACCTGGCCAACACCATTAAAATCTTGCTGGATGATAGGGAGTTAAAAAATATACTAGTAAAAAATGGGTTTAAACGTTCTAAAATGTTTAACTGGAAAAAAACCGCTTATCAAACATTGAAAGTTTATAAAGAAGTTTATAATTATTAATTGATTCATTCAACATTTGAAAATCATTGAACAATAAATAAAATCAGGGAAATATAGGGGGATTTGAATGTTTAAAGAACCTAAAATAGCGGAATGTAAACTTATTTACCTTCCCAAAGTGGATGATGTTCGGGGAAATTTGACTTTCATTGAAGAAAATCAACATATACCCTTTCCCATCAGGAGAGTTTATTATCTTTACGATGTCCCTGGAGGGGAGAGCAGAGGAGGTCATGCCCATAAAGAATTACAACAATTTATCATAGCTGCAAATGGCAGCTTCGATGTGATATTAGATGATGGGGAGAACAAGGAACGTTACCATCTAAACAGATCTTATTATGGCCTTTACATTCCAAAAATGGTGTGGCGTGAATTGGATAACTTTTCATCAGGCTCGGTTTGTCTGGTATTAGCATCTCAGCTGTATAATGAAGAAGATTACATTAGAAATTATGATAATTTTAGAAACAATGTCTCAAAATAAGATTTCAATGGAATTGGTTCCATCGGGAAATATTGATCTAGAGGAATAAACATCAAAAAATCAGGGAATGCTGGTAACCATGATTGAAGTTAGAAAATATCAAGACCAGGACAGGAAACTATGGGATGACTTTGTAAGACGTTCCAAAAATGGAGTATTCCTATTTTTCAGAGATTATATGGAATACCATAGTGACAGGTTCCAGGATCATTCTTTGATATTTTCGGATGGGAACAAAATTCTGGCTCTTCTGCCGGCTAACATCGAAAACAGTACTTTAGTCAGTCACCGTGGTTTAACCTTTGGAGGCATGATCACCAGCCGCAAAATGAAAACTTCCACCATGCTTAAAATATTTAAATCATTGAAGGAGTATTTTGAGTTAAATAAGCTTAAAGATCTTTTATATAAATCAATCCCCCATATTTACCATATTTATCCTGCAGAAGAGGATTTGTATGCTCTTTTTATTAACAATGCTAGTTTAGTAAGAAGAGATGTTTCATCTACCATAGAACTGAACCATAAATTACCTTATGGAAGAGGTAGGAAACGAAACGTTAGAATGGGGGAGAAAACAGGTTTAGTATTCAAAGAAAGTGATGATTATCAGAATTTCATGGCTCTGAAGGAAGAAAAACTCATTAAAAAGTATGGAGTTAAACCTACCCACACTGCAGCGGAAATGGAATATTTATCTGTAAAATTTCCGGAAAATATTAAACTATTCGTGGTGGAAAATAAGGGGCAGATAATTCATGGATTAGTAATGTATGAAAGTGCCAATGTGGCCCATGCCCAGTACCAGGAAGCAACAGCTGAAGGTCAGAAGTTACGGGTACCTGATTTAGTCCTGGATAGGCTAATAAATCATTACTATAAAGATAAGAAATATTTTGATTTTGGAGTATCCACGGAAAATAATGGCCTTTATCTAAACCAGGGCCTTATAGATTATAAAGAAACATTTGGAGGAAGGGCTGTAGTGTATGATACTTATAGAGTTGAATTTGGTGGCTAAAAAAGACAAAGGTGAAAAATATGGTTTTACTGGTTGACTTGCAGAAGGAATATGAATCAATAAGTGAAGAGTTGAACTATAATCTTCAAAAAGTACTAAATTCAGGAGTATATGTTTTAGGGAGGGAAGTTGAAAAATTCGAAGGTGCTTTTTCCAAATATTTAGGAATTAATCACACCATAAGTGTTAATTCTGGTTCTGATGCTCTTTTTTTGGCATTAAAGTCATTAGGAATTGATAAAGGAGATGAAGTGATAACTGTGTCTCACACCTTCAACTCCACAGTTGATTCAATAGTGCGGGCTGGTGCTAAGCCGGTTTTTATTGATATAAATCCAGAAACATATTGTATGGATGTAGATAAAATACATGAGAACATATCTGACAAAACCAGAGCAATCCTACCGGTGCACCTTTATGGACACCCTGCCGATATGGAACAGATACTGGAATTAAAGAACGAACATCAATTATATGTTATTGAAGATGCCTGCCAGGCACATGGTTCCGTGTATAAAAATGATAAAATAGGGACTATAGGTGATTTAGGCTGTTTTAGTTTCTATCCTACAAAAAACCTTGGAGCCTATGGTGATGGGGGGGCAATAGTAACTAATGACAAGGAACTAATGGAAAAATTAACCTGGTTACGTAATTATGGGCAGTCACAAAAATATCACCATGATTTTTTAGGATTTAACAGTAGACTGGATGAATTACAGGCATCAGTTCTTAGAACCAAATTAAAATATCTGGATCATTGGATTGAAATGAGGAGAAAGAATGCAAGTATCTACACTGAACTCCTCCAAGATTCTGGTCTCACTACACCAGTTGAAAGACCCTTTTCCCTACATGTTTACCATCTTTATGTGATTAGGAGCCATATGAGGGAACAATTAAAAAATGAACTAGAAAAACACCATGTTCAAACTCAAATCCATTACCCAATACCTGTTCATTTACAAAAGCCTTACACTCAAATACAGGGGAATTGGGAGTTACCAGTGACTGAAAAAGTATCCCAGGAGATATTATCTCTACCTATACATCCTTGGATGAATTATGAGGATATATCTAAGGTTACTGATTGTATAATGGGGGTTTTGAAATGATTGATGATGTTCAGTACGATTTAGACCAGTACCAATCAATTAAAAACCAGGCAATTATTGAATTTTATAAAGGAAATTTCGAAAATTCGCTGGATTACACACGAGTAGCCGCATTATATGCCTGGCAATCGAATTGTGGAATATGGTACGATGATGATTTAGATTATTTACTAAAGCTTATTGGCATATATCAAACTGAACCAGATTTTACTCTTGACAATGATAAAGATTCAAATAAAATAGTGTATATAACATCAGCCATTAATGTGGGGGGTTTAACCCGGCTTTTGAATCAGTGGATGAGTTTCTTAAATGATAATTTCAAATCAAAAAAGCTTTACATTACCAATTCTTATACATCTAAAGAAGATTTCTACTGCAATACTGATACATTTGAAGATCAGGAACTGGATTTTTATAATTTATCCTGCCAAGAAAAATACATTGCCAGAACCCAAGAACTCACTGAACTTTTAATTAAAGATAGCCCTCAAAATCTAATTCTATTCATAGATCCCGACGATGTTATAACTGTTTCAGCTGTCAGCGCTGCAAAATACTATTTAAAAGAGTGCTTTAATCATGATTTACGTATTATATTTGTTAACCACGCTGATCATGCTTTTTGGCTAGGGAAAAGTATCATTGATACTTTGATAAATTTTAGGAGGGAAGGGGAACTTTTTTCCAGGGAATACCGGGGGATAA
>JAUNXM010000139.1 GCA_030539815.1 Methanobacterium sp.
AGAATACACTAGATAAGATTACATACTTAATATTCCGGGTTACAGAATAGTTCAATATGACATGGGAAACCTCTCTGGAGAATTCCCTTTAACAGTGAGTTTGGCTCTAAAAGAAAAAGCCCAACTATCCCACAATGCCTTGGAAGCTGCCAGGATAGCTACCAACCGGTACATGCAACGAAAATCAGGTAGGATGGGTTACCACTTGAAGATAAGGGTTTACCCACACCACATTGTCCGAGAAAACCCAATGGCTACTGGTGCAGGTGCAGACCGTGTACAGGATGGTATGAGGAAAGCTTTCGGAAAACCAGTAAGCTCTGTGGCTTTAGTGAAAGCAAACCAGAGAGTTTTAACTATAAAAACCAACAAAAAGAATTTCATTGATGCTAAAGAGGCTCTTAGAAGGGCTGCTATGAAATTCCCAGTTCCCTGTAGGATAGTCATTGATGAAGGAGCAGAATTAGTTAAATAAATATTTTTAAACTGATAAATATCAATAAAATCCTGAAGTGGTGTATTAGAATGGAGTATGTCGAATTTTTCGAGGAACTAAAAAAGGAAGACGTGGACATAGCTGGTGGAAAAGGAGCCAACCTGGGTGAATTAACCCAAGCAGGGATACCAGTTCCCCCTGGATTTGTGATAACATCCGCTACCTACCAGAGGTTCATGGATGAAACTGGGATAACCCAGGAAATACTGAACATTCTTGATGCACTGGATGTTAACAACAACAAAGAACTTCAGGAATCTGCCCGGAAAATAATAAAAATAATCACTGAAACTCCCATACCTGATGAAATCAGCAGTCTCATTATCGAGGCATACAATGCACTATGCCACCGTATAGGGAAAGAAAACGCTTTTGTTGCTATACGATCATCGGCTACTGCTGAGGATCTGCCTGAAGCATCCTTCGCAGGTCAGCAGGATACTTACCTCAATGTTAAGGGTCCTGAAGATCTGATAAAATACGTCCGGAAATGTTGGGCGTCCCTATTTGGGGCTAGAGCAATATTCTACCGGGAAGAGAACAACTTTGACCACTCTAAAGTGTACATAGCAGTAGTAGTACAGGAAATGGTTGATGCTGAAAAAGCAGGGGTAATGTTCACGGTACACCCCTCCACTGGTGAGGAAAAAATCCTCATTGAAGGAGCATGGGGTCTGGGGGAAGGAGTAGTTTCCGGAACTGTAACTCCAGACACCTACTGGGTGGACAAAGCCACCGGAGAACTTCTCCAGAAACAGGTTAGTGAGAAGAAAACCATGTTCCAGAAGAAGTCAGAAGATGGTCATACAGTACAAATCCCAGTTCCTGATGATCTAAAAAACAAACAGGTTCTGGATGATGCTGAGTTAGCACAATTGGTTGAACTGGGAAAGAAAATCCAGGAACACTACCAGTTCCCCCAGGACACAGAATGGGCCATTGAAAATGATAAAATATATATGCTGCAATCTCGGCCAGTAACTACTCTGGACATGTCCACCACCACTGCAGAAGGTATAGATGAGGGTGAACGCACAGTCATCACCAAAGGATTAGGCGCCAGCCCAGGAATGGCCGCTGGTACAGTAAAAATTATTAATGACACTGATGAACTAGACAAAGTCCAGGAAGGAGACATCCTGGTTACGGTGATGACCACCCCGGACATGGTTCCAGCCATGAAACGGGCTAATGGAATCATCACTGATGAAGGTGGTGTAACCTGTCACGCAGCCATTGTTTCCCGTGAACTGGGAATACCTTGTGTAGTGGGAACTGGAAATGCCACATCCATCCTCCCTGAAAACAGTAAGGTGACCCTGGATGGTAATAAGGGGATGGTCTGGGAAGGAATACTGATGGAAACTGAGAAGAAGGTGGAAACCAGCGAAGAACCTACAGTGGTATTGCAAGCACCACTCACCGTCACTGAGGTTAAGGTTAATGTGAGCATGGCTGAAGCAGCTAAAAAAGCCGCAGCAACCGGTGCAGATGGAGTAGGACTTCTTCGAACTGAACACATGATGCTGACCACTGGGGTGCATCCTAAAAAGTACATCCAGGAAGGTAATGAGGCTGAACTAGTCAGAGTATTGGTGGAAAACATCCTCAAAGTGGCAGACAGTTTTTATCCCAAACCTGTGTGGTACCGAACCCTGGACGCACCTACTGATGAATTCCAATCACTGGATGGTGGAGAAAACGAACCCTATGAACACAACCCCATGCTGGGATGGAGAGGAATACGCCGGGAACTTGACGAACCAGAAATCCTCTTAGCAGAATTTAAGGCCATTAAAAAACTCCACGAACAGGGATACACTAATATTGGAATCATGTTACCCCTGGTACAGCACCCAGACGAGTTAAAACAGGCTAAAAAGATCGCAAAACAGGCTGGACTTAAACCCCAGAAAAACATCGAATTCGGGGTCATGGTGGAAACACCAGCAGCAGCCCTAACCATTGAAGATTTCATAGCTGAGGGTATTGACTTTGTAAGTTTCGGGACCAACGATTTAACACAATACACCCTAGCCATAGACCGTAACAATGAAAACGTGGCTGATCTTTACACTGAAAGCCATCCTGCGGTCTTAAAACTCATAGAAAGGGTAATAATCGAATGTAACAAGGCTGGAGTTAAAACCAGTATCTGCGGGCAGGCCGGGAGCATTCCAAAAATTGTGGAAAAACTAGTGGAATTGGGAATAACCTCTGTATCAGCCAACACCGATGCAGTGGCAGCAGTACGTGAAACTGTGGCCAGAGTTGAGCAGAAACTCTTACTCAAAGCCGCCAGGAAGATGATGCAAGAATAAGAATTTTTTCATTTTTTTATTTTAACCGGTACTTTTTTTAAATAATATTATTTTTTAAGGGATGGAAATGGAAGAAAAGGGAATACCCCAAGAGCAGATATACCAAATGCTCAGGAAATACAAAGAAAAAGATCTCACCCATCGTTCAGGCAGGATTCTGGGTTCAATGTGCACATGTCCTCACCCGGTGGGGATCAAAGCATATTCCATGTTCTTAGAATCAAACCTTGGAGACCCAGGACTTTTCCCTGGAACCAAGGCCATGGAAGATGAAGTCATTACCATTCTTGGAGGATTGTTGGGAAAAAGTGATGTTCATGGTCATATCATCACCGGGGGAACCGAAGCCAATCTCATGGCCATGAGAGCCGCTCGAAACACTAAAGGACTTAAAGACCCAGAGATAATTGTCCCCCGATCAGCACATTTTTCCTTCAAAAAAGCAGCAGACTTGTTATGTCTCGATTTGAAGATGGCAGAACTGGATGGGAGTTACAGGATGGATCTCTCTTCAGTGGAAGAATTGATTTCTGAAAATACAGTGGCCATTGTGGGAGTGGCGGGAACCACCGAACTCGGAAAAATTGACCCAATCCAAGAACTTTCTAAACTTTGCGTGGAAAAAGATATCTACCTTCACGTGGACGCTGCCTTTGGAGGTTACAGCATACCCTTCCTCAAAGAAGCCGGGTATAATTTACCTAGATTTGACTTCTCTCTTCCAGGAGTCTCTTCCATAACCATAGATCCTCATAAAATGGGTTTAGCTCCCATCCCTACCGGTGGTATTTTATTTAGGGATAGAAAATACTTGGAGGCAATGGCCATTGAAACACCATACCTTACCGAGGATCTTCAGTCCACCATTGTAGGCACCCGTACTGGGGCAGCCACAGCAGCTACCTGGGCTCTTTTAAAACATCTAGGAAGGGAAGGTTATAGGGAAGTTGCAACGTCATGTATGGAAATCACCTATAAACTGGCTGAGGGAGTTAAAAATGCAGGATTTGATCTGGTAACAGAACCTGAACTGAACATTGTTCCCTTCACTTCGTCTGAAATTCCAGTGGATGAAATTGCCCGGAGACTGGAGCATAGGGGCTGGGCAGTGTCTCTGGCATCATATCCCCGTGCAATAAGAATCATTGTAATGCCCCACTTGAAAGAAGAACATATAAATGCCTTTTTAGACGACCTTAGGGCGATCAATTGAATATTAATAAATATCCAATTTATTAAATGTAATTAAACTTTTAATGGATATCAAAGAATAATCTATGGATAACAGATTAAATGTTCTACCATTTAATTAACACTATTCACGGGTATGGGAACTAGCATGGAATCGGTTAAAGAAATATTAACTCCCCTGAATGCTTCTGATATTGAACAGTTAGAGGTTGGAGATGGTATTAAACTCAGTGGAAATATCCTTACAGGTCGGGATGCAGCTTTGCCCAGCCTGGTTAAACTCATAGAAAAACATGAAAGCCCGGTGGATCTCGAAGGTGCAGTTATCTTCCACACTGCAGTAAGTCCGGCAGGGATAGCACCTACCAGCAGCAATAAAACTGAAATAGAAACTAGTATCGCACCACTGTCTGAAGCAGGTGTAAGGATGCACATTGGAAAAGGAGCATTATCTCCAGTAACGGTAAAGGCATTGCAGGAAAATAAATCTGTTTTCGTAGTTACACCCCCAGTAGCAGCCTTACTCACCAGTAAAATGACATCATCACGGGTAGTGGCATTCCCGGAAGAGGGTATGGAAGCCTTACACTCCTTAAATGTCATTAATTTTCCGGGAATAGTGGCCGTAGCTCATGGAAAATCTATTTATTAAAAAATGAGCATATAACCTAATTAAATCTTTTTTTATTGGTCAAATATTATTTTAATTACTCAAAAAGTAAAAAAAAGTATTTTTTTAAAAAATTAATGTAAAAAAAGTATATTCCTAATTCTTTCAGGGTCCTGGCTTTCCAAAAGCCTTGTCTCCGGCATCTCCCAATCCTGGAACAATATAACCCTCCAGGTTGAGTTCTTGGTCCACTGCACAGGTATATATATATCAACATCAGAGTGTTCCCTTTCTACCAGTTCTATACCAGTTTTGGATGCTATTACATTGAGTAACACCACTCTACGGGGAATTCCTTTGTCATAGATTCGTTTCAAAATGGCGTTCATGGTATTTCCAGTGGCCAGCATGGGATCAGCAATCACCACTATTTTATCATCCACCGGGGGAAGTTTGAAGTATCCCACCTCCACTGTGAAGGGAGGTTCGTCCTTCCGGGAGGCACCCACCACACCATACTGAGCATTCCTGAAAACCCTCATAATCCCCTCAACAAGGGGGATAGCCGCTCTTAAAACGTTCACTACTACAATATCATTTTTATCCTTTATCCGCACTCCTTTTGCAATTCCCAAAGGAGTTTGCACAGTAACTTCTTCTTTTTCCAGAGTGTTAC
>JAUNXM010000007.1 GCA_030539815.1 Methanobacterium sp.
TTTGTTTTATATTAATGTTTGTTTTATAAATCTAAAATAGGATCAATAAGGATCAATAATTCGGAAAAAATAACCTAAAAAATAGCCTAAAATATTATATCAATTTTTGCCCCACACTCTGGGCATTTTTTATCCGGTTTAAGGGTATTCTCTCCAATACTAAAACCATCCCTCTTTATGAGGATTTCTTTGCAATCGGGGCACCGCGTGTTCTCCCCATCACTCCTGGGAACATTTCCCACATAAACGTATTTCATCCCCCCATTTAAAGCAATTTTCTGGGCCTTTTCCAGTGTCTCCACAGGAGTGGGGGGCACCTGGTTCATCTGATATTGAGGATAGAAGCGAGTGAAATGTAGGGGAATGCGCACATCTATACTTGCCACAAATTCAACCAGTGATTTGAGGGCTGCTTCAGAATCATTGTAGCCTGGTATCACCAAATTAGTTATTTCGATGTGAATGTCCTGATCATGCATGACTTTGATGTTTTCAAGCACTGGTTCCAGGCGGGCCTGGCACAGTTCCTGGTAGAACTTTTCAGACATCCCCTTCAGATCCACATTGGCAGCATCCAGGTATGGTGAGATGAGATCCAGAGATTCCCTGCTCATGTAACCATTGGTAACGTAAACTGTTTTCAAATCATGTTCATGGGCCAGTTTTGCCGAGTCATAAGTGTATTCAAACCACATGGTGGGTTCGTTGTAAGTCCAGGAAATGGACTGGCAGTCATTCTCCAGAGCCAACTTGATAGCTTCCTCTGGTTGAATCTCCCTGGTTCCAATTTCATGGAGATCGGCCTGTGATATGGACCAGTTCTGGCAGTAGGGGCAGCTGAAATTACAGCCAATACTTCCCAGGCTGAATGATAAGCTTCCAGGATAAAAATGGAAAAGTGGTTTTTTTTCAATGGGATCCACGGACACTGAAGATGCAGAGGCATAATTTAAACTGTATAATGTGCCCTGATCATTCATTCTCATCCGGCAAAAGCCAGTCTGCCCCGGAGAGATAATACATTTCCGGTTACATACATGGCAGTTCAACATTCCATCCAGCTTTTCATAAAGAATGGCTTTCTTTTTCATTGGAGAGACCCCCTCATACTACAATGATTTTTTTAGAATAATGGGATTCAGTACTATACTTGTTTAAGAATCTTATCGTTTTCAAGATCTCCACTATTTAAAGTGCTGGTAACCTTTGTCCTTTAATAAATTTGTTTTTCCATCTTTATTTATTATTTCCATCTTCCCGGAACTAGTCACTACACCTACTTCCTGAAGTCCAAACTGGTCCTTTAAATGGACAAAATCATCTTTTTTAATGGTTAAAAGAAGTTCAAAATCCTCGCCATAATAAAGAGCAAATTCCAGTGGATCATGATCTAATAGAGTCGCTATCTCCTCCACTTCAGGGATTATGGGAATCAATGTTTGGTAAAGAGTAATTCCAATATTATTACTTGAGGCAGAAATCAGTTCATCCACTTCGCTGGCTAATCCATCGGTTATATCCGTGGCCGAAGTCACTGCACCCGTATTAGCTAGCATTATTCCTTCTTTTAATCTGGCTTGGGGTTCAAGTGCCTTTTTGGTGATTAATCTTAAGGTGGAAGGGTTTATTTCGGCTTTAAGGGTTTCCTTTACAAGTGGTGGTGATAGTAAGAATTCAAATCCGGCTGCAGCCACGCCAAGAGGGCCGGTTACTGCCACCACATCTCCGGGACTGGCACCACTTTTCATTAGAACTTTTTTCTTATCCACCAATCCGAGAATGGTTCCACTGAGGATCAATTCATTCGCTTGGTTTGTATCTCCCCCAGTAAGGCCTATATCATATTTTTGGCATGAATGGAGAATGCCCTCTATTATTTCGTCAAATTCATCCAGAGGGAGGGTCCCTGGTAACCCCAGAGACAGCATAAAGCCAATGGGTGTGGCTCCCATAGCTGCCAGATCACTGACATTCACGGTAACCACCTTCATACCCTTCTCTTTAGGGCTCATATCCTGGGGTAGATGGGTGGATTCAAGTAAAAGATCAGCAGTAATCACCAAGTATTTATCATCCAGGTCGATGAGTGCAGCATCGTCACTGAGACTTTTAAAATAAAATTCATCAAAAAAAGGAGAATTAGGTTGGAGAGCACGACTCCTTGAAAGGAGTCGTTTAATGAGTTTTTTCTCACCAATATCCGAAATTTTAAGATTTTTGGATTTGTATAATTTTTTAGAGGGCATTATCTTCAAATGGCATTATTTACCCGGTCTTTTATGATGGAAACGATTTTAGGATCGGGACCCAGGGGATCGGTGTAAATTATCTCTCCGTGGAAGTGGATCTCCTCAATTTCACCGTGATCGTGGCTGTGACCATGCTCGTGCTTGTGGTCATGGCTTTCGTCTCCATTATTCTTCAGTCCCAGAATACGGGGTATATCTTCGGTGGTGTGCACTCCAGGCGCCAGGAACACGGGAGTTACCACGATTTTTTCAACGCCCATCTGGGACAGTTTATTGATGGATGCAGGAATGGATGGTTTGTTCATGTTCATGAACCCTATTTCCACTGGATGATCACTTTCCTGCCTGTAAATCTCTGCTAACTGGCTAAGAACATCTTTTCCATAGGGTAATCGGCTGCCGTGGCCCACTAACACGATCCCTACCTTACTGTTTGAGTTTGAATTTGTAACCATAGGATATCACTCCTTCATCGCCTTCTTCTCTGATTTTTCGGAATACTAACTCTACTTCTTGCCCTATTCCAATTTCATCGGGGTTACAATCTACAATTTGGCTGGTGATTTTGGCTCCTTCTTCTAGCTCAATAATTGCCACAGCATAAGGGGATATATTCTTAAATTCATCTGTGGGGGTGTGTATAACTGAGTAACTCATTATTTTTCCATTTCCACTAAATTTTATGGGTTCTAATTGACCTTTTCTTCTGCATTTAGGGCAGATAACCCTCATGGGGAAAAATACTTCACCGCATTGTAAACACTTTGATCCGATGAGATTATATCTTTGGGAGATGTGACGCCAGCCTCTTACAATATCTTTCATATAATTACCTCGCTAAGCTTTGATTAAGTTGGTTATGGGTTTGCTTAATAATTCAGTTAAGACTAATTTAGATTTTATAATTTGATCTAATTCCTATAAATCCTTATATAATCACTGATGTTTTTAATGTTTTATGATTGGGTATTGGTGAATTCTATCAATACAAATATTATGATATTTTTTAAGTTTTATCCTATTTTATTGCTGCATAATATATTTTTTTTGTTTTAGGATAACTATATATTGTATTACTTTTTAATTATTAAATATTAATAATAATGTATGGGGGAAATCTCTTAAAGGGGCAGCGAAAATTTTAAAAAAATAATAAGGTGTATAAATGAATAATAAAGGCTATATAATGAGTTTATCTTCATTTTTCCTAATTTTGCCAGCACTTTTGTTGATAATGATTGTAGTGGACCTAAGTGCAAATTTTGCTCACACTCAGGAAGATAAAATTAATTCTCATGAGGTTTTAGGTGTTGCTACAGATTTGGAGACAAATTTGCCACTTATAGGGAGGGAAGTGCTCAGAGATAAATCTCTTGAAGTTGTCAATAGTGGGATTCCCCTTTCAAATAGTAGAAAAGGCGTTAAAGAAGAATTACAGGTTAGAATAGATACGTATTGTTCTAGATGCTCTGATCAGGGGATGTTGGTTGAGTGTATAATATGTAAGGTGGATAACAGTTACGATCCCTTTCGTGTAGAGGTAAAATCAATAATAAATGTGGAAAAGGGCAACTTGAAACACCATGTTAACTTAACTCAGAACATCTCCCTTACCAATGGATCATTCCCGATCTGTGATCCCTTACCTTTTCTTAAGTGCAGGGGCTATGGAGGTGCCATCCTAAAGGAAAAACGTATATATTACGGTTCTAGCCTGGCAAATTATCTAAAAATGCGGGGAATTAAAAATTATGGGGCTTATGAAAATGCCACATCTCCATTATATATTAAAAAGTGTCCCTACGATCCATATATCCTCCATGGAAACACTGATGAATTGATAAATTTGAAAAACTGTATTGATAATGGATATTATCATGAAAGTAGTGACGGGTCCTGTTTCCTCTGCAGGCTGGAGGGGAAGGGTGTCTGTTCACACTATGGTATGGAAACCTTTATCATACCTTCCCCAATCGTATTCCACTGTTTGAATAATTCCTCTATTGCTCCCAGTTCAGTGGATCATGTAATTTTCAATGATACAGGGAATGGAACTTATTCTGGTCACCCTATTTTATATTTTAGTGGTTGGAATCAATATTTTTACTTGTATCTGGATGATTCCCATCGGCAAAAGTATGGGGTTCCTGTTTTTTAGATAATATGTCGTGGTAAGATGGCTAAACATAAAATCACCAGAAATAAATATGGGATGGTTTTTTCCATAGATTTAATGCTGGCTCTGATTATAATAACCGTTATATTAGGTGTTTCAGCAGATGCAATGGATATAGTTAGCTCTAAAATTGAAGATTACTCCTATGGGAATTCTCTGGAAAGAATTACTCAGGCTGGTGCCGACATGCTGGTGAAAACTCCAGGAAATCCAGACAACTGGGAGAAATTTCCAGATCTAAATGGTGTCATCCCGGGATTATCGGACCTGGAATTAAATAAAAAAACCCATTCCAACGTGATAAGTATGGTGAAGGTAAAACGTCTTCAGGAGAATTATGATAAACTAATGGAAGGTAAGGTAATCCCCTCTCATTATAAATCCACCCTGGTTATTTATCCGGTAGATCAGTCTCTGGAACCCATCAACGTGAATATTGATGGGAACGACTCATCCACCGGAGTATTTGTGGAAAATCGCACTGTTCTTTGCAATTATCTTAACACCACGGAAATTGTTTTTATCAATGCTCGAGATCAATCTCTGTTATCCTCTCAGGAACAGTTGGGGGATGAATGTCCTCATTGGGAGGTTAATGGAAGTCAAGTACACTCAAAGGTGGATTATAAAAACAGAAAAGCAGGATGGGCCTGTTATCCTTTAAAAATAACAGATATTATGTTAAATTCCACAGATTTTTACCTCATGACTGTCCCAACTAGCATAGAAGACTCAACATCTGTTTGGATGATAGATAGGCCGGAAAATAGAACAGAAAATACTCAATTTTTCAAAAACAAGCCCATTCTCCTTAATGGCATGATGAAAGAGATTATGGGCAACAACAGTGCTGCTGTAATCTGGTTACACGTATATTCATCTGGAAATCCTGATAAAGCATTCAATACTCACCTGGCAGCATTTCCAAAGGGTACCCCTCCTGAAAATGTAAAAGTCCAGTATTTAATTCCTCAACCCTGTTATTTTGTTTTTAAGGTTTGGGTTTGACTTTACCAACCCTCAATATCGACACAAACCTTAACATGAAAATCGATGACCATAATCTTGTTTTTTGTTTTAAATTTTCATTCCTATGGAAGCCCATGATTATCCTGGGGGATTAATTTCCCAGTTATAACCACTACCTCTTCAAAGAAACATTTCTCCCGGGCAGTGACCGATGCATCCAGCTCCATATCCTCTAATTTTTTAATCGTTTGATGGATGTCCGAAAGTGATGACTGTACCAGTTGAATCCTTCCACCGGGATTAAGATGGTCCTTCACATCACTTAAAAATCGGTCTATTACCTTACGACCATCTTCACCACCATCCCAGGCGGCATCCAGTTCATCATCAACCCGTTCTTCCTCTGATATGGGGAGGTATGGTGTGTTGAACAGGATCAAATCGAATTTTTCACCCCGCACTGGTTCAAAGAGATCTCCTTTTCTTAATTCCACATTGTAGGTCTTATTGGCGATGATATTTTTAGCAGTACAATCTATTGCATGGGGGTTAATATCAGTGGCGGTCACGGTACTGCACTTTCTGGAGACAATAATGGCAATGATCCCGGTTCCAGTTCCGATCTCTAGGACACGGTCCCTTCTTCCCACCTGAATATTTTCGGCAAGTAAAAAAGTGTCTTCTGCTGGCTCGTAAACTTTACCATGGGCTTCGTATTGAATTTCCTTGTAATCTAACATGATATGATCCTTTTTTAGTTTATACACTTCAAGGTAGTACAACAGATGAATTGGAAATAAATTATTTATTCATGGATTTACACCCTTCTTTTGGGGTTTAAATTAATTAGTTTAACAAATCTCAACCATCATTAGATTTCAAACCTTCCAGGGCGGATGGAAGGCAATCAAGCACAGCTGGCAAACCTGAAAGATGTAAATTAAGCACCACCGCTCCTAAAATCTCATCTCGAGAAGCTCCCTGTTTTTTAGCCATAAATGAGTGCATTTTCACTCCCAAGGGGTTGCGGTTCGCGGTTTGGATGGCAATATTCACCAGCTGTTTGGTTTTGGGATCCATTCCTTTAAGGGAACTCTGGGCATCTACCAGTTCATTGAAACGTCCGGCTAGTTCTGGAAATTCATCCTGAAATATTTGGAAAGGATTTTTACCAGTTTCTCCCACATCAGATTTTTTCATATTATATATCTCCCTATATCTCCCTTTAGATTTTATTTAATCATATCTTAGCTTGCTAATAAATCCTAACTTGAGTTCTTAGATCCTAACTTGGTATTATTCATTAATTCTTTTAGTTCTTTGGAAATAATTAAAATTTCTTCCCCATCCAGCTTAAAAACCCTTTTTTCAGTTAGTTCCTTGTCTAGTTCGGAGATAATATCTCTGATCTCCCCTTTTTCCAAGTAAAAACTGGATATTTCATGGAAAGATTGCAGCAATGCCTTGCCTGATTTCTTTTTTTTATGTTGAAATAATGCTCGGCATGTTTTAATGAAGAATTCATCAACATTAGGATTTTTTTGGGGTGTTAACTTGATTACTGCCGAGGAAATTCTGGGTGGGGGTAAGAATGCATTGGGAGGAACCTTGAAAAGAAGTTCGGTATGGGTACACAGGTTCATCAGTACTGACAGACGAGAATAATTGGATGTTCCTGGTTTGGCAACCATTCTCTGGGCAAATTCCAGTTGATACATTAAAATAGCATAATCAAAGTCATATTTAAGTAGTTTGAAGGTTATGGGTGAAGATATTTGGTATGGTAGGTTGGATACCACTTTGTTGAAATGGGGAAATTCCATCTTGGTAGCATCACCCTCCAGGACCTCTACGTTGGATATTGCTAGTTCCCGGAGTCTTTTTTGTAAAATCGGAACAATTCGTTTATCCTGTTCGAAGGCAATAACTTTAGCAGCTTTTCTAGCTATGGGGATGGTTAAAGTGCCAATACCTGCTCCGATCTCCAGCACAACATCCGAATCATTGATGTTGGCTTTTTCAACAATTCTGGATAAAATATGGTTATTGATAAGGTAATTTTGGCCTTTCCTTCGATCTAACCTTATCTGGTGTTTTTTTAACAACCGGGAGGTTTCTTGGGCCAACATTTCCTTTACAGTGTCCTTGCTTAAAAAAGAAATTTAGAATTTTCGTTTTGGGGGTCTGGTAAAGAGGATGTATTTCTTTTTACCTTTCCTGTCTTCTTCTGCTTCTAGTTCCAAGTGAATTCGTTTGGCTATGAGTTTCACAGGGTCAGATAACATGGGAACTCTTTTTTTAACATCGGCAAAGTTCTGGAAAGGTGCTTCTTTCCGAGCTTCAATGATATCCCACATGTGCTTTTTACCAACACCCGGTAAAAGTTCGATCTGGTGCAGTCTAGTTGAAATGGGACCAGCTTCATTGAAGAATTCAATAAATTTATCTTCTTTTGCCTTTATAATTTCCTCAATAACGTAATTAAGCTCTATTTTAGCTGTTGACGTCATTTTGTTAAAGGGTAGTCTGCGGTTGACCCTGGCAATTTTGTCTCTTTTGCCTGCCCCGATGTAAACCTTTTCATGGATGTCTAGGTTAACACTTTCCTTGGGTGTTAGCTCCAGCAGGGTGAATTCTTCTGTACCAATTGCCTGAGCCACCGGTTTACGTTTATAGGAATTCGATCCTGCTTTAACATAACCAAGAGGCAGATAGTCCAAAATAATTGCATAATCCTCCATTTAACCACCCTGATGATATAATCACTGATTTGTTTACTAACAAATATAAATTCAGCCGACGCTCAAAGGATATCAGAAAATATTTAAAAAATTGTTCAACGGGAAATGATTTTTAAAAGATTATTCGTCTGTTTCCCGGTATTTTTCCACAATTTTCAGTATTTTTTCCATTTCTTCCTTTTTATGGGATCCCCTTTCCTTGGCAAAAATTAGTCTCATGTCATCCATATCTTCGGGCATGACATCTGCTATCTTGATGGCCTGGGTCTTTTTAATGATTTCTTCCAGTTCACTAACCAGCTTTTCTGCATCTTCCACTGATATTTTAGCGAATTTGATAACATGATCCAGGGCTAGATTCTGTTCATAACTAAGTTCATGAACTTCCTCTCTCTCTTCCAGCAATGGTTTGACTTGAACCAGAGGTATGGGATCGGTTTCAAGAACTCTTTTACCAATCATCCCCATCACTCCTGTATTTTCAGGTGTTCAGGTCGAATAATCAGTTTTTTAGCTTTATTCCCATCATTAATTGCTACTATGTAGGCTCTACCTCTTTTTTCAGCCACTTTACCAGTTTTACCATGGAATCGTGGGTGGGGTTGGCCTTTGTGAACGCTGGGGTCGATTATTATGTGAACCAGATCGTCTTCCTGGAAGGTCTGTATTTTTTTGGTTATGGGATTGCTTCTCCCTGTTCTTAAAGTCTTTTTAAGTTTGTACCTTGTTTTACTTCTAAAACCTCTTGATCTCTGAGTCATTTTCAAAACCTCCACTTCAGTAAGAAATGGGTTATTAAATTTAGTTATTAAATTCACTTTTATTATCTCTGGTTGGAAGCTATTATGCTCCAATAGAGTTATTTAACCATATATGGATTTTTATGAACTTCACACTAATGTGTGCTATTAATTTAGTGTTCTGGTGTTATATTAGAGCTTAACCAGTTATTTAAGATAAAATTCGTATGAATCTTCAGTGGTTATTGGCTCCATGAAATCGATTAAAATTATTTATGATGTAACTGAGTTTATAAAACTATCCTTCCATCCATTTAAATGTTAACCTCTAACACATCCAACTCAATACACTTGGCAGATATGCCCAGTAGGGATGTTACACTGGGTTGGGTCCGGTTTTCATCACCGGATATAAGTTCTTTAATGTACAAACCACCTTCACAATTCACAACTAATTCCAAGTGATTCGCATCCAATTGATTAAACTGAATTTCCTTTACTTCACGTGTACGGATCTTATCTGCTCTCCGGTGGGAAACTCTAATAGGGGTACGTTGTTTGATTATGTTAAGGGAATTTAAATCATCCAGTTTATCCGGATCTACCTCTTCTTCCAGTTCTACCAGGGCACGGTAGGTTTTGTAGGTTTCGGTGGATGATGCTTTAATACCGCTTCTGCGATCTTTATTCACCATTTTTAAATCAAGAACTTCCACTTTACCCTGGCAGCTCTGATTTATTTGGGAGTTTAATTCTTCTAAATTCAATTCTCGGACTTTAGGCTCCTTTATTTCCAGCACAAATGGCCTTCCTCTTCCTAACATCCTAACATCAACATCTTCCCGACCTGCACCGTGAAACCTGGATTCTTGCCCTTCTGTTGCATCTAAAACCCTTTCGGCAATCAACTCTTCAACAGATTCAGGGTACATTTTACCTGTGAAATCACACCTTTCACATCCCTTTCCCCGGCATTTTCGGCATGGCCAACGGGTCTGTGGAATACCCCTTAAGAGTTTACGGTATCTGCCTTCAATGAATAATGGATTTATCTGAAGCTTCACATGGTCACGGGTAAAGTCCATCATTATCACCAGGTTGGGATTGTCAAAATCCACTTCCCGTTCCAGTCGATTTTCCAGCTCTTTACCCAACTCTCGATTAATCTCTTTCTTTATACTATCGCTGTTATTTTCAATTTTTTCCTGTATTTCTTTTTCTTTTTCAAGAATTTCACTGGGAAGACGACAACCCACCAGGAATGTTTCAAATTCAACTTTGGAATTATTGATAGTGGTGATTATTTTTTCCAAGTGATCTTCCAGTTTCAGGAAAATATCTCCACATACTTGGCATGCACACTCATCCTGAACTGCAGTGGCAATTTTCAGAACATCCTTAACATAGATTCCCCGCTCCTGATTGTCATTAGCCTGAAGCTGTGGATAAAAATTCCTACCCAGACAGCGATTGCAAATATTCCCTTTGGTGATTTCCATTATTTTCTGGGTTTTTTCTTTAATATTATTCATGGTAACCTGTCCTGATACGAATTATTTTTTCTTGGATTATAGTGGTGATTACAGATTTAAGGGATGATCTTGTAGGTCATAACGAAATATACAACTGAAATTACACTCAAAATCAGCACATAACTTAAAAAAGGTGACAGCAAATCACCGCATCATCTGGCGCATCATCTGACCCAGTGGTCCACTCATCTTACGTTTTCCGAAACCTTTAATGGCTTTTTTGGTAACTTGATAGTATTTTAGGAGCTCTTTAACATCCTCGTTTCGCATTCCTGCACCGCGAGCGATTCTTTTAACCCGGGACTGTTTTATTATTTCAGGATGGGTGAGTTCCTCTTCAGTCATGGAGTCCATGAGTATCTTGTACTTGCCCAGTTTCTCCTCAGTTACCTGGGAAGCATTTTTGGGTAGTTTATTCCCCATACCAGGTAACAGGTTCATCACTTGCTGCATGGGCCCCATCTTGTTCATCATCTCAAACTGGCTGTACATGTCCTTCAGGGTAAATTTACCACTGAGCATGGCATCCATAGCCTCGGTGTCCACGTCTTCCTCAGCGATTTCTTCAGCACGTTCAATGAGACTTTTAATGTCTCCCATTCCCAGTAATCGCGATATGAAACGTTCAGGATCAAATGCTTCCAAGTCTTCAATCCTTTCACCCGTTCCAATGAACTTAATGGGTGCTCCAATCTCTGAAACTGCTGAAAGGGCACCTCCCCCTTTAGCGGACCCATCCAGTTTAGTGATTACAATTGACCCAATTTTGGTGGTTTTGCTAAAAGCAAGGGCTTGCTCTCTGGCTTGTTGCCCAATAGTACCATCAATAACCAGCATTACTTCATCAGGTTCTACCACTGCAGATATCTGCTCCATTTCATCCAGCAGATCTTTTTCCTCCTTATGTCGCCCGGCAGTATCCACAATTATAAGATCTTGCTTTTTGAACTCTTTCAAACCTTTCCTAGCCAGATCTAGAGCATCTTGATTATCAGGGTCT
Source organism: Methanobacterium sp. (assembly GCA_030539815.1). Classification (GTDB taxonomy): domain Archaea; phylum Methanobacteriota; class Methanobacteria; order Methanobacteriales; family Methanobacteriaceae; genus Methanobacterium. The sequence goes on from JAUNXM010000007.1 coordinate 11,408, forward strand.
CCGTATAGAGATAAATTCAGGCTCTCGGTAAGCTGGCGCAATTGTTCGTAGGCTGCAGGTCTCCAAGTATCAGTACAGATTATAGCTGGATTAAAACCCTTTTTCTGTAAATATCGGGCCATCTTTCCAATGGTGGTGGTTTTACCACTTCCCTGCAATCCCACGAAGAGTATTTTGTAGGGTTTTTTATCAATTTCAACTTCAGCTGCTTTGTCTCCCAGGAGATGGACCAGTTCATCGTAAACAATTTTAATAACATGTTCCTTGGCGGTAACTCCTTTAGGGGGTTCTTCATTCAAGGCCCTGTCTTCTATAGTTTTGGATAGGTTCAAAACCAGCTTTATGTTAACATCAGACTGGATCAAAGCCCTTTGAATGTCTTTTATGACCTCTTTAACCACTTCCTCGTCGATAATGGTCATTCCGGCCAATTTTTTCATGGTTTTGGTCAGATTTTTACCCAGGTTACCTAACATGATCTCATCACCAGGATCCTTACTCCCAATCAATTAAGTTACAAGTTAAACTATTATTTAGATGTGTTTGATTCAGGTGGTATGTTTCGTTTTTCTCAATTAAAAAATCAGTAAGCCACCAACTTATAAATTTTAAATTCCTATAATAAATTCTACTTGATTACTCATCTAAATTTAATAATATATATAATATATAAAATAATTTTTAGATTGTATCCACACACACCCCTACTATAACCATAGCACTTTCATAGAGGTATACACTAAAATTATTCTGAACAAGAATATAATATAATTAAATTCATTCACTAAAACGTTGGGTTATCTCAAGTTAATCCCTTGAGTTAAGTCCAGTAAATTTTTTTATCTACGGTGATCAAATGCTGGAAAAGTTAGTTAAAAGTCTTGTAGAAGCCCCAGTCGTGAAAAAAGGGGAATATGATTATTTTGTACATCCCATAACTGATGGGGTGCCTCTGGTTGAAGCTGAACTCCTTGAAGAAGTAGCAGAAGCTGTTTCTCAGTTTGGAAACCTGGATGTGGATAAAATTGTCTGTGTGGAAGCCATGGGCATCCATCTGGCAACAGCCATCTCTTTACTTACCAACATTCCCTTTGTGGTGGTCAGGAAACGTTCCTATGGTTTAGGGGGAGAAATGGCCGTACACCAGACTACAGGATACAGTGAAGGTGAATTATATGTCAACGGTCTGAGTAAGGGAGATCGTGTTTTCCTGGTGGACGATGTGGTCAGCACTGGTGGGACCATGACTGCAGTGATCAAGGCCCTGAAACGTATTGAAACAGAAATTGTGGATGTAATGGCCATCATTGAAAAGGGTGACGGTCGTGAATTCGTGGAAAAGGAAACTGGAATTAGGGTGAACACCTTGGTAAGAGCCAACGTTATCCAGGGTAAGGTAGTGGTGGAAAAGATAACTGCAGGTCTGTAGATGGTCTTGAAATATAGGGGGTTTGATTAACCAATAATTCTAATTTAAGGAGTAACTAAAAAAGGCCAATTAAATCATTAATTTAAAAAAACTATAAATGAATACAAAAGGCATCGTGGTAATTTGAGGTATTTATGACTAATTATCAATTCAACATAAACCAAATACAGGATAAAATCAGGGAAACCGGGGCTAAAATTGTCGGTTTACAATTCCCGGAAGGTCTTAAAGTTCATGCCACAGAATTAGCCCGTCAAATAGAAGATGAAACCGCGGCTATGGTTGTAATATCTGGTGATCCCTGTTATGGGGCATGTGATCTTTCTGATAATGTGATGGAAGGTAAAGTGGATTTACTGGTGCATTTTGGACACACACCACTCCCTATTGATTATAAAGTCCCCACTATTTTTGTGGAAGCCCATTATCAACTGGAGTCCATGGAGATTTTGAAAGAAGCAGTGAAGTTTCTGGAAGGAAAGAAAAAGATTGGTCTGGTGACCACCACTCAGCACTTGCATCTTTTAGAAGAAGCTGCCCATTTCCTGGAGGAAAATGGCATGGAAGTCTTCATGAAGGGGGGTGGTGGCACCCTCTCGGGCCAGGTGTTGGGATGCAATTTTTCATCAGTCCAGGATCTACCAGTGGATGCCTACCTCTACTTGGGCAGTGGTAACTTCCACCCCCTGGGAATAAAACTCTCCACCCAGAAACCAGTAATAATTGCTGACCCTTACCTTAACCAGGTAAGAGATATTGATGAATTCACTGACAGAATTCTTAGAATAAGATTCGCACGCATTACCCGGGCTAAAGAGGCTAATAAATTCGGAATACTCATCTCCTCCAAGGAGGGTCAGTGCCGATGGGAGCTGGGAAAAGATTTAAAGAAGATGTTACATAATGAAGGTAAGGAAGCTTATCTAATATTTATGAATGAAATAAACCCTTCTGCTTTACTACCATATATGGATTTGGATGCATTTGTAGTAACAGCCTGTCCTCGAATAGCTATCGATGATTCTAAAATGTATAAAAAACCACTTATAACTCCTCATGAACTGGAGATTGTTCTGGGGAGGAGAAAGTGGGGAGATTACCAGATGGATGAGATTAAATACTAAGATTATATAATTATTAATTCATAACCTAACTTAAACCATCAAATAAACATAATATACATAATATTATAATGTAATCAATATCATCATATTAAATTACATAATAAATTATCATCAAGTTATACATATTATAATAAGAAATATGCATCTGTTCTTCTTCCTCTACGACGATAATGGAATAAACTAAGAATATATGCAATTTAATCTCATGATTAATCGTTTCACATTTCATCTACCATGATTCATCTAGGCAATTTCTAAATGTTACATCGTATTTCAAAATTATTTACAATGGAATTTAATCATCACCAATCCATGACAAAAATCTGATACTTCTTTTTATCAGATCATAATCTAGAAAATATAGGATCATAGAATTAACTTATCACAAATCCAATTAGATAATTTAATTTATAAATAATACTCACCCATTGTCTAATTCATTAAGCCACAATATTATCTACATAATGCCACAATATTATCTACATTAATATATAGTAATTAGAAATTTTACCTTCATCTTGAACATTAAAAATCTTCAAAGTTCATCTTGGTGATGAATAGAGATTTTATGTGTTTTCATGCTTAATCATTCTTTAATCGTAATTGTAGAAACATATCATCAAAAGCAAAGCATGTGCATAGTTGAATAAGCTTGTTTTTTGAAATGAGGTGAATTAAATGAAAGCAAAAAACGGAGATTTCGTTCTTCCTGGTGACACTTTAGGAGTCACTGAGGAGTTTCTCCCGTCTGAATGGACCTATGACGATAATGGTGAAATCAGGTCCCTGGTGGCGGGAACAGTAGACATAGACCAGAAAAACAAAAAAATATCCATAATCCCCAAAACAAAAGCCCCGGTAATATTACAAAAAGGGGACGTAGTTTTAGGGCAAATAAGAGAAGTTCGAGGACAAAGAGCATTAGTAGATGTAGATGGGATTAAAGACAGTAAGAGAAGTCTGCCAATCACATTCCTGGGTGCTATACACATTTCTCAGGCAAGAAAGGGATATGTGGATAAATTAACCGACGATTTCCATATTGGTGATTTAATTCAGGCCCGAGTCACCAAGGTGATGGGAGTGGATAATGCTGATCTTACCACTGCCGAAAATGACCTGGGCGTTTTAAAGGCCATGTGTACCAACTGCCGACATTTCATGAAAAAAATCGGTAAAAAAGAAGTTAAATGCCCTAACTGTGGTAGAAAAGAGACCAGAAATATCTCTTCAAATTATGAGGGATAAAATGAAGATAATAACAGATAAACGGAATGAATTAGAGATAGAAATAACAGGAGAAACCCACACGCTCTGCAATGCACTGCGAAAAACCCTTATGGAAGATGAGGATGTGGAAGCAGCAGCATATGTAATAGAACACCCTATTATCGGGGAGCCAAAGCTCTATATAAAGGCTAAAAATCCTAAAAAGTCCCTGAAAAATGCTGCTGAAACTCTTAAATCAAGATGTGAAGAATTTAAAGAGCTCATAGAATCTGATAGTGATGGAAAAACTAAAGGAAAGAAAGCCAAAAAGCAGACCAAAAAAACTGCTAAAAAAACCACCAAGAAAACCGCTAAAAAGAAGAAATGAAATGGAGATCTTGAAAAATATCAAGAAATTCAGAAACATCAAACCAGAAATTAGAATTCTGGGCGTGGATGATGCACCCTTCGTTCCACACAGCCAGGAAAAAGTCATGGTCATAGGAACCCTCTTTCGGGCAGGAAACTGGTTAGATGGGGTTCTCCGTACCTATATAACGGTTGATGGCAATGATGCCACTACCGCTCTAATTACCATGGTTAAAGGATCCCGACACCTGGAACAACTGGGTGTAATAATGTTAGATGGTGTCACCTTAGGTGGATTTAACGTAGTAAACATCCAGGACATATTCCAGGAAACAGGGGTACCGGTTATAGTTATCATGCGTAAATATCCAGATTTGCCACGCATAAAAAAGGCTTTAAAAAATTTCCCGGATTGTGAGGAACGTTGGAATCATATTCTTGGGGCCGGGGAAATATACCGGGTTGATAGAACCAGTAATAATGATTCTATCTACATGCAGCTGTGTGGTATCAGTCTAAAAGATGCTCGTGATATCGTGAAACTTTCTGCGACCCGGAGTGCAATACCCGAACCCATCCGGGCAGCACACCTCATAGCTGCGGGAGTAATCACTGGAGAATCCAAAGGAAATGCTTAATAAAGGGATTTACAAGTGGTGCTAGTGAGCATTTCTACAGCACACTCTTGGCAGGATAATCCTAATGATAAAGGTGTGGATACTATCACAAGACATAATCATCCCCTATTAACTGTTGATGCAGTAATAAATACTCTCGATGGGAGAATAATATTCATAAAACGTAAAAACCCTCCTTTTAAAGGTTCATGGGCCTTGCCAGGAGGTTTCGTTGAATATGGTGAAACCGTAGAGGAAGCAGTTATAAGGGAAGTTAACGAAGAAACAGGGGCAATTATCGAAATTCAAGACTTAGTCGGTGTTTATTCAGATCCGGCAAGGGATCCCAGGGGGCACATGGTTACGATATGTTTCATAGCCATTAAAAAAGAAGGTGAAATTAAAGCAGATACTGACGCAACGGAAGTGGCATGTTTCACTGCTAAAGAGGCTATGGGGATGAATTTGGCCTTTGATCATAATAAAATATTAAAAGATGCAATTAAAAAAATTTCTTAAATGCGAAAAAATTAAATTAAATATCTAAAATCATAATAAGCTGGTCTGTATTTAAATGATCATCACTAACTATTCAATCAAATCATAAGTGAAATATATACAAAATACTAGTATCAATGAATAAAGTCTTATAGTGTGTTAAATCTTATTAGGAGGATTTAAATGGAATTTTGCCCTAAATGTGGGACAGTACTGTTCCCTAAAGGTGACTGTTTTGAATGTTCATGTGGTTACCAAAAAAAGATAACCAAAGAATCTCTAAGTGAATATGAGGTTTCCGAGAAAGTAGCTCCCAAGGAGAATGTAATAGTAACCGGGGATAATATTAAAACACTACCCACCACCAAGGCATTATGTCCTAAATGTGGGAATCGAGAGGCTTTTTGGTGGTTACAACAAACCCGAAGGGCTGATGAATCTGAAACCCGGTTTTTAAGATGTACTAAGTGTGGACAAACTTGGAGAGAGTACGATTAAATCTTTGTGAATGGGAGATGTTAAATTGGAAGGAGAACCTAAAAAAGAAAGTCAAAACCAGCAAATTTCTGAAATTGACCAATCTAAGGTGTCTAAAATCTCCTCCTCAACTGACAAATCTGATGCATCCACTGGATCAGATGATATCAATGATTCTCAGGAGCAGCCTAAAACTAGCTCGGATAACACTTCTAATGAAAAAAGTCCAAAACGTCGTTTTAGGGATTTTTTGGCAGGTGGAGATATTAGCCCGAAAACTTCTACCGAAGTAATTTCTTCAAGTGATCAAAAACATAAGGGCAAAGAGGATAATGATGAAGTTATTAATGATTCAGAGTCGCATGAATTCCATTTAAGCCAGGAACTCATGAAATTTAACTTTTACCGAAAGTTCAGGTCCAATAAAGAACAGGTTATCCGTATTGGTGGGGGGGTTATAGGTGCGATTTTCATCATAGCTGGAATAGTATACTTACTCGGTTCCACAATACGGGTGGCGGATAATGTGATATTTGGTGAAAGAGCAGTGATCTCTGCATTCTTAATATTAGTGGGGGTTCTGATTATCGCCGGTATCTTTGCCAGCCGGCTCCTGGAGGGGAGTTTCTTAAAAAACATACACAGTGAACTGGAAGTGGCTGAAGACAAGGATTTAAACCATAACTCAAATGATAAGAAAGACAAAGCAAAGGGTAATATAGAGGAGAAGGATAAAAAGTAATTAAGGAGGATGTACATGTTCAAGGCAGTTTTAAGTGATTCCAATATTTTGAAGACAAGTTTTGATGCCATATCATCCATTGTAGATGAAGTGCAGATGCAGGCCGATGAAGAGGGCTTAAGTCTGGATGCTCTTGACCGTAGCCATATCACATTTGTCCACTTGGAGCTTAAAAAAGGAGTATTCGATGAATACCAGTGTGAAGAACCCATGAAGATAAACGTGGACACTGAGGAACTGATGAAAGTCTTAAAAAGGGCCAAATCAGAGGACATGGTTGAGCTTACTGTGGATGAAGGTAACCTAATCATATCATTTGAAGGTGAAGCTCGCAGAAAATTTAAGATTCGTCTCATAGACATAGAATACGAAGCACCAAGCCCCCCCCAGCTTGAATATCCTACGGAATTCGAAGTACCATTTTCACTTCTTAAAGATTCCATTCAGGATATAGGTATAGTTTCTGATAAAATTTCGCTCCATGTGAATGAGGAAAAATTCGAAGCATCTGCAGAAGGAGAATTTGGGGATGCTAAAATTGAGTACTTACACGGGGAAAGAATTGAAGAATCTGCAAGATCAATATTTTCCTTGGAAAAAGTTAAAGAAATGTTAAAAGCTGATAAATTCTCAGAATCTGCTGTCTTACGGCTTGGAAATGACATGCCTCTCAATCTCGCCCTGAAAATGGCTTCTGATGAGGGTGAACTGAGTTTCCTTTTAGCCCCACGGATAGAGAGTGAGGAATAAGTGAGGAATAGGGTTGGATGAATTTTTCCAGAATTTGAGGGAGATCCAAAAAAAGGAAAGGAGTCTAAGTAGTTTGTCTCCGGTTGGGGATGATTTTTACCAACAGATCTCCAATTATTTCAATATATTGATGAAAAGGATAGATAGTAATCCATTTTCATTTGAATCCTATCTTCTCCGTGATGCTCAAAGAATAGTGGTTGAAATATGTGAGAGAAGGGAGTATAAAATAACTAGCAGTGCAGTTATGAATGCGCAGCGTTCATACCATCTTTTCAAAGACTCTAAAGGGGATAAAAGGCCCAAAATTCCATTAAACTCTACTCCTGAGGAGGAAAATCTTTATAGGGAGATCTATCAGTCATTAACTCTATACCGGGAACAAATGAGGTCTCCTCTTATATCCTACTCCAAAGATGTTCAATCAGGGGCATATAATTCACATAGATCTTCTAAAACTCATGATAATAATATCAAAGCACCTGAAGTTGATATTCAAATTGATCAACTGGATAAAGTAAGTGAAAAGGCTTTAAATCATGATAAATATGATAATCTTTTAATTCCAGAAAAATCCGGAAAACCTTTGGAAATAAGTTCTGCAGAGGAAATACCTCCCGAGATCCAGGATGAAATATATCGACAGTTTGGCAAAGAACCATCTAATGATAGAGAACCATCTAATGAAGGTTCACAAAATGCAAATCTGGGGTTTATAGGAAAAAAAATACTTGGAGAAGATTCAAAAAAGAGTTCTAATAGTTCTAATGTTTCAGATAATCTTAAAAATGAATTTGAAGATAATTCTCACTCTGGTGGCAATGCTTTAGCAGGTTCATTGAAAGATAAATCTGGTATTCGTAAGCTACCTACAGAGATTTTAATGATTTTGGATGAATTACCTTCCATCATGGGAGTGGATAGCGAGGTTTACGGCCCATTTTATCCGGGTGACATCATTACCATGCCTGAACCCAATGCCCGTATACTTATAAAAAACCAAAAGGGTAAGTCCATCCAAAGGTATAAATAAACAGTGAAATATAAATAGCGAGATATAGAGTCAGGCTTTTTATAATAGTCCGAGGACCATTAATCAATTTTACAGGTCACATGACTTATTTTTACAGCCAAAGAGGTGATTATATGAAGATTCCTAAAGAAAGGAAAACTTACTGTCCAAATTGCAAGAAACACACAGTTCACACAGTATTAGAATCAAAAAGAAGAAAAGCTAGCGAACTTAAATGGGGACAAAGGCAATTCCGACGTGTAACCAGCGGTTACCGTGGATACCCTCGACCATTACCTTCCGGCAACAAACCAACCAAAAAACTGGACTTAAGGTACAAGTGTAAAGAGTGCAATAAATCCCACATAAAACGCTCAACATTCCGTGCTGGTAAAGTAGAGTTCATCCAGCAGTAGGTGAAAAAATGTCAAAAAGTAAAAGTAACTTTTTAAGGGTCAAATGTGGAGACTGTGGCAACCAACAAGTTGTTTTCGATCATGCTGCCTCCAAAGTGGAGTGCATAATCTGTGGTAAATCTCTGGTAAAATCTAAGGGCGGAAGATCTGAAGTTGTAGCCCAAATAATCGAAGTCCTGGACTAAGGTGTTTTAATGGTAAGAATGAAGCATAAGTGGCCACAAGAAGGTGACTTAATCGTGGCCACCGTGCATAAGGTCCTTAATTATGGTGCATTTGCCAAACTGGAAGAATATCCTGGAGAAGAAGCTTTCATACACATCTCCGAGGTATCTGCCGGATGGGTGAAAAACATTCGGGACTACGTACGGGAAAATCAGAAGATTGTTGCCCGGGTACTCCGTGTTAACCCCAAAAAGGGCCATGTTGACGTTTCCATGAAAAGGATCAGGGAAGATCAAAGAACCCGTAAGATCCAGCAATGGAAAATCGAACAAAAAGCAGAAAAACTCCTGGAATTTGCAGCAAAAAGTATAGACAAGGATCTCGATGCCGCCTACGATGAAGTTGGCTATGCTATGATGGATGAATTCGGGGACCTGTACGGTGCATTTGAAATATCTGCTGAAGAAGGAGCAGATTCCCTCATAGAAAGGGGAATGGATGAAGCATGGGCAAACGCCATAACTAATGTGGCCCAGAAGAATATTTCCCCTCCAGAAGTACAGATCACCGGATACGTGGATCTAACTTCTTACGCTCCAGATGGGGTTGAAATCATACGCACTGCCCTCAAATCAATTAATAAGGATAATATAACTGTTCAATGTGTAGGGGCACCTCGTTACCGCTTACTGGTCAAATCCTCGGATTACATCACCGCAGAAACTATTCTAAAAGAAGCTGCAGATGAAGCCATCGCAACGGTTCTCGAGGCTGGTGGCGAGGGCGAGTTCCACCGGGAATTAGAATGAAGATGAAAATGAGAAGGTGCAGTTCCTGTAGGGAATACACCCTTAAAGATAGCTGCCCACACTGTGGGGGAGAACTAGAAGTTATATACCCTCCACGCTATTCTCCTCAGGATAAATACGGTAAATACCGGAGAATACTCAAAAAACAAATCAGCCAATATTAGGCATGATTTTGTTCATGAACACGAATTCTCATAATTCAATTAATTCCTATTCATTAGAATCCTTTTATTAGTCATGCAGGAGTGTTTTAGATGAAGGAAACCTTCATAGAACTGATTAAAGAAGTGGATCTTGATGATCCCATATTTATTGAAGCCCTACCAGGCATAGGACATGTGGGCAAACTGGTTGCCGAACACATTATACACGAACTGGGGGCAGAAAAATTCGCAGAACTTTACTCACCATCATTCCCTCCACAAGTTTTCGTAGACGAGGATGGGATTATCGAGCCTATGAAAAATGAGTTCTACTACCTCAAAAATCAGGGTGAAGATGAAAGGGACTTCATTTTCCTGGGTGGAAACACTCAAGGTCTCAGTCCAGAAGGCCAATATGATGTTTGTGGGTCCATACTGGATTTCGTTGACAATTACGGTGTTAAAGAAATATATACCCTTGGTGGATTGGGAACAGGTCAACCTGTGGAAAATCCAAAGGTTTTCGGAGCAGCTACCAGTAAAGAACTGGCTGAAATGCTCAAAGAACATGAAGTAACCCTGAGATCCGCTGATGGTGGGATAATAGGTGCTTCAGGTTTAATTCTGGGTCTGGGAATTTCCAGGGGTATGAATGGTGTTTGCTTAATGGGTGAAACACCAGGATACTTCATTGATGCCGACGCATCCAAAGCTGTGCTCACCGTACTATTGAAATTATTGAAAATAGAGTTAGACGTGGCAAAACTGGAAGAACGGGCTGAAGAAACCCGGAAAATGATCAGTAAAGCCCAGCAGATGGAACGAGAAATGGCAGAAAGGATGAATATAGTTCCTGGAGAAGAAGACTTGCGATATATTGGTTAATCCCAGAATATCTTTTTATTTTTTATTTTAATTTTATTTTTAAAAATTTCATTAAAAAATCATAATCGAGATTTTTACTTGAAGGGTGCAAAAAATGATCATAAGGGCTGATCTGCATATTCATGGTCGTTACTCCATGGCAACTTCTAAAAACATGACTCCCGAGTTATTATCTTCTCAGGGAAGCCTTAAAGGTTTACATTTAGTTGCCACGGGGGATGCTTTCCATCAGGGATGGCTTAATATGATAGAGAATGCTACTGAAGAAGTAGCTGAAGGGGTTTTCAGAATTAAGGAAGCTAAAAACATGCACAACGAATTTCTTCAGGAAGAAATTCCCGAAGATCTTTCCAATAATCCGGAAGCCAAACTTATTCTCACCTCTGAAGTGGAAGATTCCAAAAGAGTTCACCACCTTATCATCATTCCTTCCATGGAAGCAGCACATAAAATGCGGCAAAAACTTAAAGGCAATCTTGATTCCGATGGAAGGCCGAGGGTACGCATGAATGGTGATGAGATACAGGAACTGGCCCTTGAAAACGGTTGTATAATGGGTCCCTCTCATGCATTCACGCCCTGGACTAGTATCTACAAAGAATACAATAGTCTACATGATTGTTACAGCGAATCACCAGATTTTGTTGAGTTGGGGCTCTCGGCCGATGCAGATATGGCTGATCGCATTGAGGAATTGCAGGAGATACCTTTCCTCACCAACTCCGATGCCCACTCTCCATGGCCCCACCGATTGGGACGTGAGTTTAATGAAATTGACGTTAAAGATTTAAGCTTCCCCTCCTTGGCCAGTGCAATTGCTCATAAGAAAATCACTGCAAACTATGGCTTCGACCCTAGACTGGGCAAGTATCATCACACGGCCTGTACCAAATGTTATCTGCAGTTTCATCCAGAAGAAGCACTTAAAATGAACATGAAATGTCCCTGTGGTGGTACCATAAAAAAAGGGGTGGACTACCGAGTTGAGGAACTGGCCACCTGGAAAAAACCACACCACCCGTCTCACAGGCCTCCATACATCCACATCATGCCCTTGGCCGAACTCATTAGCCTGACCTATAGTAAAGGAGTCACCACTAAATTTGTCCAGAGAAAATGGCAGGAACTCATTCTGAAATTCGGTGATGAAATTTCTGTGCTAGTTGATGCCCCTATGGCGGAGATGTTAGAAATAGATCCGGAACTTGCCCGTAGAATACGTGCATTCCGGGATAAAACCCTCCAAATAAAGGTAGGCGGTGGGGGGAAATATGGGGAATTGGTTTTCAATGAAAATTCCACCTTGGATGCTTTTTTATAAACCAGGTGCACTGCTTTAAAAATAATGATCCCAACTAAATTAGTTTTCAGGGTTATTTGAAAAAGTTTTTATAATCTAAGTGATTATCCAATTCTATAGGTGAAGAGTAGTTGCGCATTGTTAAAAAATTTGTAAATATTTATTTATCATTGCCAAACAAAATAAAAGGAAAATTTTGAGGTGTTATATAAATGAGTATAGCCATGGAATATTCTTGGTGGATTTTAGGAACAATCATTGGTGGGTTCGTTTTAGTTTGTTTAATGACACAAGTATTAAATCGAAATCCTGCAGAATAAATAAAATCATTTTTTTTGAACTAAGACTTGCAATATTTGATTACCAATCAATTTTTTTATTTTCATATTAATTTACAAATTTACCCTTGCGGGTAATTATACCATTTGAATATTTCTTCAGAAATTTTATTTATTATACGAAGATTAATGACAAATAGGGGATGTTAAAGCGCAGCAAACAAGTGGGATTGGATAAAATAAATATGTAAAAAATAACGGACCCGCCGGGATTTGAACCCGGGACCCTCAGATTAGGAGTCTGATGCCCTATCCTGGCTAGGCTACGGGCCCACATTATCATCAAAGAAATACTAATTATTTGATTTATTCTCTTATTATTCTTTTTTCACAGTACTTTTACAATATCCTACCTTGGGGGGGGGGTATTCAATTAAAAAAGGGTACAAGTAACGGACCCGCCGGGATTTGAACCCGGGACCTTCGGATTAGAAGTCCGACGCCCTATCCAACTAGGCTACGGGCCCGTATGAATTTAACTGTATGCAGGTGATTCGCCTTCTCCTTGAACAGCCTGAGCAAGTTCCTTAAGTCTTGACTCTATTTCTTCGGCTTCTTTCAAGAGTGGCTCGGAGTTAACCTCTATGTTCAACATCCTATTTAAAACATCCACTACACTGGCAGCTGCACGTGGATCAGGATACTGATTCAAAACCTCGGCAAAGAGACATGAGGCGGGAATGTTACTGGCTATGCTTCGGGTAAGAAGGGTTCCTGACAGGCCGTTTATATTTCCAAAGGGAAGTATGGGCAGATCAAGTTCTCCTAATCTTTTTAAACCTTCTAAAGAGTTAGAAGCTGCTGCAACACCATTGGATTTTTGACGAACAGCAATACTATTCAGGGTGATAAGTTCTTTACTGTTATTCTTTTTCATCCATTCAACTATGACATTAGTCATGTCGTAGGTTACATTGGGTGGAACCACGAAGTCGGATAGGAATAGTACCACGTCATCGGCGCTGTAAATTCTAAAGGGATGTATGGCTACTCCCCGGTAGAGAACTGCTAACGGTGGAAAATATTTAGACTCAATATGTCCAATTTCTTCCATTTTAAGCTCTTCAACCAGAAGCCATCCCACTATATTGCCGATTAGCCCCAATTCAGGAGAACCTTCAATAACTGTTGCATTTTCAACATCTTCTGATATTATTTTACAGCATTCTACTTCAGTTTCCACCATTTTAACCATCAGGGAGCACCCCCTGCTCCTCCTAAATTCTCACCAGTCTGGGGATCAATGTGGATTTCACCCACCTGATTACCATTCATAATCACTGGCACTAAATAAATCTTTTTACCATTGTATGTAACTAGTTTAGGGGTTCCGGCAGTAGCCCCTTCTTGAAGAATATATTTTTGTGCAATGGTTTTAGCTTCGGAAGTTGATATTTTAACGTTTTCACTTCCTGCGGTGCTAGTTTTTTGGCTGGAAGATGTAGAAACACTGGATGCAGAACTTTGCTGGTTCCCGGAATCAGTTCCAGTGGCTGAACTTGATTGCTGACTTGTATCAGGGTTTGTTGATGTCACTGGTTGCCATAATCCTGGTGTCTGGTTTGATATCTGGTAACCTGCGGCTGCCACGCCTATTAATAATACTATTACCACGGATACCAGGATTTTAGAGTCTATCATCAGCTCACCTCTTTATTAGTATTAAATATTGGATTTATCTATCCTTTTACTTTAAGATTTATAATTTCAATATTTCCATCTGGTTCTATTATAATGATCTGATCTTATATTAAGATTTTGAAGATTAAATTCCATGCTTCAATTCAATGCTATCACTAAGTTAGATTCATACTTCATTATCGTCTTTAAATCCATTATATAATTTCAATAAAAAGAACCACAGTTTGCTTTTTTCTATTATTCTGATTTAATTATATGAATTTATAGTTTAGTCATTAATGCTATTTATATTTTTCATTTTGATCTTTAAAGAAAAGCTTATAATATTATTTAAAAGTTAGAGATATTGATGTTCTTATAAAAACTAAGAGGTGATACATTTGAGCGAAAAGATAGTTATCTCGCCAACCTCACGACAGGAAGGACACGCAGAGTTGGTCATGGAAGTAGATGATGAAGGAATAGTAACCAAAGGCCGATACTTCAGTATTACTCCTGTTAGAGGATTAGAAAAGATGGTGACAGGGAAAGCTCCCGAAACTGCCCCGGTAATGGTGCAGAGGATCTGTGGAGTATGTCCTATACCTCACACCCTGGCTTCAGTAGAAGCTATGGATGATTCATTAGGTATAGAAATACCAAAAGCAGCTAGACAACTAAGAGAACTTACTCTTGCTGCACACGATATAAACAGCCACGCTATACACCATTTCCTAATAGCCCCGGATGTTGTACCAGAAAACCTGTTTGCAACTGCGGTTGAATCAGTTTCTGAGATTCGAAAAACCGCCCAGTACGTAGTAGATATGGTTGCTGGAGAAGGTATACACCCATCCGATGTTAGGATCGGGGGTATGGCCAGTAATATAAGTGAAGTTGCAAGAAAAAGACTTTACGCAAGATTAAAACAACTAAAACCAAAATTAGACGCACATGTCGAATTAATCATTGGTTTAGTCGCAGACAAAGGATTCCCAAAAGGTTTAGGTGTAACCAACGCACCAACATTAGCCACTGACAAGCTATATGGTGACAGGGATAACTTCGATCTGGACAGATTCACAGAAATAATGCCAGAAAGCTGGTATGATGATCCAGAAGTAGCTAAAAGAGCTTGTTCAACCATTCCTCTCTATGATGGAAGCAATGTGGAAGTTGGTCCAAGAGCAAGGGCATCTGTTTATGGTGGTTTCAATGAAAGAGGTGTAGTAGCCCAACACGTAGCCAGAGCATTGGAAATGAAAACAGCCCTATCCAAAGCCATAGATATTTTAGGTGAATTGGACACATCAGCACCTGTAATGGCTGATTTTGATGTAACTGGAACCAATAAACTGGGAGTCGGTGCTATTGAAGGACCACGTGGAATGGACGTTCATATGGCCCAAGTTGCCGATGGTAAAACTCAGTTCTACAGCTGTCTGGTACCAACCACTTGGAACATACCCACTATGGGGCCAGCAACCGAAGGATTCCACCATGAATTCGGACCTCATGTTATCCGAGCATACGACCCATGTCTGTCCTGTGCGACTCACATGATCGTAATTGACGACGAAGACAGGAGCATTCTCAAAAACGAGATGGTCAGGATTTAGGGAGAAGCATGCCATACAGTGCAGAGATAATAGTGGTCGGATGCGGAAACATCCTTTTTGCGGATGACGGATTCGGACCAGAAGTAATAAAAGCACTTGGAGAATACTCTAAGGAAAAACCTCTACCAGAGAACGTGATGATACTGGATGCTGGTACTGGTGGTCCTCATTTTGTCTTCAGCCTACCTCATGAAGAATGGAAGAAGATGATAGTGGTGGATGTAGTACAGTTTGATTCAGATCCAGGCACAGTCCGTAAATTCAGTATTGACGAAATACCCAAAGGTTCCTACGAAAACGTGCATTCCTGGCCGGTTAATGAACCATTACATGATTTAGCAGATATCTGTGAAGTTATGGTAATTGGATGCAAGCCAGAACATATCTCTGCCCCCGATGTTGAAATGGGGTTAAGCAAAAGTGTGGAAGATGCCATTCCCAAGGCCATTGAAATGATATTAAAAGAAATAGGGGTTAGTTGATGTCAATATTAGCCCGAATCAAATCGTTTTTTGGAATGGAGGCAAAACCTGACAAGAACGCTTCTAAAGAGGAGGTTGAAAAAGTGGCTGAAGAAAAAGCTAAACCAAGAATAGGATACATTCACCTGAGTGGATGTACCGGAGATGGAATGTCGTTAACCGAGAACTACGACATCCTAGCACCTTTACTAACTGAAATGGTGGATATAGTTTACGGACAAACCCTGGTAGACCTGTGGGAAATGCCTGAAATGGACATAGCCCTGGTTGAAGGATCAGTATGTCTGCAAGATGAACACAGTTTACACGAACTCAAGGAAGTGCGTGAAAAAGCAGGCTTAGTAGTGGCCTTTGGGTCCTGCGCAGCAACTGGTTGTTTCACCAGATACTCCCGAGGAGGACAACAAGCACAGCCAAACCACGAATCATTCGTACCCATCGCTGATCTGGTAAAAGTGGACCTGGCTATACCTGGCTGCCCACCATCACCAGAAATAATCGCTAAGACAGTAGTAGCTGTCTTAAACGGTGATATGGATTATTTACAGCCTATGATGGATATGGCTGGTTACACCGAAGCATGTGGTTGCGACCTGCAGCTGAAAGTGGTGAATCAAGCGTTATGTATTGGATGTGGGACCTGTGCCATGGCTTGTCAAACCCGAGCTGTGAGTATGACCAACGGAAGACCTGAAATAAACAGTGACCGCTGTATTAAATGTGGTGTCTGTTACGTGCAGTGCCCACGAAGCTGGTGGCCTGCTGAAAGGATCAACAAGGATTTAGGGTTATAGGAGGTGAAAAAATGGTATTAGGAACCTACAAAGAAGTTGTTGCAGCAAGATCAACTGATAAACAGATCCAAAAAATAGCCCAAGACGGAGGAATAGTATCTGGTCTATTCTGCTATGCCCTTGATGAAAAACTCATTGATGGTGCAGTAGTAGCCGGACCAACCGATGTCATGTGGAAACCAGAACCAATGGTAGCTATGTCCTCAGATGAGATACTGGCCGCCGCTGGAACTAAATACACCTTCTCCCCAAACGTCTGGATGCTTAAAAAAGCAGTCCGACAGTACGGTCTAGAAAAAGTTGGAACCGTGGCCATCCCCTGCCAGAGCATGGGAATAAGGAAAATGCAATCCTACCCATTCGGTGTAAGATTCTTAGCAGACAAAATCGCCCTGATGTTGGGTATTTTCTGTATGGAAAACTTCCCATACGAGTCTCTGAGAACTTTCATCTCAGAAAAAGCAGGTGTTGACTTTGATCTAGTGGAAAAAATGGATATCGGTAAAGGAAAATTCTGGATCCAAACTGCTGACGAATTACTCAGCATACCACTCAAAGAAACCCACGGATACGAACAGAGCGGATGCAAAGTCTGCCTCGACTACGTGGCAGAACTAGCTGATGTATCAACCGGTTCAGTGGGAACACCAGATGGCTGGTCCACAGTCTTCGTCAGAACCGATGCTGGTGATACTATATTCAAACAGGCTGTTGAAGCCGGAGTCATTGAAACCAAACCAATGGATGATGTGAAACCAGGTTTAGGCCTACTTGAAAAACTGGCAACTGACAAGAAAACCAAAGCCATGAAAGTCATTGATGAACGGAAGGCCATGGGCCTACCTGTACCTTTCAAAGGCAGCGGTGAAAAAGAAGACCCATTAGCCAACGTATAGGGATAATATCCCTATTTTTACTATTTTTTTTGGAATAGATCAATAAATCAATAAGAGAGTTTTGATTAGTTTTATCATTTTGCTTTTGACTTTAACTAGAATAGGTTACAGTTTTCGTTTATAATTGCGCAGTTTCCATTTTTTCTAAGAATATTAACGATCTAAGAATCATATTATCTAATAATTAAACACATAGAAATGTTAGGGTATTTGGGCAGCATCAGTTGTAACATACTAATGTGGGGGAAAAACTTAGGAGGGGGTAATGACAATATTAAATTATAGTAATGGGGAGTTTGAAATGGAAATGATCTATTTAATCATGGGGTATGTTTTTAGCACATGATGGAATGTTAATGCTTTATTACAACGTTCATTCTAAGGAAAAGAAGAATATAGGCTATCTAAATTAATTTTTAAAGTGTAATGATCCTTTAGATGAGTAATTTATTGAGAAAGCTTTCGCACATTTCAAAATTGCTTATGAATACTCGAAAAGATAAATGATTATCATCACATGATGAAGCAATTTATCACATTGGATTAGTGTACCGGAACAGAATGATGTTGAAAATGCTCAGTACTTTTTTTAAGAATCTTATAAAATATTCAATGAAAATGAAGAGGAAAATGGCATCGATAAAACCCAAAAATCCCGAAATTATTTGGAATCTCTAAATTCTTAGAATAATCCTTTTTAAATAGTTAGATCCGTGCAAATAGTTCTAAGGTGAAACAATGTCGCAGAAAAAAATTCCTGATAATATGATTTTTTGTAGTGAATGCGGGGCGCAAAACCCCAATAATGCCAAATTCTGCAGTGAATGTGGGCTGAGAATTGAAAATAAAAAATTTGATGATCACATCTTAAATGGGGAAACTAGTCCTTCTGGAGAAAAATCTTTGGAATTAACACCAGCTGAATCATATTTGATCTTATATTTGGATTCTGCTAATTTATCTACCGATAATGCTCAAGGAAAAGAATTGTTAAAATTAACAATGAAGGATCTTTTAGCACGTAAAGTTATCCAAATCGATTCTCGCGAGGAAAAGAGGTTCTTGTCCACTAAAACTGTCCAAAGAATAGGAAAGGGTGAAAACTTTAACACGGATCTCAAGCCCCATGAAGAAATATTTACTGCACCTTTAAGTAAACATCCTGAATTAGAACTGAAAAAATATTTCAAAAAAACATTAAAACGGTTTAAATCTCGTTTAACAGGCCCCTCATTTTCCAAGTATAAAAATGATTTTGTAATACCTATTTTAATTGAAAAAGGATATATAGTATTGGTTAAGAAGAAGGGAATAGTATCTCCTGCAAAATATGAATTAACTGAAGAGGGTGTTCAGGTTAATAACAAAATCAATGATATATTTAAGGATTCGGATAATTTATTCCAATGGGCAGATTCTAATCCCGAGAAAGCTAAAGCTTTTCTCTCCGCAGTAGGTACGCATATATTTATCCTTCCCTATGATGGGGAACAGTTGCTTTCGTTGAAAAATAGACTGGCCAATGTTAAGACCAAAACATCAAAATTCTATCCTTACCTTCTGTACCCTGTTTCTTTTTGGATTGGAATGAAAATGAGTGGCAGAAATACTTTAAAAAAGAAAGAAGATTTGTACGATTACGATGATTCCATTGATTTATTCAACA
>JAUNXM010000140.1 GCA_030539815.1 Methanobacterium sp.
TGATTTAAGAAGAATGTGATCTAGAATTTAAGAAGAATAAGGAATTTTAAATTTACCTAAAGACAAAATAATCTAGTAATAACTAAGTTAATCAAAATTTAAACAATAATAGATGATCTAGACTATCCATTTAAGGGGATGATAAAAAAAATGAGTTCTAATTCATTCTTCCCAACTTAATTCTTATAAAATTAATGGGGGGGGGGCGTGCAGTGTAAAACACACCACACATAACTAGATTCTCATTTATCACTTAAATGAATTGTCCCAAATTTGTCCCAATTTCAACTAGATTCATCCACAAATTGATTGAAATTTCACAATTCACCCCATAAATGAATTAATACATTAATAAGATAAATTTTCACCATGAATAATTAAATCTGAGTATTAACATGGTAGGGTAGATAAATAAAAACCTGAAACAAGATAAGTTAAACCTGAAACAAGATAAGTTAAAAAGAGTTGCTATAAATTTAAATTAAAAAATAATTCGAAAAGGGAATAAAATCAGATTAATATTCCCCTTAAAAAAATATTTCGAAGATTGTTCAAATAAGGTAATGACCTTATTCTACTACTTCTGCGAAACCAAAGTTCCTGCGGACGGAGTTTATTCTGATTTTAACTTCGTCACCGACTTTAGCTCCTGAAACAAAGACAACAAACCCTTCAATACGGGTAATGCCGTCACCATCTCTACCTAAATCTTCAATTTTAACATCGTATTCTTCCCCTTCGTTAATAGGAGCAGAATTTTCCCTTTCATCTCTTCCGTAATTACTTCCAAACATATATATTCACTTCCAAATAATGTGCCTTAAACGGCTTTTAAAAATGTGAATTCTTAAAAAACTAATAAAACTGATTTTTATTTCGCTTCAAGAATTACTTCATTGTGTTTATTCTACTATTTCAGCAAAACCGAAGTTTCTCCTTACAGAGTTAACTTTGATTTTAACTTCATCTCCAACTTTAGCTCCTGAAACGAAAACTACAAAACCTTCAATACGGGTAATGCCGTCACCATCTCTACCTAAATCTTCAATTTTAACATCGTATTCTTCCCCTTCAGTAATGGGGGAGGAATTTTCCCTTTCATCTCTTCCGTAACTATTTCCGAACATTTATTCACTTCCAAATTTACCATTTAAGAATGGCTGACTTTAATATTGATTTGAGGGCTTATAAAGGTATGTTTAATTTCAAGCCCATTTTGACTAATTTTTCAGTAAGACTCCATAATTTGGGGTAGACTGAATACTAACATTATGGTTGAGACAACCAATAAATGATTCTACATCTACCATGAATAAACAGTTCCCCATAGCTAGGTCACTACCATATGAAAATCATACCCCTCCCAACAGATTATTCGCATAGGTTCATAAGATATTTGAAAGAATTAATTTAAGAATTGGAAAATATAATTTCAGAGAATTTACAAAAAAATTCAATTTTACATAATTAATCCAATGAATTTTCAAAAAATAATTAAAGGATTTGCAAAATTAATTTAAAGATCAAAAACATATTACCCCCTATGGAGGTTAAAAACAAAATCATCCTGGCCTTGGATGTTCCCACCATTGGGAAAGCCATTGAAATAATGGATAATATTTCAGATACCCTGGACACGGTTAAAATAGGTTATCCTCTGGTTTTAGCTGAGGGATTGGAGTCTGTTACCCGGATTAAAGAAGAGTATGGTTGTAGGGTTATCTGTGACTTTAAAGTGGCGGACATACCCGCCACCAATGAGAAGATTGCGGATGAGGCTTTTAAGGCTGGTGCTGATGCCCTTATCGTGCATGGATTTGTGGGTGAGGATAGTGCAGCCAGCTGTGTTGAAACTGCCACCAAGCACGGTGGAGATATCTTTCTACTCACGGAAATGTCACACCCTGGTGCATCCCAGTTCCTGCAACCAGTTTCCATGGACATAGCCCTTATGGGTGTAAATATGGGGATACGTAACTATGTTGGTCCCTCCACCCGCCTGGACCGCTTGGAGAAAATAAGAAATATCATTGGTGAGGACTCGTTCCTCATATCTCCTGGTGTGGGTACTCAGGGAGGAGATCCTCGGGATACTCTGGAATTTGCCAATGCCCTGATAGTGGGACGGAGCATATACCTAGCCAATAACCCGGTAGAAGCCCTTAATTCCATCATAGATTCTATTGAACTTTAAACCAGCCATTTCATAGGCCAGATCAAATAGTAGGAAGTAGATGAAAGTTAATGGATGGAATCCCTGGAGCTGAAGCGGGTAGAATATCCCTAAAAGGGCCAATACCAGGACTGCTATTTTCATGGTGAAACGGTAATTGAAGAAGGTTTCCACTATTTTTTTCCCTTTTAAACTTTCGTGGTCATTTCCCACCTCATCCACCCAGGCCGCCAGGGTACAGATGATAAGTGCACCCAGTCCAATGGAAGGTAGGCCGAATATGACCAGGATAGCCAGGAAGATCACCAAGGTTACAATGTGGCCCACTTTATCCACTTTACCTGAGAAGAGTGTTCCAATGAGTATGGCCAGGAATATGGTGGCAGCATCAGAGAAATTCACTGATAAGTATCCGATCCCGGCTACACAGATTAATCCACTGACGACACCCAGGAACGTGTTGTTCTCCATGTCCAGGGCATCGTCCGAGAATTTCATGAAAAAACCAGATGATGCGTACAGGATTGCCTCTAAAATCATTAAATCTTAAACTCCTTTTTCCTTGTTAACCATTTCCAGGGCCCCGGCAACCATCATGGGGAAGATTATGGTGGCGTCTCCAATCACTGATACCAGTCGGGATTCACATTTGGCCTTGGCCCATGATTTGGCTTCTTCTAAGGGTGCTCCTCCCAGGCTCCCTGCTTCACTGCGGTCCAGGGTTACCTGTATAGCAGCGTCCACCCCACCAGTGAGGATGTTGGAGGCTAGAGCGTAATGTTTAGGGAGTCCCCCGCCCAGTATCACTGCGGCCACCTTCTTGGATCCGAAGACTATGTCTGATAGTTCGTGCATGTCTCCAGCTGCATCCAGGGTTAACTTGTTTTCCTGGGTGAACATCCACAGCTGCAATCCCAGCATGCAGTCTATGATGCCTGGGGCGTATATGGGGACGTTTTTTTCGGTGGCGGTGTGGATTATGGATTCCGGGTCGTCTATGGATTTACCGATCTCGGTTATAAATTCCCGGATGTTCAGTTGATCCCCTTTACCGGCAATTTCATCTAGAATGGTGCTGATCTTCTTTTCGAAGATTTCGAAATCCTCTGATTTGGTGTATATATCCCCAATACGGCCCATGCCCATCTGACAGAGTTCTTCATCAGTTTCATCATGGTCACGGTAGTGTGAACCACCGAATGATTCTAAAAGGTCGTGGGTGAGGTTAGCCCCGCTGCTTACGAGCACGTCCACGTGTCCAGCATCTATGAGGTCCCGGATGATTTTCCGCAGACCACCCGGTACCATGGGCCCGGCAATGCTCAGGAAGATGGTGGTGTCCTCATCACTGATGAGTTCTGCCAGGAGTTTTGTGGCCCGGTAGATTCTACCTGCACCGAGAACCCCGCTTTTACCCATTTCCTCCATTAATTGGAGGGCGGTCATTCCCGGTTTTATGTTCATATGTTCAATCTTCAGTTTCTCAGACTTCCTAAATGATTATAAAGTTAGTAGTGGTTATAAAATGTCTTTTAAGTTTATTATAAGTTATTAATAATTATAAAACCATTTCAACTGATTATAAAATTCACATAACTCATTAAACCCATATCAACCAATTATAAGACCCTCATTGATTTCTAAAGACTTTGGATTGATTATAAATGGTTAAAAAATAGATCTGTACTGTTGAGTAGATCTAATTCAATATCAATGTTGAGAATGGTAGAAATATGATTCTCTTTTTAGTTTATTTAATGACTTATTTAAAACTAGTTTTTAAGACCGGATTCATGATATGATTAAGAATGATACATAAAAAAAATCTGTTACCAAGTTATGGGTTTTTTGAGGATTTGTTATTAAATGTAATGGATCAATCATGATAGTTCTCATAAATCTTTAGAGAAAATAGGGGAGGATTAGAGAATTTTACCTTGTTTTTAATCTAAAAAAATGTATATTTTATTTTCAAGCAATTATAAGAGCCGATTTATATGATTTTATTTTAGTCCGGCAATTTTATCCAGGAGATCGGTACGGGTGACTATACCCATCACATTACCAGATTTATCAACTACTATTAAACGGCCGATCTGGTTTTTGTTCATGATTTCAATGGCATCGGCGATGACCACATCTTCACTTACAGTGATGGCATTTTTGGTCATTATATCCACCACTTTCATGTCTTCCCTGGATTCAGCCAGGGCTTTGCTGATGTCGGAAAGGGTTACCATGCCCCGGATTTCCCCATCATCCATTACCGGTGCACCTTCTATGCTATTTGTAGACAAAACGCGGGCTGCATCCCGGATTGTGGTTAATCCATCCAGAGTTATGGGATTGGGAGTGGCTACTTCCATTACTTTCCGTTTAGGGATACTGCGGATTCCAGTGGTGTCCAGGAGGAGTATATTATCCATGTCATCCCGGCCAACCACCACACCGTCTACTACCAGTTTGTTTACTGGTGTGGGGCCCACGCGGATTTTATCTCCCAAGTCCAGAATTTTAATGTTACCCACAGCTTTGATGGCTGCTTCACATTCCCCAGGGTGAGGTATACTGGTAAACTCGATTTTAGCCACTGATATGTCTTTTACCAGTTCCCCCCCTTTATAGATGGGGACCATGCTCTTTTTATCAGTATCTTGAATGTTTAGAGTATGATAAGCTTTAATTGTTGGTTTGTAGCCTCCCCGAGGTCCGGGTACTCCTTTAACCAAACCCAGGCTACGAAGGGACTGCATCTGGTTACGGATGGTTCCGGGATTACGATTCATTATATCCGCTATTTCCTCTCCTTTTACAGACATTCCTTCTGAATTGCGGTATAAGTTTATGAGACTCTGGAGTATTTCTTTCTGGACTGATGTAAGCATTGTAATCACCGGGAGTTAAACACAACTTAACATAAATATCAAAGTTTTATTATGCAATTTGATATTAGTTATAATTTACCATTATTTATAATTATCATTATTTTTCACTAATGATTATATATA
>JAUNXM010000141.1 GCA_030539815.1 Methanobacterium sp.
TATGGTTCAAAATGATATTATAGGTACTGAAATTCTGGATCTGGCCCTGGAAGTTGATGATCACTTGATAATATCTGATCTTCACCTGGGATATGAAGAAGCCCTCAATTACCAGGGAGTGATGATACCCAAATTCCAGTACCCCAAGATCATCAAGAGAATGGAAGAAATCTATTCCAGGATTGATGCCAATACCATCATTATCAACGGTGACCTAAAACACGAATTTGGAAAGATAAATCGCCAGGAATGGAAGGAAACCCTAAAATTCATTGACTACCTAAAGGAACGCTTTCAGAACATAATACTTATCAAAGGTAACCACGACCCACTGACACCCATAATTGCCCAGAAAACGGGATTAGAAGTATATCCCCATTATTCAACTGGTAATTTTCTGGTGATGCACGGGGATAAGATTCCTGAGAAATGGGATGCAATCAGCGAGAAAACCATTATAATTGGACATGAACACCCCTCAGTAGGGATAAGGAGTGGTGAAAGGATGGAAAAAATTAAGTGTTACTTGAAAGGAGATTTTCGGGATAAAAAAATCATCGTAATGCCATCTTTCAACTTCATCACCGAAGGATCCGATGTTCTGCACGAGAAACCTCTCTCCCCATTCCTGAAAGAAGCTAATCTTAATAATATGAAGGTCATCGGTGTTGAAAACTTTGAAACATTCTACTTTGGCACCATAAAACATCTATTAAAAGTTCAACAGGAACCATACCCCTATGACGCCCATTTTATAAATTTTGACTGAAAATTACCAAATTAAAGATAACCAACATTAAAAAAAGGACCCCTGTGCACTATATGCATAATTCACTAAAAAATTTATTAAAAAGAACATGATTCATTAAATTCAATAATTTTAAGGAAATACTTGGATAATAATAAGGAAATTTAAATAAGTCCCCACTATCGATAAAATGATATTAAAACAGGATAAGAAATATTCTGATAAGGATATTTACAAGATTTTACATCCCTGGGCCAGGG
Source organism: Methanobacterium sp. (assembly GCA_030539815.1). Classification (GTDB taxonomy): domain Archaea; phylum Methanobacteriota; class Methanobacteria; order Methanobacteriales; family Methanobacteriaceae; genus Methanobacterium. Next base: position 1,009 of record JAUNXM010000141.1, read on the forward strand.
AATGGTTCCAGGGCAAGTTTGAAACCTTTTCCGAGGCACAGCGCCAGTCTATCGTGGACATACACCATGGGAAAAATGTGCTGGTCTCATCACCCACTGGTTCTGGTAAAACCCTCACTGCCTTCCTGTCCATTATCAGTGAACTCACTCGCCTGGCAGACCAGGGAATCCTGGAGGACAGGGTTTATTGCCTGTACATATCCCCATTAAAGGCTCTGGATAATGATATTGAAAAGAACCTGGAAGAACCCTTATCAGAGATTGAGAAAATATCTGGTCACCAGCTAGGTATCCGTAAGGCAGTGCGTACCGGGGACACCAGTCAGTATGAAAGGTCTAAGATGCTTAAAAATCCACCTCACATCCTGATAACCACCCCTGAATCCCTTTCCATTTTGCTCTGCGCGCCAAAGTTCCGGGAGAAGTTATCCAAAATCAGGTACGTGATTGTGGATGAGATCCACTCTCTGGCTGAGAATAAACGGGGAGTGCACCTCAGTCTGAGTCTGGAGAGACTGGAACACCTCACCGGAGGGTTTGTGCGCATAGGACTCAGTGCCACTGTCCATCCCCTTGAGAGGATGGCTGAATTCTTGGTGGGCTACCATTATGGCCAGCCCCGTGACTGCCTCATTGTGGATGTTAATTATTTAAAACAATTGGACATGGAAGTAATCTGCCCGGTTAAAGACATTATAGCCACAGAACCAGATGAAACCAATAAGTCCATGTACCGGATGCTACATGACCTTATCCAGGAACATCAGACCACACTTATCTTCACCAACACCCGTAGTGGTACCGAGAGCGTGGTTTTCAACCTCAAAAAACGGTACCCAGATAGTTACCATGACCAGAACATCATGGCCCACCATTCCAGCCTCTCCCGTGAACATCGCCTGGATGCAGAGAATAAATTAAAGGAAGGAAAATTGAAGGTGGTTGTTTCCTCCACCAGCCTGGAACTAGGGATTGATATTGGTTATATTGACCTGGTGGTGCTGGTATCCAGCCCTAAATCTGTTTCCCGGGCCCTGCAGAGGATTGGTAGGAGTGGTCACCAACTCCACCAAAAATCCAAGGGACGGATGATGGTGGTGGACCGGGACGACCTGGTGGAATGTGCTCTCATCCTAAAAAACGCTTTGGAAGGGAAGATTGATGAAATACACATCCCTGAAAACTGTCTGGATGTTTTAAGCCAGCAAATCTATGGTATGGCCATTGAACAACGTTGGGATCTGGATGAAGCCCTGGAACTTATTCGTGGGAGTTATCCTTACCGTGAACTCTCGGATGATGATTATAAAAGTGTTTTAAGTTACCTGGCTGGTGAGTACACCCGCCTGGAGGATCGTTATGTGTATGCCAAGATATGGGTGGATTGGGATGAAAACCGTATGGGACGGAGGGGAAAGCTGGCCCGCATGCTATACTCCACCAATATTGGAACCATACCCGACCGTAGCGCTGCTGTGGTGAAATGCGGTGGCGAGGTAGTGGGCCGCATTGAAGAAGATTTCATGGAAAAACTCAAAAAGGGGGATAGTTTCGTTCTAGGCGGTCGGATCTACCGTTTTAACTACGCCAGGGGGATGAGTGTTAACGTAAGCCCGGCATCAGGCCCTCCTACTATTCCCTCCTGGTTTTCTGAACAATTACCACTATCATTTGACCTGGCCCTAGCCATTCAGAAATTCCGGGGTATTCTGGAGTGGGAGTTTAAAAAGGGCAGGAGTAGGAGTGAGATCATTGAATTCATACACGACTACCTCTACCTAGATCATAATGCTGCTAACTCTATTTACCAGTATTTCCGGGAGCAGTACCTCTACGCAGTGGTTCCCAACCTTAAAACCCTCCTTGTGGAGTATTATACTGGTTTTGGTGGCCGTAAGTTCGTGGTGTTTCATTCCCTCTTCGGTAGGAGGGTTAACGATGCTCTCAGCCGTGCCCTGGCCTACGTTATTGCCAGGAGGTACCGGCACGATGTGATGATCTCCATATCCGATAATGGATTTTACCTCTCCAGTGAAGGCAAGATCGGTGCCCTGGAGGCTTTCAATGAACTTAACCCGGAAAACCTGTCAGAATTCCTTAAAGAGGCGATCGACCGTACTGAAACACTAGCAGGACGTTTCCGTCATTGTGCTGGACGTTCACTAATGATTCTCCGCCGTTATAAAGGTCAGGAGAAGTCTGTGGGCCGCCAGCAGGTAAAGGGTAAGATCCTCTTGAAGTTCGTTAAGGAACTGGATCCCAACTTCCCCATACTAAAAGAGGCCCGTCGAGAGGTCACTGAAGACTTCATGGATGTTAAAAATGCACGGAAAGTTTTGGAATTAATAGAAAATGGTAAAATGGAGATTAAACAGATAAATACTAAAATTCCATCCCCATTTGCCTTTAACTTAGTATCACAGGGATATTTAGATGTTTTAAAGTATGAGGAACGAATAGAATTTATCCGAAGAATGCATGAGGCCATAATTAAAGAGATTGACGGGAATGGATAAATAATCTAAACTCCTAGTTTTTATTATTCAATAGATTATCATACTTAAGCAGATTGATTTCTCGCATGGTTGATAAGCATTAAAATCTTAGATAAGGTATAAAATCTTTATTTTATTTCATTACTGGGCGTTGGCCTGATCAATCATCACAGTTAAATAATTTGAAGTCATAATCATTTATTATAAGGCCAACGGTGACGTTATGAACAGAATAAAAGACATATCAAATTCCCAAATCCGTTTTATACGCGTATTATGGTGTGATAATGCAAATATCATTCGGGCGAAGGCAGTTTACGTGGATTCAGTGGAGGATCAGGAGGTCGCCGTGGGTATTTCCCGTGGCCAACAGGGAGTTCCAGTGATGTACGACGGCGTGGTAGCAGGGTGTGGCTTGGATCCTGTGGGAGAAATAACATTAAAGGGCGATATGTCGACTTTAACACCAATACCCTATGCTCCGGGCCATGCCCGGGTTATGGGAGACATGTTACATGAAGGAAAGGTTTGGGAGAACTGTCCACGGGGTTTTTTGAAAAAAATCATCACTCAACTGGGAAAAGAAGGTTTAGAAGTTAAAGCAGCCTTTGAAAATGAATTTTATCTTCTAAAAAATGCTAAGAATAATAATAGAGATAATAGGGATAATGAGAATCATCAGGATAATACGCATGGTAAAAATAATAAAAACAATGGTAATGGTTTGTTGATTCAACCTTCAGATTTTACTCCCTTTTCTTCTTCATTTTCCATGGATTTGAATCACGATATCGTGATGGATATAGTTGAAGCCCTAATTGCCCAGAACATAACCGTTGAACAGTACTACCCTGAGTCTGGTCCGGGTCAGCAGGAAATAACCGTGGGATACACCGATGCATTGCAGGCTGCCAGTGATCAGATCGTCTTCAGGGAAACAGTAAAGGCCGTAGCCAGTAAACACAATCTTCTAGGATCATTTTTACCCAAAATATTCCCGGACAAGGCTGGTAGCGGTTGCCATCTCCACCTCAGCCTGTGGAAGGATGGTGAGAACATTTTACATGATCCTGCAAGCCAATATGGTCTTAGTGAAACTGGAAAACAATTCATAGCCGGGATTATACACCATTTACCAGCATTTATGGCCATCACTACCCCCATCCCCCGATCTTACCGCAGGATACGTCCACATATGTGGAGCGGGGCATATCAGGTATGGGGTTTGAACAACCGGGAAGCTGCCATCAGGGTAATTCGGGAGGATGATGGTAAGATAAGGCATTTTGAACTTAAAACTGTGGATGCAACTTCCAACCCTTACCTAACTCTAGGGGTAGTGATAGCAGCAGGACTGGATGGTATTCATAAGCAAATGGTACTGGAAGAACCAGTGCAACAGGATCCTGCCACATTTTCACCATTAGAAATGGATAAGCTTGGAATTAGACCACTACCTGGAAATATGGGGGAAGCACTAGATAACCTTGAAAAGGACGAGGTAATTTTAAATGCCCTGGGAGAGGATCTTTCCAAGTCATATTTAGCAGTTAAAAAAACAGAATACGAAGCACTGAAAAACTTATCGTCTACCCAAGAAGTGGAATTATTGCTTGATAAATACTGAGTA
>JAUNXM010000008.1 GCA_030539815.1 Methanobacterium sp.
AATCTGCTAATTTCAGTAGATTAATTTATGTTATTTAATACAGGATCGTGAGTTTCAAACTTTTTAAGCCATTTATTTGCTTATAAAATCCTTATACCATTGGGCAAAACTTTCCAGTGACTGGCGTCTGTGGGAAAATTCATTCTTCTCCTTTCGGCTTAGTTCTCCAAAGCTTAGGGAGTGTCCTTCTGGTATGAAAAGTGGATCATAGGCGAAACCATGCTTTCCCTTTTCCTGATGTGCTATTTGTCCCCCGACTACGCCTAAAAAAGTCTCGGGCTCGGTTTTGGGTGTTGCAAACCCAATTACCGACCTGAACTCAGCGTAACGGTCCTCGACATTATTCATCAGCTTTAAAATACCTTGATTGCCCAGGGTGTCTTGCACATATGCGGAATATGTTCCAGGAAACCAGTTAAGAGCTTTAATAAATAAACCAGCATCTTCAACAATGACAGGTTTTCCCAGCCGCCTGGAAGCATCTTTTGCCCCAAAACGAGCTACATCAATTAGCTCTCCCTGAATTTCAGGGTATCCCAGGTCAATGTGTTCCGCCTGGATATTGAACTGGCGGAAGATTCCTTGAGCTTCTTTTACTTTGTGTTGGTTACCGGTTATAAATGTTATGCATAAAGAATCTTCATCTTGGTCCATTGAGTTCCCACCATCAATTCATAAATTCCATCCTTGTTAACATTAATTAGTGGTTTCAATGGACTGATAAAACTTACCCATTAATTTATTTTTTTAGAGCTAACTTACCGCACGACCAAAGGTGCATTGATGAATCTCATGAATAACCCTGAATTTGGTATTTTAAAAGAATTAATCTTGTTGAACTATTTAATCTACATATTCGCTCGTTAACTTCTTAATTATTTACTGAATGATTTAAAAATGAAGAATTCAGTAATGTTTTTCGTATTTTGTTTATTACTTAACAGTTGGATTTATATACTTCTTAAGCCTTTAAAAGATTGTCAAAAGATGAACATGACTTAATAATAGACTAGAACCAAGATCTAAAAATGAAGTTGTGAATATTCGATTAAAATTTCCATTTTATTTTACCAATCTTATAATGAAATTCCTGGAAGACAGTTATACAAGGCCAATTTCTAATATAATTAATTAACCTAGTTAATAGTGGATTTTTATATATTTCATTCACAATTGAAAAAATAGCCAAAGTCTTAGTAATAAAAAAATAATAAAATATTATACTTAATTGTTTCCTGGAAGTTGGTAGTTTGAATTCAGGTGTTAATGTAAAAAAGCTTATTTCAGGTAAATACAAAAATAATAAAAATTTAACGGTGAAGACCCATGGTAAGCAACGTAAATACTTCAAACAGTGGTAAAAAACTTTTTAAACCTAATTACATGTTGGTGGAAGAGGCCCATGTGAAGAATTGGGAGGCCGAAATAGAGAAGGGTAAAGATCTGGAGAAGTACTGGGGTGAAAAGGCTGAACAATTCGAATGGTTCCAAAAATGGGATAAAGTCCTTGATGAAAGCCAAAAACCCTTCTACAAGTGGTTTACCAATGGTAAAATAAACCTGGCTTACAATGCTGTGGACAGGTGGATACACACTGATAAAAGGAATCAGGTGGCTATACTATACGCCAATGAAAGGGGTGATGAGCGAAAACTCACCTATTACGAACTCTACCGTGAAGTGAATAAAATGGCTAACGCCCTTAAAAATTTAGGGGTGGAGAAGGGGGACACAGTTTCTATGTACCTGCCTATGTGTCCTGAGTTACTGGTCTCGATCTTAGCTTGTAACAAAATTGGGGCCATCCACAGTGTGGTGTACTCCGGATTGAGTGTCGGCGCATTTGTGGAGCGGATGAACGATGCTGAAGCCAAAGTTCTTATAACCGCTGATGGAACCTACAGGAGGGGGAAAATAATCGATCTTAAAAGAATAGTTGACGAGGCCCTCCTCAAATGTCCCACCATTGAAACCACTATTGTGGTGAAACACACTGGAAATCCCATAAAAATTTCTGAACTAAGTGGTAAGGAAATATTCTACGAAAGACTCCTGGAAGGTGAGCTGGATGAATGTCCAGTGGAGGAAATGGACTCTGAAGATCCCCTGTTCATACTATACACCTCTGGAAGCACGGGAAAGCCTAAGGCAGTTCTGCATACTACTGCTGGTTACATGGTGGGGGTGGCTACCACCTTGAAAACGGTGTTCGACATCCATGACGGTGACCTTTGGTGGTGTACCGGTGATATAGGCTGGATCACCGGTCACAGTTACCTTCTCTACGGCCCATTGCTACTGGGAACCACCACCCTGGTATACGAGGGAGCACCGGACTATCCTGACCCGGGAATATGGTGGAAGATCGTAGAAAAGTACGGGGTAACTAAGCTTTACACTTCGCCAACGGCGGTAAGACACCTTATGAGGTACGGGAGTAAATATCCAACCTACTACAACCTTTCCTCGCTGAAGATACTGGGCAGTGTGGGTGAACCCTGCAGCCTGGATGTGGTTGTACAAAAATATTGGAAAGGAAAAAACTCCCATAATGGATACTTGGTGGCAGACTGAGACTGGAATGCATATGATATCACCATTACCAGTTTCCCCTCTTAAACCTGGTTCACCCACACTTCCGCTGCCTGGTGTGGATATTGATGTGGTGGATGATACTGGTAAACCTGTACCTGTAGGTGAAGATGGATACTTAGTGATTAAAAGGCCGTGGCCGGCCATGTTCAGAACCCTTTACCAGGACGAGGAACGGTTTATTAATGTTTACTGGAAAGACTTGCCGGGTGGAGTTTACCGCGCTGGGGATATGGCCCGGAAGGATGAGGATGGTTACATCTGGATACAGGGCCGTTCTGATGATGTACTGAAAATTGCTGGTCACCGGGTTGGTACCTCCGAGGTGGAAGCAGCATTTTCCTCTCATCCAGCAGTGGCTGAAGCAGCAGTTATTGGGAAATCTGACCCTGTCAAGGGACAGGTTATAAAAGCTTTCGTCATACTCAAAGAAGGTTACCAGTTAACTACTGATGTTATTGAGGATCTCCAGAAACATGTACGTTACGAATTGGGGCCTGTGGCTGTTCTGGGAGAAATAGCAGAAGTTGATAAGTTACCAAAAACCAGGAGTGGCAAGATTATGCGCCGGGTGCTACGTGCCCAGGAAGAAGGAAAAGACCTTGGAGATCTTTCCACACTTGAAGAATAGCTTTAAAGGGCTATATATTATTCTTTTTTTTCAGATTTTTATTTTCAAATATTTTTAAATAAACTAATGAAATAAAATTTGGCAATCCATAACTTTAAAGAGAAATTGAAATAACCAATAAAAATTAACTTATAACTTATCATTTATAACTTATAAGAATGGGCTGTAAGATCAGTTGAACTGAATAAGAAATACTATTAGAGATCGAGATCAAGTATAACGTCCCCTTCCTTCGATTTCCTTGATTTTGGCCACTACTTCTTTGGAATCTTGCGCACCTGCATATCCTTCAATAATGGAATCAAAACATTCCTGGCTAATATCATGGTGGATGCCATTAATAGCCTTTTTAAACACCAGAAGATCCACTCCCTTATCCTCAATTAAGTCAGAAATCTTACCCAAGCCAAAATCAATGAAAACCACAGTATCCCCTTCATCGCGGAGAATAAGGTTGCTGGTAGTTAGATCGCCATGTATTATACCACAGTCATGGAGTTGAGCAATGTTTTCCCCAATGATCCTGGAGATGGCCCTTATATCGGCTAACTCCCGGGAATTTTTCCCACTGAAAATCTCCTTTACCTCGGTTCCCACAATCTTTTCCATGGTAATGATACTTTCTATAAGATCCACATCATAAACCAGGGGAGTGACTACCCCACATCGCTTGGCATCTCCCAGGAGTTTGGCTTCATTTTTGGTCCTTATCCTGCGTAGGTATCCGTCGATCTCCGGGATCCTGTAACCCTTAACCACTCTCTTTTTTAGGAGAACTTCTTCATCCAGATAATGATCTTTGCAGATGTTGGCCTCAGCACCTTTAGCCATCAGTTCCATGGGAAGTTCCAGTTTCTGGGCTGATCTTTCCATCCAAGGAACATCTACATGATCGGTACGGAAACGTTGTATAACATGGGTGTCCTCCATTTTCAGATGAGGGTTGTGCTGATACATTAACAAACCCAGCCAGGCGTTCATGGCCCCATTATCTCCGCAGTACCTCATTTCGGGCATGTAAAATTCAGCATAGTGTTCCCGGGTCATGATTTCCATCATCTCCCGTAAGCGCTGGTTGGCGGCTACACCGCCCACCAGGAGGACTTCTGATTTTTTAGAATGGGCCAGGGCCCTTTCAGTCACCTCTACCAGCATGGCAAATGTTGTTTCCTGTAAACTGTAACACACATCTTCCAGGCTAGCTCCGGATTCGTATTTACGAATAGCAGCAGTAAGTAAGCCTGAGAATGAAAGATCCATTCCTTTCACGGTGTAGGGTAATTTCAGATAGTTATCAGAAGCAAGTGCCAGTTCTTCAACTCTGGGACCTCCAGGGTGTCCCAATCCCACTGTACGGGCGAACTGATCCAAGCAGTTTCCAATGGCAATGTCCAAGGTCTCTCCAAATATCTGGTACCGCCCACTATCAAAGGCAGTAACTTGGGTGTTACCCCCACTTACATAGAGTGTAAGGGGGTCCTGGCAGCCAGTAGTCAGTCTACCAATCTCAATATGCCCTACACAATGGTTAACACCTACAACTGGGATATCAATTGATAAGGCCAGGCTTCTGGCAGCGGTGGCCACGGTTCTCAGGGCCGGGCCCAGGCCAGGCCCCCGTGCAAAGGCCACCAGGTCCAGGTCTTCTGGTTTTAAATTTGCTTCATCGAGGGATTTTTTTATGAGTGGAACCAAATTTTCTCCATGGTGTTCTGCTGCTTCACGGGGGTGAATTCCCCCTTTTTCAGGAAGTAAGGCCCGACCCTGTAGGGCTAGAATGTTACCTTCTGAATCTACTATTCCCACACCAGTTTTTTCTGCTGTTCCCTCTAAACCAATACATATCAATCATATCACGCTCTAACATCCCAAATCAATTTATATTTGAATTAAAATGCTTTAATTATTTATTATTTCCTTTTATAATAAGTATAATCAAATTTAATAAATTTAGTGGATCCATCCCCACTACTCCTTATCTCTTTTTCATCGTTATTTAATTTTCATTTAATTAAGTCAATGAAACAAGTATCTCAAGAAAATTATTTTATATAGAACTTCACCCAATTTTATAGTCAAACAAAATTTTAACTGGAAAAATTAAAATATTACCATAAATAGTACCATGTTTAATTATTTTTAAAAGGGGAATAGGTATGGATACATCCATTAAAAGCTTCGGATCACGAGATAAACTCCACAAATTAAAGAATAAGAATTCATTATTTTTATGTGTAATTGCCACTACTCTTACTTCACGTATCCCTGGAATAACCGGTGCAGGAGCATCACCTGAATTAACAGATTACACTCCTGCAGCCGATGTTGAATTAATACTCCGCGGCGCACCTCATTGTCTCCCTGAAATCCCCCAAACAGTTGTGGAGGGAGAAGCAGCTCCCACTCCTGCAGTGATTACCAAAGCCGCACTTGAAATAGCAGGAATTCCTTTCCTGGTTGCGGATGCAGGTTCAGCCATCAAACCTTCCATTCCTTACGTGAATATTAACCATAAACAGGGTGGAAATATTGAAACCGGGGTGGCTGTTAATAACCCTGTGGAAATATTTAATAAGGGAAAAATGTTAGGTAAAACCCTTTCCAAACTCACTGATCACCTGATAATAGGTGAAAGCACCCCTGCGGGTACCACCACTGCACTGGGTGTTCTGGAGGCCCTGGGCTATGATGCTTGGGGAAAGGTGAGTGGGAGCACACCTGAAAATCCACACACACTAAAACGCCAGACAGTTGAAACAGGCCTGAAGGCCGCGGGGTTGGCTGATGATATTCCCTTGGATCCATTCCAGGCAGTGGGTGTTGTTGGGGATCCTATGATCCCGGCTGTGGCTGGAATCACAGCAGGCAGTAAGGTGCCGGTAACTTTGGCTGGGGGAACCCAGATGACTGCAATATGTGCATTCCTTAAAAAAGCAGTTGAAGGGTTTAGTTTCGAGGATGTTTCCATAGCCACCACCATATTCGTGGCCACCGATGAAACTGCCGATATTAACTACATTGCCCAGCAAATTGCACCCATAAACATCTACGCAGTTGATCCTGGATTTGAAAAATCCGAAAACCCGGGACTTCAACAGTACACTCAAGGAGTTGTGAAAGAAGGTGCTGGTGCTGGGGGGGCCATGTTAGCTGCAAAGCTTCAAGGAGTATCTATTGATGATATACGGGCTAAAACTGAGGATTTATGTAGAAAAATTTTCTAAATACTTTTAATTGACATTTTTGGTGATTGGAAAACATTTTCCATATTAATCATGACAGTAACCACCCTGTTGAGAGTTATTTAATCTAAAAAACAGGTAATAGGTTAAAAACCGGTCAGAGTGATGGGATGGTAACTGATAAAAAGAATAAGGATATGAATTATCGGTACATTAGGATCTCCTACAACCTTACTATCCAAACTCCGGTCCACCCGGACCTTACCAAAATAACCATAACCCCCAAAACTCAGATTGCCCAGGGGGACGATTACAACACTTCAGTAATAACTGTAGAGAATCATTCCGGAACCCACGTGGATGCTCCGGCACACTTCCTAGGGGATGGTCGGCCTATTTATACTTATACTCCTGATGAACTAACATTTCACAAACCGGTCCTCTTTGATTGCCCTAAAACACCAGATGAACTCATAAATAAGGAAGATTTCATTACACTAGGACAGTTTGAATCAGATCAGCTTGATTTCGATTGCATCTTAATACGCACAGGATTTGGGAAATACCGTAAAAATGACCCCGAAAAATACCTGACTGAAAATCCAGGAATTTCACCGGAGGCAGTATCCTATCTGCGCGTTAAACTCCCTAAACTGCGGTGTTTGGCTATCGACACGGTGTCCATGTCTCGTTACGGTCGTATGCCTGAGATGGTTGAAGTTCACCAGACTGCTTTCCAGCAAAATGCAGAACTAGGCAAACCACTTCTCTTTGTGGAGGACTTGAATCTTCAATCTCTCCCAAACGAAACGTACCTAGAAGAAATCATGATCATACCATGGCAAGTGGAAGGAATTGACAGTGCTCCCTGCACTGTACTGGCAAAGATCAAATAAAATTGAATGAACTTTATAAGGTGTTTTTTTTAAGAGTTTTTATTAATCTGGCCTTAAATTAGGGGTTCAAAAAAAAGGAGAATACTCCCCTATTTTATTTACTTATATTAGGTACTTATTTCCAGGCCAAGGTTATAATCAGGGTTAAAATACCAATAATCCAGCAGTAATAGGCGAATATTCGCAGGCTATGCTTTTGAATGTATCCCATCATAAATTTAACTGCCAGGTAACTGAATATGGCTGCAGATAAGAATCCAGCAATCATCACTTCCATTCCAGCGTCAAAACCAGCAATGTCCTTGGCCTGTATTAGTGCAGCTCCCAGTATGGCTGGTATGGAAAGTAAGAAACTGTAACGCGCTGCTAACTTTCTTTCCAGGCCTGAAAATAATCCTGCAGCTATGGTGGACCCGGAACGGGATATCCCAGGGGCAATGGCAAATCCTTGGAAAATACCGATAATGAGGGAATTGGTAAAACTAACTTCCTTAATTTCTTTTCCTTTGATATTTTTTTCACGGTTTCGGTCTGAAATCCATTCTGCACTCCATAGAATAATCCCGGTTATTATGAGGAAAAGGCTTACTGCTGCTATGGAGTTGAATAGGCTTTCAAACTCGCTTTTAAAGAGAATTCCCATCAATCCGGCGGGTATGGTGCCCACTACTACCAGCCAGGTTAGTTTCTTGAAGGGGTCTTCATTTATACCTTCTCTAAAGTTTCCTCTGAAAATATCAACTATGCTGGATAGGAATGCTTTAATCATGGCCCGTATATCCTTCCAGAAGTATCCGATTACTGCTACTAGTGTACCAACGTGTAGAAGTGTGTCAAAGGCTAAACTTGATTGTGCCCCTATTATTTCTGGGATTAATACTAGGTGTGCTGAGCTGCTTATTGGTAAGAATTCGGTTAATCCTTGAACTGCGCCCATGATAATTGCTTGAATGATGTCCATAATTTAATTCTCCATTATTTTAATGACAATTTTTATTTTATTTAGACGGTTTTTGCAAATTTGATAATTCACTTTTTTTCATGTTGACTGAATTCAATTGATCATTAGGGTTACATATTAAACCTTACTTATAAGGTTTAATTTATAACTTTTAAGTTATAACTTATAACTATTTACTAATACAGATTTTTTATTATACCCTCAGGAAATGTTCAGCTGTACCAATCAAGTATTTGATTAGCTTAAAAATAAGTTTTTTCCCATATTTAATCTCATTATCATATCTTTTCCCGGTAAATTTCACCAAAATTCAACCAAGATTTCAGGTTCTATCCAGTATTGCTGAAAATTAAAATCATTCAAGGAAAAAATAAAAAATTTTAAAAGATTCCTAGTCTTTGATTAGATGAAAGTGAGCCATCCATAGGTATCCTTGGCATCACCTTCTAAAATTGCGAAGAACTTATCCTGCAATTTTTTCGTTATAGCTCCCTGTTTACCATTCCCAACAGATATTTGGTCAACAGACCGGATAGGCGTGATTTCTGCAGCGGTACCAGTTAAAAAGAGTTCATCCGCAATGTAAAGCATTTCCCGTGGTATTTCTTCTTCTTTAACTTCCAGATCCATTTCCTGGGCCAGGGTGATCACCGAATTCCTGGTGATACCATCCAGTAATGAAGAAGCACGTGGTGGGGTGTGCAGGATTCCATCCTTTACAATGAAAATGTTTTCACCACTACCTTCACTCACCATTCCCTGGTAGTCCAGCATTATGGCCTCGTCGTACCCATTGGCCACTGCTTCCATTTTAGCCAGCTGACTGTTCATGTAATTGGAACCAGCCTTGGCCATGTTGGGCATGGTATTGGGGGCCATACGGCGCCAAGTGGAAACGCCAACGTCTACCCCGACTTCTAAGGCTTCCTCTCCAAGGTACTTTCCCCAGGCCCAAACCGCGATGATAGACTCCACAGGACAGTTAAGTGGGTAAACCCCTAGCTCTCCATAACCTCTGAAGATCACCGGGCGGATGTAACAGGCATCCAACTGGTTAATCTTAATTGTATCCAGAATAGCTTGACCAAAGTCTTCCTGGGAGTAAGGAATTCCCATCCTGTATATCTTGGCAGAATTGTAGAGACGCGCCACGTGTTCTGCCAACCGGAACACTGCCGGACCCTTTTTAGTTTTATAGCAACGTATTCCTTCAAAAACACTTGAACCATAGTGTACAACGTGTGATAATGCGTGAACATTCGCTTTTTTCCAATCAACGAATTCTCCATTGAACCATATTTTTCCTGACTCGTCAAAGGCCATGTTATCCCTCAAAATTAAATAATGATCTTATCTTGAATCTTATTGGTTAAACTAGTATAAATTGTATTTGCAGCAATACCCCTCCTTCACAAGTATGCATTAAACCACCATACATTAATATTGTTCACGCAGTTTTCTAGCTCAAAAAAACAAATTAGTATAAACTTTTTTTCAATGTCACCGGGCACTCTTGGAAAACTTTATATAACTTCCCTACCAAACCATGGAAGTACCTAGTATGGGCCGGTGGTCTAGGGGTATGATACCTCGCTTACAACGAGGTGATCAGGAGTTCGAATCTCCTCCGGCCCATTTTAAACCTATTATTCATTTAGTGATTGTTATTTTCTTGCTTAATAAGCATGAAATTCTAATAAAAAAATCTTATTTCAACTCGGGCCGGTGGTCTAGGGGTATGATACCTCGCTTACAACGAGGTGATCAGGAGTTCGAATCTCCTCCGGCCCATTTCTTTTTTATCATACTAAACTCATTTTGAAACTAATGGGCGTCAATTCACTAGATTAAAATAATGGTTGATAAAAAGACCAGGAATAATTTTAACCTGCTAATTAAAACTAACCTTTTCATGTATTTTTAATGAGCCCTATTTTTAAGTTTGGAATCCACGCATGATGTTTCCCTACTAACTTCCCACCTGAATACAAATTTTTTAGATATTTTATCCACGGTCATTTTTTAGTTTGATTATTAAATGGTTTAGATTTGAATAATTCTCCCATGATCTAAACTGATAGGGTAAAGGAAAAGAAGGTATTTAAGAATTAAATTTGTTATTAAACAATTTAATGGAGATTCTTAAAAAATTGTTAAAAAAAGAATTTTAAAGGACTATAATCATGATAACGTAGATCAGGAGGGAAACAAAGAATACTATGGTTCCTTTGCTCAATGTGGTAGTGACGTCACGTTCAATAGCCATCACTAGGCCGTAGGATAACACTGCGGAAATTAATATTTTGGCAATTCCTAAAATAGCAGTATTCGTGTATCCCATGCTAATGAAATAGGTAATAATTGATGAAAGTGCGAATACAATGATTATCAGGGATATTGTATTGGTTAAGAGTGGTTTAAGTCCAGGCCCCTCTGGCATGGAAAATGATCTGGATTTAGTGGCCCGATCCAGACTTCCCTTCCCTCTGCTGAAGAAGCTTGAAGAGGAAGATGTTTTCGGAAATGAAGAAGCTGTTTCTGATGAAGGACTGTATTCCTCGGTAATTTCGGGAGGTGTTCCTTCTCCACCTTCATCATCGTATACTTGTACTCCACTGTATGCATCGTTTTTGGCTGAAAATTTCTTAGCCAGTGTCACTAGACCATCTTTATCAATAATCTTTATATTTCTACGGTCAGCGTAGTTCACTGCGCTTTTGGTGAAGTAAGAGGTGGTAACTACCACGATCTTGGAGGCTTTGAGGGTTTTTCCCACCATTTCCATTTCCTTTAAAACATCCAGACCTACTTCCCAGCGGTCATCATAATTTTTACAGGCTACAACCACCCCAATATCTCCAAGGATGGTGGGTAGAACTCCGTAGATGTCAATGATGTGTCGGGAAGTCTGGAAGTTACGGTAGACCTTGAAGCCGGATTCTTCCATTACCCTTGCCATGAATTTGACTAATCTGTTTTTATCCAATTCCCCCACCTTCTAACAGTGATGATATAACATCACCTCATAATTTCTTTATTTACTAGATGATAATATTTGTTTTCTATTTCTTTATACTTAAAACTGTTCCCCTCATCAACTGATTAATTCCACGCAAACTATTTAGATGTTGAGGTATAAATTTGCGTCTATGACCATTCTCATCACTAATGACGATGGAGTTAACTCCTCTGGCATCATCGCTGCTAAAAAAGCAGCAGAAAAACTGGGAGAAACTCTTGTTGTTGCCCCTGCAACTCAGCAAAGTGGAATAGGCCATGCTTTAACCCTTTTCGAGCCTATAAGGGTTACCAACACTCACATGCTTGATGGTGGGGAAGCTTACATGGTATCAGGTACACCTACCGACGCGTTAATCATTGGAATCTTCCAGATTGCCGATAAAAAACCCGATTTAGTAATTTCTGGAATAAATATTGGTGAAAATCTTGGTAAATCCGAGCTAACAACTTCTGGAACAATTGGGGCGGCAATGGAGGCGGCTGTCCATGGTATTCCTGCACTTTCAGTTTCTCTGCAGGTTACCAGGGGAGATATCAAGTTTCATGATGGGCATGTGGATATTGACTTTTCCCATGCACAAAAAATGACCGAAAGGGTGGCCAGAATGATTCTGGAAAAGGGTTTACCAGAAGGAGTGGATTTTTTAAATTTAAACATTCCCTCACATCCAAAAAATGACTGCTTAAAATTAACCCGTTTAGGGGACAGAATGTACAGAGTTCATATCAAAGAGCGCCTGGACCCTAGAGGAAGACCTTACTACTGGATTGACGGTGATTCGGTGGAAGATGATGAGTTGGGCACTGATGTCCATACCCTTAAGCATGAAAATTGTGCCACATTGACTCCTATTTCATTGGATGCCACCTCTTCTTTGGAAAAAATGGTTGATTGGATGGATTAAATCATTGCAACCTTTAATTAGTACATCTTACAATAATCAATCTCCTTAATTCATTTATTTAAGTATCATATCATCTAAATCCCCTCAAAAAAAATATTTTTAAATAAAAGAGGATATTTAAAGTTTTTCGTTTAATATGAATCATAAAAGTCCTATTAATAATTAAACGTCTGTTGTTAGTGAATTAGATGGAAGCAAAGGATTGCAGAAACAGGATAATTAAAATAGGTTCTACGGTACGTTATATTGGGACTCGTACTGTGGGGGTGGCTGCTGAAATTCAAGTTCACCAGTTGTTGACATGGATTAAATTGGATTCAAGCGGTCTTTTGTATCGATCCGACTACCTTGAACTTGTTGATAACTTGCCCTTAAAGAGAAAATTAGTGGCAAAAAATCATAATGAAAGTTATAAGGAAAGGATTTTCAGTTCTAGGATGTTTAATAAACCTGCTGCTACCCAAATATCTGATCATACCGATGGTCCTGGTTATGGTGGAGGTTAGATAATGGCTGATGTTAATGGCAATCAATTAGATTCTAATGTATTTTCTACAGTAGACATATTTTTCATTTTTTAAATCTTTTTTGTACCTAATCTTACGGGATTTTTCTACAGTAGACCAATAATTGTGATGCTCTCCTGAATAAAATTTCTACAGTAGAAATTATATTAACTATTATTTAATACTTAAATCCGTTAAATCCTTTTTAAAAATTAAATTGATGATTTTTCAACATGAATATTCAACTAATCAGAATTTAGCTAAAATTAGGCTATTGAATGATTTCAATTCCAAGTATGTCCTGGGTACCTTCAAAAACAGCCCTGGCAATCTGGGCACTTCCCACCGAACCAGAGGTAGGGGGTAACATTACCACTTCTCCAATATCTTCAACTTTATCCTTCAGGTTGCCAAAAAAATCAAATGGTTCCTGCATAGATCCCACCGAGCCAGTAAGCACTACTCCTTCCATTGGATTATGGGCAATTCCAGCCAGTCCCCATATTTCCATGGCAATAGTCATTAGCATGGTCTCCAGGGCCAGTTCTGCCTTAGGATCTCCCTCCTGGTACATTTGAAAGAGAATATCCTTGGCGTTTGCTACCTTTACATCTATCCCTGCCACTTTAACTGCCCCCGCATGAGAAAAACATTGATTTGCAGTTCTCAATCCTTCATCAACCTCTCTGATCATTTTCAAATCAAGAGGTCCATGTACAATGCCCATGGATCCAAGACATGCATCCACTGCACCCCGGATCTTACCATTTTCCAGGAGCAGACTCACGGTGTTAGAGCTGATATCGGATACAATGAAATTATCATAACCAGTTTCCAGATGGGCATTGTAACATATGCTTACCTTCTCGGCACTGGCGTGATGAGAATAGGCAGCCTGGAAAAGAGGATCCAAACATGGGGTACCCTGGTGCAGTCCTGGTATTAATATTGTGGGGATACCTGATTGTTCAATTTCCTCGTAAACTGCGGTTCCTCCTCCGGTAACTTTCCCCGCTCCTTCAATTGATAAAATTCCTCGATTTTTAACCTTTTCCAGGGGCTTTATTTCACTGAGGCCATCGCCCATGGCATAAGTAATGGCCATTAGTTGGATGGAATCTAAATCAACTATTTTTGAAAGCTCTTCCATGGCCAGAACTTCACCAGATGAGAGCTCATCCCTGCCTATTTTGAGATGTTGGGGGTTTTGGTGTAAAACTGTAAAAGAAACACCAGTAGTGCCGTGATCCATTCCTACAAATACCATATGTTCACCATGGGACGTGTGTAAATGTAATCTGTGATTAATAGTAAGATTATTATTTCCCTTTCAAGATTAATTGTGTCTTTAAATAAAAAAAATATAGTGTGTGGATGTTTATTTTTCCAGTCCACAAAGTTTCCTGAGCTTTTTGCCCTGTTTTTCAATTTCCAGTTCGCTTTCAATGGCTCGCATCCTGTTGAGTTGCGGCCGGCCGGACTGGTTTTCAAGAGCCCATTCCTTGGCAAATTTACCGGTTTGAATTTCTTCCAGGATCTTTTTCATTTCCTTCCGCGATTCGTCAGTAATGACTCGGTCACGCCGGGTTAAACCGCCGAATTCAGCGGTGTTACTGACGTCGTTCCACATTCCGGCGAATCCTTTCTGGTAAATGAGGTCAACAATGAGTTTGAGTTCGTGGCAAGTTTCAAAGTAAGCCACTTCTGGCTGGTAACCAGCTTCCACCAGTGTCTCGAACCCTGCTTTTATGAGCTCTGTAGCCCCTCCACAGAGAACTGCCTGTTCACCAAAGAGGTCAGTTTCAGTTTCTTCCTTGAATGTGGTTTCCAGTACCCCGGCACGGGTTAACCCGCTTCCCTGTCCCATGGCCAGGGCCACTTGAAGTGCATCACCGGTATAATCCTGTTCAACTGCCACCAGGCCGGGAACTCCAAAACCATCTACATATTGCTGGCGCACTGTGGAACCTGGTCCTTTAGGGGCAATCATGGTCACGTTCACCTTCTTAGGCGGGTTAATGTACTGGAAGTGAATGTTGTATCCGTGGGAGAAACTCAGGGTGTTGCCTTCTTTTAAACCATCTTTAATTGATTTTTCATAAACCTGGGCCTGTATTTCATCAGGGATCAGTACATGGACAACGTCTGCCTCTTTGGTGGCTTCTTCCACAGTCATAACCGGCATATCATGGGATATTGCAGTTTCCCAGGAATCTCCACCCTTTCTCAGTCCAACAATAACATCCAATCCGCTGTCTGCCATATTTCGGGATTGGGCCATCCCCTGACTCCCGTATCCTATAACTGCAACGGTTTTATCCTTAAGCACGTCCATATTCACGTCTTTCTCATAATAAATCTTCATGGGGTCACCTCTTTTAAAATGGAAAAGAAATACAACTAATGGTATGTAGAAATTTTTTTCTAGTTCAAATTTATATGTCTAATATTGATGGAGTTTAATTAATAAAGTTTGCCCTGTGTTAAAATTAAGGAATTCTAACATCATTTGAAGGTTCAAACCGCTTATTTTAAGATCCTTAATATTTAAGCTGCTAAGCCATGTTAATAATAAGGAAAAAAAATAAAGAATGAAGGTTTTAAAGAAATTCCTATATGGTCTTGGAACCCCTGGATATGGCAGTTGGCCCCGTTCTGGATATTTCTTTGATACCAAAACTCCTTAAAAGATCAATAAGGGCGTCAATTTTTTCAGAGGTCCCAGTAATCTCCAGGGTAAGATTTTCTGGTCCGGCGTCAACGATTCTGCCCCGGAAAATATTGGCGTACTGAATAATCTCTGAACGGGCTCTTTCTGAGGTGGCATGGGTTTTTATGAGGCATAGTTCCCGGATAACAGTTCCCTCAGGATCCAGATCCCGGACTTTAATGACCTCGATGATCTTGTTCAGCTGTTTGGTAATCTGCTCCAGGACTTTCTCATCACCCCGGGATATAATGGTCATACGGGCCAGTCCATCCTGTTCTGAGGGGCCAACGGTGATGCTGTCAATGTTGAAACCTCTACGGGTGAAAAGGCCTGATACACGTTGCAGTACACCGGGGCGGTGCATTACTATGGCGCTGATTATGTGGCTTCTTTGTTCATCCATTTTAATCCCCTCCCGTTTCCTTGGCAGAAGGTCGGTAGGTTATCTCTCCTGGATTTTCCCTTTCAACCTCGTACTCCCCCACGATCTCAGTGAGACCACATCCCGGGGGCACCATTGGTAAGATTTCATTGGGATCGATCATCACATCAATAAGAGTTGGTTCACCCGAATTCAAAGCATCTTTAAGGGTTTCTTTCATTTCACCCGGGCGTTCAACCCGGTGAGCGTTCACTCCAAATGCTTCTGCTAGTTTAACAAAGTCAGGCATGGCTTCCAGCTTGGTTTGGGAAATTCTTTCTTCATAGAACAGTTTTTGCCATTGGAATACCATTCCCAGATAACGGTTATCCATTACACAAACCACCACCGGGATGTCGTATTCTTTAACTGTGGCTAGGTCCTGGCAGACCATTAAAAAGCCCCCATCCCCGCAAACAGCCACCACATCATTGTCAGGCATGGCTACTTTAGCACCCATCGCTGAGGGGAAACCGAATCCCATGGTTCCCAGGCCCCCTGAGGATATGAATTTCCGGGGATTTCTGGAAGTGAAATAATGGGCCATCCACATCTGGTTCTGACCAACATCAGTGGTAACTATGGTATCATCAGTTATAGCTTCTGAAATCTCTTTTATAACTTGTTGAGGCTTCAGAGGCATGTCATCAAATGAAAGGCGTGGCATGCAACTGGCACAGAATGATTTAACATAATCAGTCCAGTCCTGATTGTTAACAGTCTTGGTCTGGGAAATGATCCTGATGAGGTGGGATAGGATGATCTTGGCATCACCCACAATGGGCACGTTCACTGATATGTTCTTACCAATCTCGGCAGGGTCAACGTCAATATGTATTATTTTAGCGTTAGGGGCGAATTTATTTACATCACCAGTGGTACGGTCTGAAAACCTACACCCTACTGTAATCAGGCAGTCGCACTCGTCTACCATCATGTTGGATGCCACCCGACCGTGCATTCCTAGCATTCCGAGTGATAGGGGATTGTCTTCAGGGAAACATCCTTTACCCATTAAACTGGTGGCTACTGGGGCTCCAATTAGTTCTGATAAGTGTTGTAGTTCTTCTGATGAACTGGAGTGTATCACACCACCTCCGGCAAGTATAACTGGTTTTTTAGATTTTAATATCAGTTCAGCTGCCTTTTTAACTTGCAGGGGGTGTCCTTTTTTAGTGGGTTTATAACCCGGTAGATCAATGGTTATGTTTTCAGGATAATCCAGCTCTCCTTCCTGGACATCTTTGGGTAAATCCACCACTACTGGTCCGGGTCTACCAGTTCTGGCAATATAGAATGATGATCGTATCATTTGAGGTATTTCTGAGGGGTCCATGGCCTGGTAACTATGTTTGCTAATGGGCATGGTCATACCTATGGTATCTACTTCCTGGAAGGCATCGTTACCTATCAGGGAAGTACCTACCTGTCCTGCCAAAGCCACGATAGGAGCGGAGTCCATGTATGCAGTGGCGATACCGGTCACCAGATTGGTTGCTCCAGGACCGGAGGTGCCTATGCAGACACCTACTTTGCCGGAAGCCCGAGCATAACCATCTGCCGCGTGGGCTGCGCACTGTTCGTGCCTTACCAGTATGTGTTTGAGGTCTGAATCGTAGATTACATCGTACAGGGGGAGTAAGACTCCTCCAGGATATCCGAAGACTACGTCCACTCCCTCATCGGTTAGTGACTTTATTATGGCTTGACTGCCCTTCATATTTGACACCTAATTGTGTTTATCGAAATAATTTCAATTCTGAAAAAAATCTTGTTATTACATTATGCCGATTTAGTTTTTATGTTATATGTATTTGTATATATAATAACAATTGAAATCTTTGATTGGAATTATTGAAATCTTAAGGGTTAATACCGGGACTCATTTCAACCTTATAAGGGACCATTTTAACCTTAAAAAAGAAACCAAGAATTATATTTGTTTAAAATTAAAGATGTTTATATTAAGAAAATTGGAGGGTTATTATGAAGATTCTGGTGGTAGGAACTGGAGCAAGAGAACACGCAATTTGTCAGGCAATACACGGAGACGCTGATATTTATTCAATAATGAGTAATCAAAACCCTGGTATAGCTCGCATTTCCCAATTCAAGATTGGTAGTGAAATGGACATTGAAATGGTGAAAAAATACGCCTTGGACATGAATGTGGACATGGCCATAATCGGGCCGGAAGCACCCCTGGAACATGGTATTGTGGATACATTACAGGAATCCGGAATCCCCTGTGTGGGGCCTACCCAGCAGGCCGCCAGAATCGAAACAGACAAAGCATTCATGCGTGCTCTGTTTACCAAGCATAACATATCTGGTTCCATTGCCTACGGGTCCTTTAACACAGTAGAAGATGCTGGAGAGTTCATTGATGAATTTGCCCAGGACGTAGTAGTAAAACCAGTGGGGTTAACTGGTGGAAAAGGTGTTAAAATAGTGGGCGAACATCTTAAAGATTCTGAAGATGCTAAAAATTATGTTAAAGAGATTATTGATAATAAAATTGGGGGCCATGCCGGCGTAGTACTGGAAGAACGTCTTATTGGTGAGGAATTCACAGTACAGGCTCTGGTTGATGGCGACCACTTGATTCCCATGCCTGCAGCTCAGGACCATCCTCATGCTTACGAAGGTGATCAGGGCCCCATAACTGGTGGAATGGGGTCTTACTCCGATAAAGATGGATTATTACCTTTCCTTGGATCTAAAGATTATGATGCTGCGGTAAAGGTAATGGAAGAAACTATTAATGCTGTTAAAAAGGAAGTTGGCCCCTATAAAGGGGTTCTTTATGGTCAGTTCATGTTATGTCGTGATGGTCCTAAATTAGTGGAATATAACGCGCGTTTCGGAGACCCTGAAGCCATGAATGTCTTACCCCTTATGGAAACCAGTATGGTGGATTTATGTCAGGGGGTGGTGGATGGAAATCTTAAAAAAGCCCAGTTCAAACCCCAAGCAACGGTCTGTAAATACTTGGTACCCAATGGTTACCCTGAAAATGGAAAAGCAGGCCAACCCATCAAGGTGGATGAGGAAAAAATTAAAGCAGAGGGTGGGATGGTGTTCTATGCCGCTGTAAACCAGCAAGATGGTAAAGTATTCACCACCGGTTCCCGGGCTCTAGGCCTGGTCACCACTGCCGATAGTATCCAAGATGCCGAAGAACGATGTGAAAGAGCTACCCAGTACGTGCAGGGTGACTTGTATCATCGTAAGGATGTTGGAACTGAAGAACTAATCTTTAAGCGTATTCTGCATATGAAAGAAATTCGTGGTTAATACTATATTGGCTGTTATTTACAAAAAATAATTCATCGGTGGTTTAAATGGCCCGTTCCAGAAAATATCTAAATCATTTACCTAATATCCCGAAGATCAAGGATCTTGCCAACGATATACTGGATTATGAGCTGAAGCTGGATCAGGTTCTCCAGGATCAAACTAGGTTAAAAAATGAAATCATGGCATTACAATCTCAGGTATTATCCCTGGATAACGATGAATCCTCTGAAGAACTGGAAAACACACAATTAAAATTGAATGAGCTATCCCACCTTCTTATATTGCAGGATAAAGAAATATCCCATTTAAAAAACAATATCCGCAGTTTCCAGGCTGGGGTTGATGATGAAATTAGGGAGGGGTTATCTCAACTTTTTCATGAAGCCAAATCAAATTTACAAGAAGCGAAAATGGACATGGTCCAACACCAAAAAATGGTGAAAGCCTCTCAACTTGGGCTTATGAATAGTTCTGCTAAAAAATCCCAAGAGAAACATGATGAATGGATCCAAAATGTGAATAAAGTCATCAATGATGAAGAAAGGATTAAAGAAAGTGAAAAACAGATTGAAGCTATTAAGAGAGTTTATAGACTTGAATTCGGTGACGATACTGTTTAACAATATTAATCATTTTTTCATAAACTTTAAGTAAAAGTATCAGCAGATATTTCAACTTAAAAAGAATAAGAAGTTCACTAATAACTGCAAAAATATAACACGTAATGATTAATTCCACGGAAAAGAGGATAAATTAGGGATGAGGCTATGAAAAACCTTTTATCTGCGTTAGACGCGCAAAACCACCTATGGAAGATAATGGAAGTGGCTGAAAAGTTTAAAAAAGGACAGGGTCCTGAAAAACCATTAAAAGACAAATCTCTTGCAATGGTTTTTGAAAAAGCTTCAACCAGGACCAGGATATCCTTTGAAGTGGGCATGTACCAATTGGGCGGACATCCACTTTACTTATCCGCTTCTGATCTCCAACTGGGGAGGGGAGAGATCATACCAGACACAGCCCGGGCCATGAGTCGTTACGTTGACGGGATCATGATCAGGGCACGTGAACACCAAGATGTCATGGAATTTGCAAGATACGCCGATATACCGGTGATAAATGGTTTAACAAACCTTGAACACCCTTGCCAAGCTTTCACTGATATTTTCACCATTCAAGAACGTAAAAAAACCCTGAACCTTCAGATGACATTTTTGGGTGATGGAAACAACGTCTGTAACTCCCTGTTACTGGCCACGGCCATGGTGGGAATGAATTTCACGGTGGCTTGTCCTGAGGGTTACCAACCGGATAAGAATATTTTAAAAGAAGCCCATAAAATAGCTCAAAAGTCAGGTTCAGTTATCAAAGTCACCAGTGATGTTACTGAAGCAGTTACAAGTGCTGATGTACTTTACACTGATGTTTGGGTTAGTATGGGTGATGAAAAAGAGGAAGCCCAGAGAATAAGTGACATGAAGGATTACCAGGTTAATCAAGATATCTTGGACAAGGCTAATAAGAATGCAATGGTTTTACACTGTCTTCCTGCAATCAGGGGGCAGGAAATTACTGAAGAAGTGTTAAATGGTCCTCAATCTGCTGTTTGGGATCAGGCTGAAAACAGACTCCATGTGCAGAAGGCTATTCTCTACCTTTTACTAGGGAGTTAATTTGATGTAAAATCAGTTATTTGCTGAAAAACTAGAGATAATGTATGAAAAGTTAAATTAAAAATTTTTTAAAAAATAAATTGAGGGTTTATAGTTCCAAATTGTTTGAATGGTAACTTATAAACTCTTCTATGGCATGATTTAAGTCTAAAAATGTTTCTTCTGTTTTTTTGTTCAGAATGATGAAGTACAGGAAGCTCAGGATCATAAAGGCCAGAACAGTGTAGTCTAATTCTCTTTCAGGTAAAATTTTCTCCAAATAACTGGCTAGGTATGACACGAAAATCTTTGAAACAGAATCTGGGATTTTTTCTCTTTCATAAATGATTATGTTCACGTATTCAAAGTTTTCATCAACTAAATCCACCAGATTGAGTATTAAGGTTCTAAATTGTACTTTCGGATCCTTTTCCTCCTCATCCAGGACCAGGAGAGAATCAACATCTTCCATTATTTTATGTTTATTCTCACTTAAAACTCGATTAAATAGATTTTCTTTAGTTTCAAACTTTCTGAATAAAGTCATTTCCGTAAAACCTGACGTTTCAGCTATTATCCGAGTTCTTGCACCGTTATATCCTTTTTCAGAAAAAACTTTTAAAGCAGCGTCTAAGATTTTTTGTTCAGTATCTGCAGACATTAATAACATCCCTTGAAGCATTTTTTTAGTTAGTTATACAATTTGATTTGACAATAAATTTGATTATATTTTTATTCAAATTATATCTTTTAATTATAATCCCGATCTACATTGATTCTGGGGACTCAATTCCTAATAGATCAAGACAATTTCTGATGGTTATCCTGGATTTATCTACCAAAAGAAGTCTTAATGCTTCTCTTTCGGATCCAATAACTGGAACTGATTTGTAAAACTTGTTGAAGGCACCTGCCACTTCAAGTGCGTATTGGGCCACAGAATGAACCCTCATCTCCTGGGCAGAGGTCGTGATTATGCTACTGAACCTGGCCAATGTTTTCAAGAGGTCCACTTCAAGTGTATCCAGATTTCGGAAGTTCAAGGCGTCCACGTCCACTTCTGATGGGCTGAATCCATTAGCCTTTCCAAGTAATTTACATGCACGTGCATGGGCATACTGAATAGACGCACAACCCCTTTCAAAACTTAACGCTTCATCCCATTTAAAAACAATGTGTTTTTCAGGTGATAATCGTGCGATGTAGTAGCGAATAGCACCCACCCCGATGACTTTAGCAATTTCTTGTTTTTCATCTTCACTTAATTCGGGTCTTCGTTTATCAAGTTCAGCCAGTGCCCTTTGGGTGGCTTCATCAATCAGTTCATCTACACTGATAAACACACCTCTTCGGGTGGACATGGATCCTTCGGGCAGAGTGATGAATTCATAGAAAACAACATCAGGACTCTTACCGCCCAGTAGTTCCAATGCAATTTTTAACTGGTCAATGGCCAGTTTATGATCCGAACCCAGAATATCCACCACAATATCAGAATTTTCAGATTTTTCCAAGTGATAAGCCAAGTCCCTTGTGGTATATAGGGATGTTCCATCAGAACGAGTTAAAATAAGTTCTTTTTCTATTCCGTAATCAGTTAAATCCAGGTAAAGCACATCATTTTTTGCAGTATAGTCTTCCAGGTTTTCCAGTATCATCTTAAGGGAACCATCACGGACAAATTTACTTTCCCAGACGAAGGTATCGTGGGTGACATTCATTCTCTTGGAGGTATTCTCCACTCCCTCCAGACACTTGCTAACTACTTCTTTGAACATGGACTCCATTTCTGGAGGGTTTTCTTCTTCATATGTTTTTAATATGGCGTTTATTTCTTGTTTGATTTCTGGATTAGCTTTCAATTCCTGGTTGACCTTAAAGTAAAGTTTTCCCATTTCAACGTCACCTTTCCCATCAGGATCCATCTGGTAATCCAGGTTTTGGAGTCCCCACACTATCATGGCAATCTGTCGGCCCATATCGTTAACGTAGTACTGTGTTTCCACCTGAAAACCGGCTGACCGTAAAACACGGGCCATTGAGTCCCCTATAATGGCGTTTCTGATATGTCCAATGTGTAGTGGGCCATTGGGATTGGCTGATGTGTGTTCCAAGATAACTTTTTCATTCCTTTTTTCCAGTAAACCATAATCTTCCTGCACGGATTCAGTTACCATTTTGGAAAAAATTTCAGTGTCAAAAAAGAAATTAACATAGGGTCCCTTGGATTCCACTCCTTTAAACGGTGGAACCACTTCAATTATTTCAACCAGTTCTTGTGAAATCTCAACAGGAGACCTTTTTAAGGTTGATGCTAATTGAAAAGCCACTGATGTGGCCATATCACCCATAATGGGGTTAGGGGGTATTTCAAATTTAATATCAGCCGGTTCACCCCATCCGAGATCTTGAATAGCTTTTTTCACAATGTTAATAGCAGTTTTTTCCAATTTTTTATACATGAATTCACCTTATAAACGTGATAGTGATTTAATTAATGATTATTTGTAAAATAAATAGAATCCTGGATTAAAGTCCACGGATCCATAATGTAATGTAGCCAATTTTTGGAATTATCAGGGGCTGATTACCGAAACTAACCACTTTGGCCTGAACTTGGCTGGTTGAAACCAAGCTAGGGTCTGTTTTAGGGTTGTTATCTCCCTTGGTAACGTAATATGTCTGCCCGTCGGATCCTTTCTGTATGTTTACTATGCGGTGAATAACTGGTTCCGGGAACCAAGTGGCTTGGTATATGATAATGTCTCCTACTTTCAAATCAGAGGGATTTATTTCCTGAATACCCAGGAAGTTGGTTTTCTCTATAACCACTACATCTCCTCTGTAGAAAACAGGTTCCATACTTCCCGAGACCACCACATTTAGGTGCTGGGCCAGTACAATTCCTACCAGTATGATTATTATGTAACTGGCTATTTCCCTTCCCATACTGGTTGATTGCTCATTAGAAGATTTAGATGTTTTAGCCTTTTTATTGGGGTTTCGCTTTTTAGCCATTAAACCACCCTATTTAAGGACTGCACCTTCATCCGCTGAGCTGGCCATTTTGCTGTAACGTGCTAACCATCCCTTCAACTGTTTTTCAGGGTGTTTAACATTTTGAAGCCTTTCCTGGATTATTTCTTCTTCTAGGAGGAGTTCCATTTTTCTCTGGGGTATGTCTATTTTTATAATATCCCCATCTTCAACTATGGCAATGGGCCCATTACTCATGGCTTCTGGTGATACATGACCGATACATGGGCCCCGGGTCCCTCCAGAGAATCTTCCATCAGTTACCAATGCCACGGATTTGATTCCCATACCGGATATTGCCGATGTGGGGTTTAGCATTTCCCGCATTCCCGGACCACCCCGGGGACCCTCGTAACGAATGACAATAACATCCCCTTCCTTGATTTTTCCTTGGAATATGGCTTTAGTAGCTTCTTCTTCACTGTCAAATACTTTAGCAGGGCCCTGGTGGGTTAACATATCAGTGCTCACTGCGGCCTGCTTAACCACAGACCCTTTCGGGGCTATATTGCCCTTTAGAATGGCAATACCCCCTTCAGAGTGTACAGGGGTTTCCATTGAATGAATAACAGTGTCATCCACAACTTTGGCCCCAGTGATGTTATCTCCCAGGGATTCACCAGTACAGGTGAGGGATTCTGGAATAATCTTGTCTCCTAAAACTTTCAATACAGCAGGTATTCCCCCTGCCTTATGCAGATCCAGCATGGTGTGTTTACCAGATGGGCTGATTGCTGCCAGGTGGGGTATTTCCCGGCTGAGGCTATCAAATAGATCTAAATCTACTTTAACCCCTTTATCTATTAGTTCGTTGGCGATGGCTGGTAAATGAAGCGTGGTGTTACTGGACCCTCCCAGGGCCAGATCAATCACCACAGCGTTGTGGAAGGCGTCCTGGGTCATGATCATGGAGGGAGTAATGTTTTTCTCTACCAGTTCCATAATTTTCACACCAGATTCATGGGCCATCTGTATTTTCCGGCAATCCACTGCGTGGGTAGTGGCACAGTAGGGCAAGCTCATTCCCAGTGCTTCAGTTAAACAGGCCATACTGTTGGCAGTGAAAAGCCCAGCGCATGATCCTGCTCCTGGGCAGGCGCAGCGTTCCAGTTCATCCAGTTCTGCTTCACTCATTTTACCAGCGGAAACCTCACCCACTGCTTCGAAAACATTAATCAGATCCACAGCTTCTCCCTGGTATTCCCCTGGAAGCATAGGACCACCAGTAACCACGATACAGGGTATGTCCAGACGGGCAGCAGCCATTAGCATTCCAGGCACGATCTTATCACAGGTTGGTAAAAGTACCAGAGCATCCAGGCTATGAGCCTGGGCCATGCTTTCCACAGTGTCCGCCACGATTTCGCGGCTGGCCAGTGAATAGCGCATTCCCTCGTGATTCATAGCAATACCATCACAAATAGCCATGGTGCTGAACTCAAAAGGAACACCGCCCGCCTGACTTATTCCCATTTTCACGGCATCACCAATCTTTTTAAGATGAATATGTCCTGGAACTATGTCAGTAAAACTATTAGCTACTCCAATGAAGGGTTTTTCCATTTCGGCATCGGTAACACCACAAGCCCGTAAAAGGGAACGGTGGGGGGCTCTTTGAATCCCCTTTTTTATGTTATCACTTCTCATCAAATCACCTGTGATTTATAAAATAAAATATCGTGTAAAACTTATAATGTTATAACTATGTTACATCATCTTTTAAATGCTATCTCTTTTGATGAGTAGTAAACATGCTTTGAGGCAACTATCTTCTATGAATGTCTTTTTAAGGATTTAGCAGAAATTCTTAGATAGCAGTTCTATAAGTTTCGTTCACATTAAAATAGTTAATATACATAATATATACATATTATTAACATGGATGTTCTCTTAATTTTAAAGTTCCTCATTTCCCTGGCATTAGGGGCCCTCATAGGAATAGAAAGGGAACGGAAAAAGGAAGGGGCCGAATTTGCAGGAGTGCGAACCTTTATTCTAATTGCAATAATGGGTACCCTCTCGGCATATCTTTCACTGGACTTTCCTTACTTTTGGATAGTTTCCTTCGCCGCAGTGGTGGTTCTGGTGGGTTTGAGTTACTTGGTAACCACCCGTAAAAATGATGACGTGGGAATAACCACGGAAATAGCTGCCTTTTTAACCTTTATCCTGGGTATGTTATGTTTTTCTAATGAAGGAATGTTGATGGCACCTATTTTTGCCATAATAATCACCACACTCCTGGCCATTAAACCCCATCTCCACAAGTTTGCCCACCGGGTCAGTGAGAAAGAGTTGATAAACACACTTAAATTCATGATAATAGCCTTTGTAATCCTACCACTACTTCCTGATGAGGTCATGGGGCCCCTGGCTGTGTTCAATCCCTTCCAAATATGGTTGATGGTGGTATTCATATCAGCCATTAGCTTCACCGGTTACATCCTCATGAAATTCATTGGTCCGGAGAGAGGTTTGGGTGTCACTGGAATTGTGGGGGGCCTGGTTTCAAGTACAGCGGTGGCCACATCCATGGCAGCCAGGGTCAAGGAATCTGGACTTTTAATGAAGGCTGCGGTATTCGCCACTGTGGTGGCCAGTTCCATGATGTTCCTTAGAATTCTCTTTGAGGTCTCAGTAATCAATCCCACTCTGTTGCCACAATTATCAGCGCCCATGATGGTGATGGGATTTATTGGCATAATGTTAGGGATTATTATCTGGAGAGGGGCTGAAATAAGGCAGATGGATGGGGATCTTAAACTGGATAACCCCTTCTCATTAAAACCAGCCCTCATATTTGGAGCACTCTTTCTGGCCATATTATTTTTATCTAAAATAGCCAACATATACTTGGGGAGCAGTGGTGTCTACCTGGCCAGCATAATATCTGGCGTTGCTGATGTGGATGCTATTACTATTAGCATGGCATTACTTGCACCGGATACCATCTCCAATAACACGGCAGTGACTGCCATCACCCTCGCTGCCATGTCTAATACAGTGTTCAAATCTTTAATAGCCTTATTTCTGGGAACAAGAAAATTTGGTCTTAACATCGGATTTATCTTCATGGTTATAATATTGGCGGGTTTATTAACAATAATAGTTTTTTAAGAGGGAATGTTTATTCAGGGAATGAATTATAATCTGTGCCTGTTAAAACCTTAAGAGAATATAGATACATAGGGCAAAAGAGTGAGCCATATACAGACTTTAGTGGTTATCCTGATTGAAAGGATTTTCAGGATAATTTATAACAGAATCTCCATATATTCAGGTTAATTAATTTGCCAGATGCACTTTAACCAAGTCACCAGGGAAGTCATAAAAGAGGTAGTCTATAAATAACATCAAGACAGAACTTTATTTTTATGCAGGAGTTTTAACTGATATATCATAACATTAGACTAACTGAGTTTATATTAAGGTGGTAGCATGCGCATACTTTTGATTCATTCTGATCATTTAAAGTACCAAACCAAATCCAAAACACGAATAGCAGAGGAAATAAGCGAAGAAAAGAAGGAAGGACAGTTTGAAAATGCTCTGGTGGTTTTCACTGCCGTAGAGAAGGAAGATGAGTCAAACCCAGAAGCAGTGGTGGAAAACGCTGTGAAGGAGATAATAGACGTATCTGGGAAATTAAAAGCCGAAAACATTGTGATTTATCCCTACGCTCATTTAAGCTCATCTTTAGGCGCTCCTGATGCAGCCAAGAAAATTCTCTCCCAGATGGAATCCGAACTTCTAACCTGGGATGTACCAGTCAGTAGGGTTCCCTTTGGATGGTACAAATCATTCGAAGTTTCCTGCAAGGGACATCCCCTTTCGGAACTTTCCAGGAGCATCACTACTGAAACTGTTGCCGATGAAAAAGAAGAATCAGAAGGGGATGAATCCAAGTTTTACATTCTAACCGATGGCGAACTTCTTAACACCGATGATTACAGTTACCATAATGCAGATCTTAAGAAACTGGTTGACTATGAACTGGGAAGGGGAGAATCCACTGGTGAGGAACCACCACACGTAAAACTCATGCGAGAAAAGAAACTGGCAGATTACGAACCCTCTACAGATGTGGGTCACCTCCGATGGTATCCTAAAGGCAGCCTAATCCGTGATCTCTTATCGGATTATGTTTACACCCTGGTAACTGACCGGGGGGCCATGCCTGTGGAAACACCCATAATGTACGACCTGGCTGATGAAGCCATCAGGGTGCACGCTGAAAAATTCGGAGAACGCCAGTACCGGCTGGGAGGGGGTAAAAAGGATCTCATGTTAAGATTTGCCGCATGTTTCGGAGCATTCAGAATACTGGCCGATTCTTTCTTAACCTGGAAAAATTTACCAGTTGGCATGTATGAACTTTCCACCTACAGTTTCCGTTTGGAGAAGAAGGGGGAGGTTGTGGGTCTTAAAAGACTGCGTGGTTTTACCATGCCCGATATGCACACTGTTTGTGCGGACATTGAACAGTCTCTCCATGAATTTGAAAGCCAGATTGAAATGTGTAAAAGTACTGGTGAAGACTTGGATGTTAATTACGAGGTTATATTCCGGGCTACTGCCGATTTTATGGAAGAAAACCGGGAATGGATTAATCAAGCTGCAGCCCGGATTGGTAAACCAGTACTGATGGAGATACTGCCTGAACGTAAACATTACTGGATTTGTAAAATGGATTTTGCAGCTATAGATGCATTGGGAAGGCCAATTGAAAACCCTACCATCCAGATAGATGTGGAAAGTGGGGAAAGATTCAAAATCACCTACATTGACTCTGAAGAAAAGGAACACCATCCTTTCATTCTACACTGCAGCCCCACTGGAAGCATTGAAAGGGTTATTTGCAGTTTACTGGAAAAATCAGCCGTGGACATGAAGGAAAAAGCCCCCATGTTGCCCCTGTGGTTGTCTCCCACCCAGGTGCGGGTTATACCCATAGCCGAAAGGCACAATGAATATGCTCATAAACTGGCCCTGGAAATAAGGGACGCCCGTATAAGGGTTGATGTGGATGAAAGGCCTGAAACCGTGGGTAAGAAGATTCGGAATGCCGGAGGGGCATGGGTCCCTTATGTCATTGTGATTGGGGACCGTGAGATGGAAGATGGCAGCGAATTAACGGTTAATGTCCGGGAAACTGGTCAGAAAATATCTATGGGTCTTCAGGAACTCATTGATGTCATACACTTGGAGACCAAAGGAATGCCTTACCGCCCATTACCATTGCCCATGGATATTTCCCGAAGGGTTAACTTCTAAGTAAGTTAACTCTTCAGAGTCTTTATATATGAAATAAATTAAGGAATAACTTTCTAGCAGAAATTTTATCTTTCAACAATTAATTTATCATCCAATAAGAGAATGATTTAAGTGTTAATATGATGAAAAAAGTCCCTTTATATGAATTAAATAATCGAATGAAAGCATTTAAGGATCAAATGGATTTATCAAATCCAGAATGGGACATGGCAGTTATTTTCAGTAATATTAACCTCTACTATTTTACCGGAACCATGCAGGATGGGATGCTATTAATCCCTCGTGATGAGGATCCCACCTTCTGGGTGAGGCGCAGCTACCAGAGGTCCCTGGATGAATCATTATTCTCGGTTATTAAACCTATGGGTAGTTTCCGGGAGGCACGTAATGATATAGGATCTATTCCATCCACAGTATACTTGGAAACGGAAGTAGTGCCCCTGGCATTGTACCAGCGTTTTGTTAAACATTTTCATTTCCAAAAATTCAGATCCCTTGATTTACAGGTGGCCGCAGTGAGGTCTGTGAAAAGTGAATACGAACTTTCTCTAATGAGGCAGTCTGGAATGATCCATCAACATGTCCTGGAAGATATGCTGCCTGAGATGTTAAAGGAAGGGTTAAGTGAAGCCCAGTTGGCAACAGAACTTTTTAAAGTCCTGGTGGATGAAGGCCATCATGGATTAACTCGTTTTGGGATGTTTGACACCGAAATTGTGGTGGGGCATGTTGGTTTTGGTGAAAGCAGTCTTTATCCGACATATTTTGATGGGGCCAGCGGAACATTGGGATTAAGCCCAGCAGCACCAGTATTGGGAAACCGAAACCGGAAACTGGCAAAAGGTGACTTGGTATTTGTAGATGTGGGGTGCGGTGTTGATGGATACAATACCGATAAGACCATGACCTACATGTTTGGCAATCCCTTACCCTCACATGCATTGGAAGCACACATGAAGTGTGTGGAAATTCAAAATGAGATAGCAGGGATGTTGAAACCTGGCGCAATACCTTCGAGGATTTACCGCCAGATAATGGATAATCTTGATGAAGAGTTTTTGGAAAACTTCATGGGGTTCGGTACCCGTAAAGTGAAGTTCTTGGGGCACGCCATTGGCTTAATAATTGATGAATTACCGGTGATCGCTGAAAAATTTGATGAACCCCTTAAGGAAGGGATGGTATTTGCTATTGAGCCAAAAAAAGGAATTAAAGATGTCGGTATGGTGGGGATAGAAAACACCTTTATTGTAACTCCTAAAGGGGGAGAATGCATTACCGGTAATAATCCAGGTATGATACCTGTTTATTAGACATACCTATTTTTGATTTTTTTTATTTCTTATTTTCTTCTTAAATTCAACCATGTATCTCAGATTAATCATCTAAAAACTTTAAATATTATAACTTATAACTTATACTTAATAA
>JAUNXM010000142.1 GCA_030539815.1 Methanobacterium sp.
CGCCACTGCATCCGCTGCTCCAACCTCATGGAAATGGATTTTATCAATACCCACACCATGAACATGTGATTCTGCAATTCCCAGTGTTTGAAAAACTTTTTTGGCAAAATCTAATATAGGGGGTGTGATTTTTTCATGCTCAATTTCATTTAAGGTTTCCATTAAATGCAAGTAAGATATGGGCTGATGATCAGAACATTTAATATCAGCAAAGGTAGCAGAAATTCCTGATTTATTAACCAGTTCTATGTTAACTGTTACCTGGCCAAAGAATGACCCATAATAATCCATAACATCTACCACGGCTTCTATATCTGCACCTAAACTTATCAGAGCCCCTAGGATCATGTTGCCTGATATTCCTGCTTGTTGTGGATCTATAATTACCACCATGAATTAACCTCTTATAGTGTGATCAGGGCACTAATCTTAAGTAGTAATGTTGGCCCTTTATTTGATATGATGTGTATCAATACCAATTTCATTTAACATTATAATCTTTTTACATCCATTGGTTATCATTATTTTGGTGTTTTTTCTGGGAAATTTTATATAATTGATTCCGTGGAAGTCACTGCCCCTTCATGATCGAAAATCAGGAGTTATTAGAAAAACTGTTTGACTTCCTAAAAGGTTATTCTCCAGGATCAGACTCTGAATTTGAAAACGGTGTTCTGAAGGTTGAAATCCCAAAACAGGAAAAACTGAGAGTTTCAAGGTTGATTAAATAATAGGCATATTATTTGCCTATTTTCTTTTTAATAAATACTTAAAATTAGTAATGCAAATATCTGGTTATGATTATGACTTATTTTATTTAACATTAAGAAAAAAGAATTTTTAACCCTTTTTTTTATTTCCGGGGCAGGTTTACCATGTGGAATGTGTAGTAACGGCTGAATCCACATTCACGGCAGCGGATCTTGATGTCGAATTCATCCACCTCTATATCATGTAAGGTAGCATCTCCACAGTTATAACAATTTGCTCCCTTTTCCAGCTTCCATTTTTTTACGGGCATCAGCTTCCCCCCTTTTCCACACCCTTAATTAGATAGTAACGGGATGCACCACAATTAGTACACCAAATTTTAGCTTTGTTCATGTCAATTCTTATTCTTTGAACTGAATTTTCTCCACAATAGAAACAGGGAACTTCTTTCTCAAGTAACCATGTTTCAGCCCTCTTTTTTTCCAAGTCTTTATTATTAACTATAATTCTACGAATAGGAACTTCTAAAATAGTGTATTTCTCACCCTCCAGAGTTTCCATCACCGATTCTACTATTTTATCTGTTTTTTCCTCTTCCACCACACTACATACCAGCACCGCGTCAGTGGCGTAGTCCTGGATAAGTCCAATGGCAGATTTCGGGTCTTCTTTAATAGAGAACCCTTTCCAATCCTGGGGAGACATTCCTTTATACTCCAAAATATAAAAACCAGTAATCCCAGCTTCAACCAGGGCATTCATAGCTTTTCCCAGGTTTTCTATCTCTACAAAAACTCTCAGATGGACTTTCAATATAAAACCCCCAAATACATTGATAACATTTAAAGATCCATTAATTCATTAGATCCGATTAAGGATTTATTATTCTAATTTCCCCATTCAATTGAATAATTCCACTATTATTTTTTATGGTTCCATGTACTCTAAATAATATTCGTTTTTTATATCTTTAGAAAGATATTTTATTTACCAGAATGATTAGACCTAAAGATAATCCACAAAGATGTGGATGAAGTTAAATATTAAATGAATTTCAGTTAGATGAATCCCCCATAAAATAAAATATTATTAGACAAAGTCTTTCTATAATATTAGAAAAATAAGAACGACTTATTATAGATTAAAGGTGTTTTAATGAGAGATAACAATCTATCGGGCTCGATTTATGATTTCATGAGTGCCGCAGGGGTGGAAGTACCACAACTGGTGGAAGCAGGTTTGGAGCTTTTGGTTGGTGTGGAAAAATCCAGAGAATTTGAAATAAAACTGGAAAGCCAGATTAGGAAATCATTGCAAGATATTAATGTTATAGTTTTGATTATGGCTGGTATTCGTGTTGAAGAAGATCTATTTAATCACCGGATTGAGGGAGTGGATGTGGATGATGATCCCGCCTACCTCTACTCAGATGAAGTGTTGGGGATGGCTATTGCCAATCAAATTGCAGGTACCAAGGCTATTTTCAATTTTAAAAGATATGACGAAGCAAAACCAGGGATAATAGGTACTCTAGGACCAATGCTCGATGATGTTTTCGCAGGTTTGGTTGCTGGTTGTATGTCAAAAATCTTTGAGGAATAAAAAATGTCCCGGAAAAGTCTCCAGAGGAAGGTTCCACTATCTGATGAGGGGAAAAAAGATGATAAAACCCAAATAAGTGGGTATGGTTTTCTGGGACTATTATCATTCTCCACCATACTACCCATAAATATTCACAGCACAGTCCCAGAAATGGCCAAGTTTACTTTCTTGTGGCCAATAATTGGAGCTTTAATTGGAATTATTGTAGGTGGCTTTGGCTGGCTTCTTACGGATATCTTACATCTATCTCCACTCTTATCTGCTGCACTGGTTTACAGTTTAGCAATTAGTTTCACTGGATTCCACCACTTGGATGGCCTGGTTGACTTTGGGGATGGCCTCATGGCCCATGGAGACCCTAAAAAAAAGATAGAAATCATGCGCGATAAAAGGATAGGTACTGGTGGCCTGGCCATGCTTTTAATGGTTTCTTTGGTAACAGTTACATCTATTGCCTCCTTAAATGTCGTTTATATATTACCGGCTATTTTCGTGTCCGAAGTGGCTGCTAAACTTAGTTTGATAAGCTGTGCAACCTTTTCCCAACCACTACCTGATGGTACCGGCCAATTCTTTATCCACAATATGGACTGGAAGCTCTTTACTGGATCAGTGGCCTTAACCGTTATTCTGGGATTTTTAGCCTTCAACTACAATGGTATCGTTGGAGTGATGGGGGGTCTTATTTCAGGACTGGTAATGGTTTTCATCACTAGAAGGAATTTTATATGGACCAATGGAGATATTTTGGGTGCATCTAATGAGATGGGTAGAATGCTATCCCTCCTGTTCATGGTTATAATTATTTCACGGAGTGTTTAAATGGAAGTAAAGGTTTTACGACTGGATCATCGCAGACAACGCGATGCAAGAATTACAACCCACGTGTGCCTCACTGCCAGAGCATTAGGGGCATCTGGAGTGTTTTTAAATGGGGATCATGATAAAAAACTCATAAGAAATGTTCAAGACGTGGTTGAACGTTGGGGTGGAGATTTCCAAATGGAATACTGTAAAAATTGGGAGAATCTCCTGGATGAATGGAAAAATAAAGGAGGAGAAATTGTTCACCTCACCATGTACGGTGAGCCAGTGCAAGAAGTTACACCTAAAATCAGAAGTTCCAGCCAGGATAAGCTGGTGGTGGTCGGTGGTTCGCGGGTTCCCAGTAAAGTGTACCAGGAATCAGACTGGAATGTTTCAGTGACTACTCAACCCCATTCGGAAGTTTCGTCACTGGCCATATTCCTACACATGTTACACGAAGGAAAGGAACTGGATTTAAAATTTGAGAATGGCAATATGGAAGTTATACCCTCAGCTAAGGGTAAAAATGTTCAAATAAAGGATAGGGCCGAATAATAAGAATGAAATCCTGAAAATCTCCAATAAACTACCCTTATACTTGAATTATCCCTTAAATTTTATTATTCCCGAAAATACTATTTTTAAACCATTTTGATTCTGATTATTCTGTCATCACCACTCTGGGGAATTCCCCGGCCATCCCGATTGGAAGTGGTAATGTAAAGGTATCCATTGTGCTCAACCACTTCCCTTATTCTTCCCAAATCAGTGAAAGTAGCCATCTCACTTAAAATGCTTTCACCATCATTGGACAGAGTAATCTTCCTTAATTGAGAACCCCTGAGGCCAGCCACGTAAAGGGCACCCTGATAATAGACAATCCCTGAAGGAGCTAAAGTTAGTTCCGTGTAAGCCCTTAAAGGTTCCATATAGCCTGTTACGGTGGTGTTGCCTTCGTATAGGGGCCATCCATAGTTTCCACCCTTGCGGATAATGTTGACCTCATCATTTTTACTCTGCCCGTGTTCAGATGCATACATTATCCCGGTGGGGCCCCAGGTTATCCCCTGAGGATTCCGGTGGCCATAACTGTAAACATGGTTCCCGAATGGATTATCAGCAGGTAGTGAACCATCCGTGTTGAGACGTAATATCTTACCCGCCAGTGAACTGGTGTCCTGAGCCAGGCTGGGATTTGCTGAATCACCAGTAGTTGCATACAGCTTCCCATCTGGTCCGAACTTCAATCTTCCCCCATCATGAATGGCTGCCCCCGGGATCTTATCAAGTATTACTGTTTCATTAATAATTTGCTCCCCTTCTAACTCAAAGCGAGAAATTTGGTTAGAGTCACCAAGTGAATAATAAACATAGATGTAATGGTTTGAATTGAAGTCAGGGTCCACAGCGATCCCCAAAAAACCAGATTCACTATTTTGAGTAACATTGACCTGTCCCAGTGTTTTAACTGCCTTACCTTCCATTATACTCAATTTTCCCCCTCGTTGCGTGAAAATCATACGATCATCAGGGAGAAAAGCCAGGGCCCATGGGACATCCAGATTTTCAGCCATAACCTCTGAACTATAACCTGTTTCATTAATATCTTTAGGAATAAACGAAATAGAAACTACAAAAATACCTATTAAAATCAATGGAACTACAACTATAGCCAGTAATTTGATTTTCATTTTACACACCTGATCTATATTTATATCCATTGAATAAGATGAATTTATTGAAAATCATATTTAGTGGCAGATATAGATTTAACACATGGAAATTATAACAGTAATCAAACTAACACCGGAAGCAATCTACTTCAAATGAATTGCTAATTTAAAAATGAACTGTTTGGTGTAGTAAATGATACAAATAATTAATCACTTACTTTTACAGGAAAAGCTTACCCTTATCCGTAGGGAAGGAATAGATGGCGTCCATTTCAGAGGCGGAATAATAGAAATAGGGCGCTGGTTAGCCTACGAACTAA
>JAUNXM010000143.1 GCA_030539815.1 Methanobacterium sp.
ATATCTTTAGAACAGATAAAATAGGTCGTCGTCTGGTGGCATCATGTGTAGCAGGAGAAATGCATGAAATGGGGGTTCGCATGGTAGCGGATATCTTTGAGATGGAAGGATGGGACACTTACTACTTGGGGGCTAACACTCCTAATGAAAGCATAATTCATACCATAATTGATCTTAAACCAGATATAATTGCTATATCTGCATCTATCCATTATAACATAGCCGCAGTGATGGATTTAATAAAAACAATCAGAAATATACCTGAAATATCTAATATTAAGATAATGGTGGGAGGACGACCATTCCTCATGGCACCAGAACTTTGGAGGAAGGTAGGAGCCGATGGATGCCCATCTAATGCAATAAAAGCTCTTTCCCTTGCTGATGAATTGATCTCATCCTCAAAAAAATTGGAGGAAGCCCATGTCCAATAAATTTGATTCAACTGAAACCCAGTTACCACCCATCTCTAAAGAGGCACTGGCATCATTTCAAGAGAACAGGGATGCCATAATTAAGGAAACAGTCTCCCAATCCCTTAAAATTGATCATGAGGTGGAACATCATGGTGAAAAGGCCCCTCAATTATTAACCATAGGTTTGGAATTCACCACTAAAATGCTGGAAGCAGCCATGACTACCGGTGAGGTTGTATTATTGGAGGATGAATTGAAATGGGCCAAGGACCGCTTACCCCATGATGGAGTGCAGATGGAACACGTTATAAATCGATTTGAGATCTACCGTGGTGTGGTTAATGAAACTTTACCCTCAGATTATGCCAGTGAAATCATAACCTTCATTGACTGGATGATCGACTACCAGCGGGCTTTGATTAGCGAGATTGAATAATACTTCTTTAAGGGGGAATAACATGTCTCAGAGTGCTGTGGAAGCCTTTGGATTAACCTGTGATTTTAACGGAAAAATCATTGAAATCTTATATGATAATCTGGGAATAGTAGATTTTGTTAAACCAGGAATACCATTTCAAAACGTCCTGGATGAAGGAAGTACACAAAAAGCATCTGATTTCATAAAAAAAATCAAAGACGAGGATGCTGTATACGACTGGGAACTGAATTTAGGATTTAAAGGTGAATTAATAAATATACATGTATCTGGGTTATTAGTGAACCACAATATTCTGATTTTTGGTGCACAATCCCTTGATGATACATTTAATATTATGGAAGGCATGGCAAGGATTAATAATGAACAAACCAACGTCTTAAGGGGTGTTTTTAAATATTTCACAGCCCATCTTCGTGACAAGGAAGCTAAAGAGGGTAAAATATATGGGGAGCTGGGGCGACTAAACAATGAACTCACCAATGCACAGCGGGAGTTGACTAAAAAGAACATCCAACTTACCCAGTTAAACCAGCAGAAAGAAATGCTTATAAAAGAAGTTCATCACAGGGTTAAAAACAATTTAATGATTATATCCAGCCTTTTAAATCTTCAATCAAATTATTTAAAAGATGAAGAATCTAGGGAAATCTTTAAAGAAAGTCAGAACCGTGCTAAATCCATGGCTTTAATCCACGAACGCCTTTATCGCTCTACAGATCTAAAAAATATTGAGTTCAAGGAATATATAACCACCCTGGCCAATGATCTCTACCGCAACTATGTTAGTGATCCAAACAAAGTCCGTTTACAAATGAACATTGATGATGTCAATATCGATATTAACTCTGCAATCCCCCTTGGACTGATCTTAAATGAGTTGATCACTAATTCCATGAAACACGCCTTTCCCGATGGAAGGGAGGGTACTATTTCCATATCCTTCGGGAAAAAAGATGATGGATTCATTTTAAATGTGAGTGATGACGGGGTAGGATTCCCTGCTGGTCTGGATTATACTAAAACTGATTCACTGGGCATGCAACTGGTATCCAGTTTAACCAGCCAAATAAATGGAACAATAGAACTGGACAGGGACCATGGAACTAAATTTACAATAATTTTTAAAGAAATAGGTTTATAAAATAATGAATTTGTCCTGGTGATTTTACTTTATGTATATCTGTGAAGAAGTTATAATAGGTGAAAACATTGAATGGTGGTGGAACACTCTCAAATTTAGTAAAATAAGGGGATAAATGAATTTAATCACCAAATAAAAATAGAAACGAGCCTTAATTAAAAAATTCCATTCCTTAGGAGATTTAAGGGCGAATAGAAAAACTGGATTAATTTGTAAATTCTTTTATTTGATTCAATATTGACATATTGATTAAATTAGATATTTTATTAAGATTTAAGTTTCATATCATTAAGTAATTCTAATAAAACCACGGCATTGTTATGTTTTTCATCTTTGGCAGCATAAATAAGAGATATATTACCCAATTCTTCTTCAAATTTTTTTATTCGAGATAGTAATTCACTTTTTTCTTCTAATTCATCTCGATATTTATCTTGAATTCTTCCCAACGATTAGTGTTGTGTCCAAATGATTTTCGAAGTTTACTGGAGGGGGCAATTTCCTTGAACCATAAGTCTATTTTTAGCTTATCCTTACTCATTCCACGTGGCCAAATCCGGTCAATTAATATCCTAAACCCATCACTTTCTTTAACTTCCTCATAAGCTCTTTTTATTTGGATCATTAAAAACCTTTCTTTTTAAACAACTTAAATTTCAGTCACACCAATAACTAGTAAATAGCTTATTTAATATAATAATTACTGAAAATATTGATCTATTACTAAAGAAATATTGATATTAATAGTTAATTAATACTCATTATTTTTGAATAAAAAAAAAGAGGGAAGGGATTAACATCCCTTTTATTTGTTTTTCCGGGTGCTGATGAATCCTCCGAGTACCATTAGGAAACCTATTACTATGCTGGATAGTGGTATCCCGGTGGTTTGCATGGTTATGGTGTGATCGTTACTGGCAGCATTAACTGTTGTTGCCTTTATAGGGACTGCGGCATACATTGTTTGGGAGTCGAGTTTTGATGATGTTAATGCATAACCTGCTGCTTCGTCACCACGAAGAATAATGGTTGAAATAACATTTAGTGTTAAAGCCATGGCCATCTTACTACCCACATTACCGAGATTGGTGGTGAAGATCACTTCAGTCCCGTCTGGTAGATGTCCTAAAGCAGGGTTATGGAATATTCCATCTGAATCATAGGTGAAATCAGCGGTCAATGTTGAAGTACTGCCCTGATTAATTGAAGGGGGATTGGCTGTGTATCTCATAACCATCCATGGGTCGTAATTAGCAGATGTTCCAGTAATAATCTCATTGAATTTAGGATTGTTTGATCCCCACCAGTTGTATTGTAGATCAGGAATGGATTCTACGTCATTATGCACGGCTCCGGGTGAATTATTCACCATCCGGTTAAAATTGGCAATCATATAACCAAAGTTACATACTCCACCACCAAGTGGTGCATATTCACCTGGATTGGTGGAGGTGACGGTGTTGAAAACTATGGAATTGTTACAAATAATTAGAACATTCTCATTGTAGATCCCACCACCAACCGCAAATTGATTGCCATTTATAACGGCCACTGTATTGTATTGGATTGTATTTTTGTCAATAAACAGGTTTCCAGCAAAGGTGTTGGATATTGCCCCACCACCAATGCGATTTATACTTGAAGTGATGGAGTTGATGGTGTTGTGCTGAAGATAACTACCCTTAATATACAAGTTCCCTCCATTTTGTATTCCCCCACCATAAGCACCCACACTGGCATTGGTGTTAATAAAGATGTTATTGTATTGAATTTTGCAATTATTCATGGCCATATCTCCGTTGTTGAAGATTCCCGCACCATTAGCGATAACATCTTTATCTGCATCTGCAGTGACAGTGTTGTTCTGGATGATACTGTTGTTTATGATGATGATATTATAATTGAAGATACCTCCACCGTCTGCAGATACAATGTTTAGCTGTGATGTGGCAGCAGCAGTGGCACTGTTACGTTGGATGATTGAATTGTCAATGAGAAGAGTTCCTCTATTTGATACACCTCCACCTGCAGCAGAGATGTTTACACCTTCACCAGTTGCTGTGGCACTGTTGTTCTGGATGATACAGTTTGCAATGGTCATGGTGCTTTCTGCATCATTGAATATCCCTCCACCATCAGCTATTGCATTTCCATTTGAACTGGTGGCATTAGCAGCGTTATACTCGATGTT
The DNA here is from genome assembly GCA_030539815.1 of Methanobacterium sp. Classification (GTDB taxonomy): domain Archaea; phylum Methanobacteriota; class Methanobacteria; order Methanobacteriales; family Methanobacteriaceae; genus Methanobacterium. Next base: position 4,188 of record JAUNXM010000143.1, read on the forward strand.
ACTGTTGTTGAGAACTAATATTCCTTCTAGGTTGCAAATGGCTCCGCCTTCATTGGCAGTGTTTCCCTGGAAGTTACTGTAGTTAATGGTACAATTTCCTAGATAGTTGTATACTGCCCCTCCTTGATAGGCACTGTTACTGGTAAATGTGCAATCATTGATAGTAGAAGTCCCGGTATTGGCTATAGCACCCCCATGGGCGTGTGTAGGTGTATTTGCTTTGTTAACCGTGAAAATACAACCATTTACGTCCATAATTCCGTACCAGTTCATGATGGCCCCACCGGCATTAGATGCCCGGTTATCGGTGAAATCACAATTTTGGACTGTTAAATTACCGCGATTGAGAATCACACTTCCGTAACTTCCCGATCCGTTCTTAAATGTTATTTGTTTTATGTTAACGGTTGCCCAGGCTTGAATTACGAAGATCTGATTATGTCCTACAGCGTCGATAAGGGTATGGCCTTGTTCGGATCCTGTGATGTTTAAGGATTTATTGACAGTCAATCCATAATCACCAGGAGTATTATAAGTGCCTGATAAGAGGTTTATGGTTCCGGTATTATTGTTTGCTGTTTCTAATCCCTTACGGATTGTCTGGTAGGGGTTAGTGTTACTACCATCACCATCAGTATCGTTTCCCTCCGGTGAAATGTACACATTATCAGGATCAACTGGATCAGCCGCTGCAACCACTCCCATGGTCATGAGAGACAAAATAACAAATGTTAAGAGTATAATTATTTTTTTTATCTTTTCACCTCCTGTCTGTAATAATATCAATTAATTCTACAACTTGAAATATTGTTTACATCTAAGTATAATATATGAAAGCATATTCATAACAAAATAGCAAAAGTTAAAAATAATAATATTTTATTCATACATCCTCCTTGTTTTCTGGAAACATA
>JAUNXM010000144.1 GCA_030539815.1 Methanobacterium sp.
AGCATCTGATCCTGTATTTTATCATCACCGGATTGGAATTTTTTAGGAAACATGGATCATTAGTTATCCAAATTTATCCTATAATTCGTATAAATTCTTCAAAATGTTCATGTGAGAGTTTTTGAGAGTTCTTGCATATGATTTCTAATTCATCCAGGTTTAGTTTAAAAATCTTGCCAATCATGAATAGTATGATATCCCGCATGAAGGTTCTTCAACGGGTAAAAGTGCAGAAAATATCTTTTACGGTTATTTAAATCAATATCCTGCAGATTCCTTGTCTTATAGTTTTTTATTGCCCAAGCCATTGCACCCCTCCCGGTTTATAAATAAAGGAATGGGGAGGTCTTCTGTGTCTGTCCTTCTTTACGTACATGACTTGGATCATCCAGTTCAAAACTGTTTAAAAAACTAGAAAAATTGAATAAAACAATCTTAAACCCTAGAACAAACTACATCTCCAGGACCATTACTGTCCTTTTTTCATTATTGTAAAATCCTTTTTTAAGATAAAAAACTTCTGCAGGAATTCCTTTATTGGTTAAAAGAATAACACGATTGTATTTTTCTTCAAACAGAACTTTTAATAGATCATTAACTGTTTTGCTACCAATTCCTCTCCCTTGACTACTATTTTCAACAAAAAGTTCATCCAGAAAGAATTCTTTCCCCCTCCACCAGGATCTACGGTGTCCCAGACAGACAGCCACGATTTTAGATCCTTCACACATGACAAATCCTTTAAAAACGGGGTTTTCAACCAACTCCCCCAAGTAATTACGAGATTGATCCAGGGACACCCATTCATCGTACCAGGGCCCAGCAGAAAAAACTTCTTTAAAAAGAATGGCACATTCATCCAGGTCTTCCAGGGTGAATTTTCTGAAATTCAAACCATGACCCAGTTGAATATCTTTGGAACTTTCATTTCCAACGGTATTCTGGGGGGAAAAATCCCGGTGAGATTTAATGGGAATTCTTTCCAAATGCCCCTTTAATGGATTGCTGGTGAAGTGTTCTTTAACTTTAGTTTTTATGGACATTCCATCCACCTGAAATTCATGAGTAATAATCCAAATAATTAATTAATCATGAAATTGTTTAAAAAATTATCATCAGGGCTTCTTTTCAAAGATCATAAACAACTGGTCCGGTAAAAAATCATGTTTCTCCAAAAGGGAGAATCCAGCCTGATTCATCCTATCTAAAAGAGATATATCCGAAGTATAATGACCAAATAAACCTGTTAAACTAAGTTTTCTTTTATTATAATCAATTACCGCTATCCTCCCATCCTGTTTAAGAGGAGATTTAAGGTTCTGCAAATATTCAACCTGGTTGGAAATATGGTGAAAAACATTGCGCAAGAAAAAAAGGTCCACACTATTTTCAGGTAATTTTATACCTTCAGATTTTGCCAGGATAGGTTGCACATTTTGAATTCCTTCATTTTGGAGGTTATTCCCCATAAAATCCAGGGAATTCTGGTGGATGTCAATGGCCTGAACCTGTCCCTCGCTGCCCACTTCTCGGGAAAATTCCTGCGTGAAAAACCCTCCACCAGACCCAATATCTCCAATTACATGTCCTTTTTGAATATTAAGATGTTTTATAATCTTTTTAGCCTTATTTTTTGGCGAAGATGCTTCCCTATTTAACATTTTCAACCGAAACTCGTTTAACATTTTGATCACTCCGAGTTACTCTGTAAATGATTCTTCTCTGGTTCTTAACAGGTTAATAGAGGTGCGTTAGTGAGTACAGTTCCCCAGTTAACCTTTGATCCAACTTCGGGAGTTACCAGCAGATTTCCCTCAATCCTACCCATATCCGCTAGGTGGGCCACTGCTTCGTGAAAGGAAACTCGGGACCCATCAGTCATTTTACTGGATTTGGGCATGTCCAGGGCTTGGTATCCATTTTCCTCAATTAACTTGCTTAAATGTGAGGTTATTGATTTTAACTGGCAATTTGTCACGTCATATGGTTGTTTTTTGTTTGTACAGAGTTCTTCCAATGTTAAGTAAGGTAAAGTCACTCCAATACTAATGGCCCGGGGATACTCGGCAATCAGGGATTTGTATTTTTTAACTAGGGTATTTTTAACTTGTGACAGATCTACCAGGCCCAGGTAGTAATCCTCACACTCCTTTTCTATGACATTTCTGATTACGCCTTCACATTTCATTCTATTCACCTCCAAAGTTTTTAAACCCCTTTTACAGGGATTGGATTACAGTTAACGGATTAATCTTCTGAGCTGCCCATAACGGGATAGTTCCGAATATCGCATCTTCACCACTGCATTGACAGATTATCATGCTGTGAAATCACCGAATTTGTGAGATTTTAATTAAAAACCGCATTTTAAACCATTTCCCCCTACACTTGATTAATATCATCTATTAAGATTATTACCGATTTTATCCCATTAACTGATTTTATATTAATCAAAGCTAATACTAAGCCAATTCTCGTCATGAAATATGTGAAAATACTAAATTTGAGCTTTATTTTAATATACGTTGATAATTTTTGATTTACTACCATTAACGACTGTGTACCTAATTATCTATCTTGAAGAGATTGTTCGATATTTTTCAGTCGTCCACTTAATTCTTCTATTATTTCCTCATGTGGAACCAGTTTTTCTTCTTTAATATCCTCCAAAAAGGAAATATATCCCTCTATTTCAGTTAAAGCTTTGGCAATGGAATATTCTCCACGATCCATTTTTTCATGTGGTTTGAAACGTCCGTAAAGTTTGTTAATAACTTTATTTCCCTTTTCAGTGAGCTCATATTTTCCATCTTCGCGTTTGGTGAGTAGACCTTCGTTAACCATTTTTTTTAACATGGGGTACACAGAACCTGGCGAAGGTCTTGGCGATCTGTGTCTCCGGTGTGATTTACAGGATTCGTGGTGTGCCTGTATGGCATCCATGACCCCTACCCCATTTCCAGGACCGTTTTCATCCAGAACATGGAGTATTAATATTCTCAAACCACCGAATTGTTGCATTTGTTCCATTTTTTCATGGAATTCTTTGTGCAGATTTTTAAAGGCATCCCACATATTGAATCAAACCCTCCAGAGATTTAATATCATATTTATAATATCGTGCCATAGATATAATATCGAAAAATTGATATCACGAAATCATTGATAAGTTATTTAACATGATTTAATCAGTTTATATCCACAAAATATCAAGTTACCGATATCGACTAATCGATATTAAGCTGATCATTATATAAATAGTTTGTGCTAAAAGTGTTGAACTTGCCTAAAAATAAGATGTAGGGATATAATAAAACTAATAATAGGACTCTATAAACCCGGATAGGAACTTAATGATTTAACACCATCTCCAAGAGGTTTTTTAGTTATAAAACTCCTTAAAATTTTGTTAAAAAGTTCAGGTGATTCCATATTCCAAACATGACCCCCTTTTGGAATTACATATGCTTTTGAATTGGGAAGAACCTCAACCAAATACTTGGCTGATTCTTTAATAACCTTGTAATCTTTTTCACCCATCATAACCAGCACCGGAACACTTGCCCCCTGCAAACCTGATGGTAAGCTGAAGAAGAGATTCTCATGAAGAATTTTGTGGAGGGAATCTCCATCGATCTGTTGGGTGGATTCTTTGAACTTGTGAAAATAACCCTTAGGAATATTATAAGTTCTCATATTGGCCTTTATAAAGAATTCAGTGTTTTTTACTGGTAAATATGCCTTAAAGGTGTAGTTTAACAGTTTAAACAAGGTTTCAGTGTGAGGGATGGTGCGCAGGAGAGTTCCAGTGATAAATGTACGATCAATCACCTCCGGATGGGTTGACAGTATCTGGACTATGATCTGCGAACCCAGAGACAAACCCACCAGATGGGCTTTCCCATTATGTGCCCGGGTCCGGATGAGTTCAACCACCATCCTCCCAGCACCTTCAATGGTGAATGGCTTTATTTGTGCACTCTGCCCGTGTTCTGGAAGATCAGGAACCAGACAATGGTAATCCTGGAATGATTTTATCTGTTCATCCCATATCCACCCTGCCAGACCCCCACCATGGAGGAAAATAATGGTTTCAGGGTTTTTCTGGCCTGTCTCTTTAACCGATAAAATCATGAACGATACCTCAAAAATTTGTGCTTTAAAAAAAACATTTGGGGCCCTGGTGGTTTTTAAAGGATGTATTCCATATTAAAGGCTCCTTTTTTCCACCCAAAAAAGGATAAACTTTTTTCTTTAAATTTCCTGAAACCAAACCTCTCGTACAATCTCAAAGCACCCTCATTTTTAATATCAACATCCAGGACAGCCCTCCTGCACCCCTTCTCCCTGGCCAGTTTTATTCCCTCTTTGAGGATGAATGATCCTATTCCCTGCCCCCTTGCATTTCCATCCACTGCTATTATAGCGTAATAAAAATCATCCACCCCCAGATTAGATAAAAAGAGGCTATCTATAATTTCGATCATTAGGAACCTTAAAAAGTCCAGTAAGTTGAAGTTAGCAAAGAGTGCCTTTAATTCATGGATACTTCCTATATCATCCCCCGCAGAATAAACCATTACCCCCACGATTTCCTGATTATCATTGGTTACCACGTAGATATGCTGGTACCCCAGGTGGTTATCACCTGCCTCCACTAACTTCGCCAATTTCTCCGAAGCATTCCTCTGGTTACCAAAGAAAAAATCAAATGTTTCGGTATCAGCTTCGTAAATAAGTTCGGATACCTTGAAGGAGTCATGTTTGTTTTTATCCATTTTTTGGAAGTGCATTTATAATTTAACCCCATAAATATGTTTTTTAGTCTTGAATGAACATTTAATGATTTTATAGGAGAAATAATATAATAATTGCCTTTTTATCAATATTTGTTGCTTGTTGTTATCAATATTTACACTGGAAATATACGGCTAAACCAGGGATATAGTATGAACAATAAATCATGTTCATCCCTAATCATTAACACTTTTTTCACTTGCAATGTATGGCCAAGTTAAGGTGGGAGTATGATCATGAACCACCACCCCACTCCATAAGATAAACAATTATCAGTATTCCTTATCAGT
>JAUNXM010000145.1 GCA_030539815.1 Methanobacterium sp.
AATTAATCGTTTCAGCCTTTATCATCGGGTTCAACTGTTTCAACTATTTTGGAAGTTAAATCATACTGAAATCTATCCCTGCGATCAGCAGGCCGCCCGTATATTCTTTTAATTTGATCTGCAGGAGCTCCTCCCTTTCTGATCTTTGAAGTGATGGTTTTCATGGATTTTATGGTGAACACTGACCTTCTCAGTTTAATGACATCTCCCACATTAAACTGGAAATCCCTTTCAACCTCTACTTTTTGGGATAGGATTCTTCCCCCGTAGTCTATGGATATTCCCACCCTGGCAGGTCCAGTGAGGGATGTGGCCCAAATGGTTACCAGTTCAGATACCAAGCTTTTTGAAACACGACCTCCCCTGGTATTCTCCAGGGAAGTTATTTCCACTTCTTCCCCATCTACATTCAACACTTCACCAATCTCAAGTATTTCGTCAGGATACAGTTCAATGGTCTTTTTAGAAGATTTTTCGAATTTGCTAATAATTACTCTACGATCAACCATTTTAGGTATGGTTATTGTCTCTCTAAAGGTGTTTCCACAATCATTACATTTTAAAAGAACTTCTTTAGTGTTTTTACCCTTCGTTTTAAGTATTTCATAAGATTCAGAGCCACATAATGGACATTTCATTTTTCTCAGCCTCGCTTCTATCAAAATAAGTTAAGATATTTGTAAAATTGATAAGAATTTCTATGTACTTTGGAATATTTATAAATATGAATTGGGGATTTGAATTTTAAAGTAATCAATTAATTGCCGAATGATAGTCAAAAAAAATTAATGGATTAAAATTCGTGGGATGTGCAAATTCAGGACCATAATCAACATTTTTTTTGAAAAATAAACTTCTTCAGGATTGGTTTCCTTTTTTCCCACGTAAATAATGCTTAACCAGACCCCCATCTTCCAGTATTCCCAACATGAATTTGTGAAATGGTTGTATGGTGTAGTTCTCTCCGGTGGTGAGGTTTTGGATCACTCCCTCTGCCAGATCAATTCTAAGCTGGTCACCCTTACTCGCCTCTATATCCGCTACTATAACTGGTAAACCAACATTTATAGCGTTACGATAGAATATGCGTGCAAAGGATTTGGCAACAATCGCATCCACTCCTGCATGTTTTAAGGCTACTGGGGCCTGTTCCCGGGAAGATCCGCAGCCAAAGTTCCACCCAGCCACGATAATATCTCCCTGCCCTACATTTTCCGCGAAATTGGGATCTTCTCCTTCCATAACATGGCTTGCTAACTCGTCTAAACTGAAAGTTCTTAAGTACCGTCCCGGTATGATCACATCGGTGTCTATACTATCCCTGAACTTCCAAACTTTACCCTTTATTTCATCTTTCATGTTATCATTGAATGGATTTTTTTTCAAAAAATTCAAATATTCGATTTTCTATGAACATTGGAATATTTTACCAGAAATTTTATTTATAATCCCATAATCTCTGATTTTTTTAATCAATATCAAAATTTAATTTTCTACACCAGGAATCTATTGATTAAAACACAAGGTCCTTGATTTTAGTGAATGCGTTCCAGCATAGCACCATTATTTTGAGCCCTGGTTTCAATTATACTGCCACCAATACCACTTAGGGCATCTCGAGCCGCGCTCACCATATCCTGACTGTTGTCAGTAACTGCATAAATAGTAGGTCCGAATGAACTCATTCCCACACCCGGTGCACCGGCATCCCGGAGCAACTGCATTATCTCCCCTATAATTGGTTTTTGCAATTGATTCTCTATCCTCTTAAAACCAATATCTTGTATCGAGTTAACCGATTCACCGAAACCCTCCAGGTCTTCTTCCAGTACAGCAGGCATCATTTTCATCAATAGTAAATGTGAAAGTCGCTGCACTTCCTCTACAGGTATGGGGCAGTACTCCTGGAATATGTTAACCTCTTTCTTTCCAGAAACATTCTTCTCAACATGGGGAACAACCAGTAATACCTTCCAGTCTACTGGGAAATCGTACCGGGCCAGAATCGGTGGAGGTGATGCTGGTGAAGCTGAGGAAGGTAAAAAATGGGGTTTCTCCCCTTGATGGTGACCACCGTCAACAATGAAACCTCCTTTGTTAAAGGATGCCACTCCTATGCCCGAAGTACCTCCTCTACCTACAATGTTGGCAATTTGAGGTACAGTTATCCGATGATTTTCCGATTCAGAAATAAGTTTGGCAGTGGCCAGGGATATTTGCGTCCCAGAACCCAGGCCTGAGTGGGAGGGATAGGTTTCTCTAACCGTGAAACGGTAACCGCCATCTAACTCCAGGTAGTCCATCATTCGCCCAGCAGAGGTTTTTATTTTATCCTCATAATCAGATATAACGTTAAACGGTATTTTTTCACGGTTTTGAAATTTTACGGATATTTCACCATTATTTCGCTTCATTTTCAAAACCAATGCTGGTTTTTCAAGTGTTAGGCCAACACCACCATCTATCCGCCCCAAAGAACCGTTTAGATCTATCAAGGTTAAATGTAGCCGTGAGGGAGTTTTGATTATCAATTCTGATCCCATTTTTTTATTTTATGAGTTAACTGGAAATCCAAGTGGTTTATAATGGACCTGATGAACGGTTGTTGAGAAAAATTTAGCTTTTCATTGGTTTAGCAAATTTCTTCTCAACTTCTTGTCGATGAATTGCATTCATGGAACAGAATGGTATTATACGCCCATCCGGAACTGCGTAGTGTATCACACATCGTTTAACCCTGTCCTGGTCGAAGTTCCAGGGATCCATGAAGTGCATGCAGGATATGAGTAATGTTTTATGATGGAAATCTCCCAGAGCACTGTATGATCTTTCTTTAAATACTTTGGTTAATATTCCAGTTATGTCCAGTGAATCCGGTTTCTTTTCCCGGTCGATGGTTCTGGGAAGTTCCCTAGTGGCCCTACTTATGACTCTGGCTTTACCCACTATTCCACCGTCCTTAATATCATCACTGCTACGGGAAAGGAGATTGAAAAATCGATCCACATCCACGAACTCAGTTATGGGAATAATTTCATCACCATCAATGAAAATATAAGTAGCAGCACCGCAGTGAGGGTGGCATGTGAATGATACCTGGTCTTCACCTTCAATGGCTTCCACAAAATCAGTGATGGGTATGACTGAAGATGCGGGGTAGAAATCATCACGACCAATTTTACCACCAGTTTGTTCATCCACTAACTTCTGGAAGGTGGGTATGGTTATTCTCTGTTTTTCCACTTCATCGGCAGGTGTACGGCCCGCGAATGATACTGGCTGGAAGTTCACTCCCCTGATAATGTCCAGGTTCTCAATGGCAAATCGTATGATAGCACCCACCTGGTCATCGTTGATTCCTTTAACCAGGGTGGGGACCAGAACAATTCCCAGATCTGCTTTTCGGCAGTTTTCTATGGCTTCCAGTTTAATAGGCAGGAGGTTACGGCCACGGGACTTTATGTAAGGTTCCTCAGTAACTCCATCAAACTGGAGATAAACCGTGTTTAAGGTGGCATCTTTAAGTTTCTGAGCCAATTCAGGATCTTTAGCCAGTTTAATTCCATTGGTTGCTATCTGGGTATGACTGAATCCCTCTTCCCTGGCTAGTTTCACCAGTTCCACAATGTCCTTTCGCACAGTGGGCTCACCACCAGCGTACTGAATTGCAGGGGTGGGCACTGGCTGGTTTGCACGGAGATTTTTTAACATTCCCCTGATTTCTTCATAACTAGGTTCATATATAGATTTAGATACAGCTGCATTAGCAAAACAAATAGGACAACGAAGATTACAACGATTAGTAACATCAATAAGACCTAATATAGTCTGACTTTCGTGTTCAGGGCACAAACCACAGCTAATAGGGCATTCACCCTCCATGGTGGTTCTAGGATTCTCAATACCCTCACCAGGATAATCATAATCAGCAGCATAGTGGTAAGCATCTGAACTCTGCCAGTAAGTATTTTCAAATTCACCGTGCTCTGGGCACGTTTTCTTAATCATTATTTTGTCCTGGTCCTCGAAGACTTCTGCATCCACTACTCGAAGACATTCGGGACACAGGCTCTTTGTTTTCTTTATGACCATTATCTCACCTTATAATTTAGTATTGAAACTTATGTAGGTCAAGTATAATTGAATATATATACTTGAGGGATCAATCAGCTTTATAGTATTTTATGTCAAGCACATAACTATTATCCTGTTTTAATCGGAGGTAAACTATGGACCCGAGTATTTTCAGTGTTTTGATTTTATCGGCTTATGCTATATACTTTATGTTACCGGCTTACCTAGCCAATGCCAGTGCTCTAACCTTTGGAGGAGGAACACCCCTGGATCTAGGCCGATCCATGAATGACGGTCGCAGGATACTGGGGGATGGAGTTACCTGGAAAGGTACCATTATAGGTATCCTGATTGGGATGGGTATTGGCCTACTCCAGGGCGCTGTAACTGGTAACTTAGTGCAGAATCTCCTAATAATCGGAGATCCGGGAATAGCTCAGCTGGTTCAAGGAACTATAACCACTAACATAGTACAAGGCACATTATTGGGCCTTGCCCTGGGTAGTGGTGCGATTATAGGAGACGCATGCGGTAGTTTTATTAAGAGAAGGTTTAAAGTGGAACGCGGGAGACCAGTACCATTAATGGATCAGTTGGATTTTGTGGTAGGCGCCATTATTTTCGCATCACTTGTAATAATCATCCCTATTAATTTAATAATTCTAATAATTATTATCAGCATCTTCCTTCATTTAGGAGCAAATATAATCGCCTACTTATTGGGTATGAAAAACGTTTGGTACTGATTTTGAATTAAAATAATGGTTTCATCCCTTTATTCTATTGACACAATTATAGAAAAATTACAAAAATGTTTAAGAGCCCCAATATCTCCCCCCTTTCTTTTTTTTTAAATAATTTTTAAAATATAATTGTTTTTCAGTGTAAAAACTTTTCCCGGTCTAGTTTTATTATTATGATTATTTATTTCTTTCCGTTTTTTACTCTTATGAGATCCTTAGGGAA
>JAUNXM010000146.1 GCA_030539815.1 Methanobacterium sp.
ATTTGGCTTTGGCTGGGACTATTCAATCTTACTTCAGTAATAATCAGAAGGCACCTAGTAGTGTGAGTACTGTTTTTGGTAATGTGAAGTTTGAGTCTTTAATTTACCTGTATTCTCGTGCTTTGAGTTTGTATAAGGGTGCTAATGTGTTGCCTACCTTTTTAGGGGTTCGGCCTTGGGGTTCTGTTCCTATAATTGATACTGGTAAGACTTCTATTTCTACTGAGGATGTGGTTAATACTGCGGTTGAGGTTAGGAATTTTGTTAATTATCACAAGTTTTTGCCGGAGTTTATAACTGTTGGTGGGGTTGTGGTTAATCAGGCTACTTTTTTGGAGTTGTTGACTGAGGCTTTGGTGAAGATTGGTGGTGGTGGTAGTGGTTCGCTTGCTTTGGTTAATGTTAAGCAGCCGGTGAGTGGTTCGGAGACTGTTACTCCGGGTACTTTTAGTAAATCTGAGTATTTGGCTTTGGCTGGGACTATTCAATCTTACTTCAGTAATAATCAGAAGGCACCGGCCACCATCAGTACTAGTTTAGGTAATGTAAAGTTCGAATCCTTAATCTACCTCTATTCTCGTGTGTTGAGTAATTACAAAGAAGATGGTAACAAACTGCCTGCTTTAACTACAATTCGTTCATGGTCCACAACAAACATACCCTTCATGGATGATTTTTTCACTGTACAGCAAATCACTAAAGCAGCAATTGATGTCAAAAAATTTGTGGAGGGTAACAAATACTTACCGGAATACATCACCATTAATGGAGTGGTGGTTAACCAATCACAATTCCTTTACTTAATTGCCACCGCAACTTTACATATCAACACAGGCGATAACTCGTTAATAACACTTTTAAGCGCTAATGTGCCAGGAAATCCCAGTGAAACCATATCTGGGGGTAGTTTACTCTCCAGTGAATACTTAACTCTAGCAAATACCATCAAAAAGTATATTGAATCCAATCATAAGGCGCCAAGTTCCATATCCACATCCCTGGGAACCATGAGTTATCAGTCATTACTCTATATGTACTGCAGAATACTCAACCAAAACAGTTTAAATCAGAATCTACCAATTTTAATTAACGTGAAACCTTGGAAAACTTCAAACATACCAATAAATGATAAAACAAGTTTCACTATTTCAGAAATAACCATAGCAGCCGTTGATGTCAAAAATTTTGTGGATGGAAATGGTTACATGCCGGAATGGATCACGGTGGGTGGAGTAGCCCTCAACCAAACCCAATTCCTACATTTACTGGCTTCAGCCACAATGTTAATCAACAGTTCCAGTTCAGGTTCTGTTAATCCAGTTAATGCTATTATACCATCTAAAACAGTTAATGATGCATTAAACTCGGGAAATTTAAGTAAAAATAGCTATGTGCAGTTAGCTCAAAATATCAAAGGTTATATTGAACAGAATAGGGAAGGGCCCAGTACCATGGTGATTTCATCGGGAACAGTGAGTTTCAAATCCCTTATCTACATGTATAGCCGTGTACTTCAGCAATATAGTCTACACAAGACCTTGCCCGCTACTATTATCCTAAAAGGATGGACCACACAGAATATACCCATCTACGATGACTACTTCACCAACCAAGAAATCAGTAAAGTTGCCGCCGAGGTCCGGGCATTTGTGGCTGGAAACGGTTTCATGCCGGAATACATCACCATAAATGGCATTGTTGTCAACCGTGCTCAATTCCTGTACCTTTTAACCACCGCAACAGTAAAAATCAACAACAAGGATAACTCAGTCACCTACTTGCAAAAAGCCAGCGTATCCGATAACAGTGATCAAACAACTTCTGGTAGCATGGGGCTTACTGAACTTCTGCAAGTAGCTCAGAGCATAAAAGCCTACGTAGAAACTAACCAGCGTGCACCTGCCTATGCATCAACTAGCTTAGGTCAAATGGGATTCTATAACCTCATTTATACCTACAGCCGAGTTCTTGAATACTACAAAAATAATCAAAAACTACCGTCATCCCTAACCGGAATCAAATCATGGTCTTTAGTAGTTTATAAATTACCTGCCGGATTTGAACAATACCTATTAGCTACTGCCAACTGCCAGTCCAACGATGCAGGTATCATTGCCCTGGCAAACAGTATAACTGCCGGAGCATCCACACCTTCCCAGAAAGCATTGCTGATCTTTAACTGGGTCAGGGATAACATCAACTATGAGTTTTACTATAATACTCTGAAAGGTGCCACCGGCACTTTAAGTGCAGGTGGTGGAAACTGTGTTGACACAGCTCACTTATTAATAGCTTTGGAAAGGGCAGCAGGAATACCCGCCAGATACGTCCATGGAAACTGCCAATTCACTAGTGGTAGTTGGTATGGTCATGTCTGGGCAATTGTTTATGTGGATGGGCAATGGCTAGTTGCAGATGCAACAAGTTCTAGAAATCAGCTAGGGGTTATTAACAGCTGGAACACAGCAACTTACACATTCAAAGGATACTACACCAGCCTACCATTCTAAATGGTTAAACCAAGGAGATGAAAATGATTAAAAAATCAACAAAAATCCTGGTTTTAATGGCTGTTATGCTAACCGTATTAACGGTGGTTATGTTGGCCTTGTTCGCATCTGGAGCACCAGAAAACAGTGGTAAAGAACAGAAGAAACAGAAAATAGCAGCTGAAAACAACAATACTAATATTTCAGAAAAGGTCACCATATCTCCACAAGAAGCCCAGGAAATAGCTGAAAAATTCGTTAAAGAATCAGGCGCCCAATTAGGAATTCCCAAGTTGATTGAAATCGAGGGACAAATGGTATATTCAGTCCCGATAATGATTAATGGAACCAATGTAGGCGAAATAACCATTAATGCAATAACTGGGAAGAATATGGGATGTGCTGGTGGCGTATCTTACGGGTCCCCTTAGTGGGGATCCGATATTCCCTCCATCCACTTAAATCCAAATTAGAATTGTAGTAATCATATGATTAAATTATTTTTTCCCATTTTTTTAATGTTCATTATCAAGCAGTACTTTTCAGAATCTCCCTGGCCACCCTCAAAGCCAGCGCTGCAGACAGTAGGATGGTGGGTAGTCCTTGAGATCTGGGGGCCAGGGAAAGATCAGCCACCCATAACCCATCAGGAAGCCATGAAGGTTTCATTTTATCCACATCATTTTTATTAAGGGGAACAGTCCCTCCCAGATGGCCCCCGTTATGAACACCTCTGATGAAAGGGCCAACAATCCCCGCCCCTTCCATTACTTCCTTAGCCTGCCTGATGGCCAAATCCAATCTCCCCTGATCATGACCAGTCAGGTGTTTTTCCACTTTACCATTAGCCAGAACCGCACCCTTCTCAGTATCAGCCAATTTAACCATCAAGCCTACCCTATCCTGGATGGGAACCTTCCTCCAGGGTTTATGAAAATAATGGGAAAGAATATCCGGATAAGGGGATAGTATATAATCTTCATCTTGGGTGTACCAAGCCATAGGTGGTTCTTCTAGTTGCCGGGCATCAGCAAGAACCCCTCCCATGGTTAAAACAATATCTGCCCATAAATGATCTACTGCTTCCAGCCCCGAGTTTTTAAGTATCTGTGGAGTTCCAATACCTCCTGCTGATAGGACCACCACATCTGCACTATATTCTCGGTTATCTCTGGTCCGGACTCCGGTCACCATTCCATTATGGATAATGACCTTTTCCACAAAAGATCTGCTCTTAAGGGAGGCCCCATCTCTAATTGCCTCAGTTAAAAATTTCCTGGAATCCCAACGTGCACCGCGACTGCAACCCAATTCACATAGTCCACAGCAATTACAGCGAGTGGCATCCACAACTTTAGGCGTGGCCTCGGGATTCAAACCCAATTCCTTGGCTGATTGGAACATATTCCTGGTGACTGGTCTCCATTTATCTGGAGGGATGGGGTTGGGTTTTAATTCACCCTCCAGTTCATCATACTCCGGAGTTAGATCCAGACCAATTTCTTCTAAACCCCGGTGAGCTCTTATTAGATTCCCACAGGACAGGGTAGTGGAACCACCAGTGGCCAGGCCCCTTACCAGGATGAGTTCCGGGGAAGAACGCTGTATATCCATGGGTGGAAAGAAATGTTTAAAGGTTCCCGCCCCTCCCAGGAGGCCCCATCGACGCAGGGGTTCAGCCCAGGATATACGTCTGGTGAAGGGTTTGAAAGGAGGACCAGCCTCCAGTACCACCACGCTAAAACCATTTGACTGTAATTCACGAGCTGCAGTTGCCCCTCCAGCACCACTGCCCACCACAATAGCTTTCATAATTTTCAGAACCTCTTTTTTTAAATTATGGGATTGATAAATTAATAAAAATCATTTGCTGCTTTTTAAGGGGTGATTCATTTTTATGGATGCTAAACAGTGATCATGTCCCTGGGTAATTCTTTTCACAAATTTCATATGGATATTGGGATTTAAACCCTGCACAACACCTTCATCTGCCGCTGAAAGAATCTTGCATGTGCTAGAATTGTAATTATTGGCTAAACTGCAGTGAGTAACCACCATAATCATTTCATCCTTTCCATATTCTTCAACTTCAAAATCGATTCCCAGTACAGTGTACATGATTCTGGCGGCATTTATCAGATCTTTTGGATCCTCACCCACTCCCAAAAGCCTCTTAAAACGCTGACCAAGGAGCAAACCCTCGTGGTACATAGCTTTTCTCCCTCTGTAAATGGCTTCATCAGGGCCCATGATTTTTATAAGAGTTTTTACCACTTTATTATGATTTTTAGCCATTTCTATTCTTTTTTCATCCAGTTCACCCTTTAGAATTATCTCCTTTAGAATTATTTTTTTATTAAGTTTATAGTTCCTTTCTCCCTCATCATTTTCCAGAGGCGAATATTCATTCAATAGTTTTCCCAGTCCATTGATGGTGGAGTCGGCCAGTATATCCAGACTTTTTTTTAGGAACCATTCCGGAGTCCACCAGGAGAGCATCCTCAGCCTAAGTCCCATTATCATGAACCT
>JAUNXM010000009.1:0-5000 GCA_030539815.1 Methanobacterium sp.
AGTCGCTGTATTTTCAGTCGCTGTATCCCTCCTCTTGGCCCGTTACAAACAAAGAGTTGGTGATGAAATAGAGTCTCCCGCACTTATTGATGATGCTAAACATAGTCTTATCGATGTATTTTCGTCAGTACTGGTTTTTTTTGGAATAATATCATCATATATGGGATATTTAAGCCTCCAGGGTGTAGTGGGATTGTTGGTGGCTTTGTTGATAATATGGATGGGCTTGAAGATTGGTAAAGATGCAGTGCTGGTACTCCTGGATGCGTCCATTGATACTGAAACAGTGCAAAGAATAAAAAAAATAGTTTTGAGTGTGGATGGAGTTGAAGGGATTCATGAAGTTCGGGTGAGAAGTTCAGGTCCTTATATTTTTGCTGAACTTCATCTGGAAACTAAAAAAAATTTATCAGTAGAAAAAGCCCATGGAATATCTGATAAAGTCGAAAGACAAATCAGAGAGGAAGTTGGAAAGCTGGAAACACTACTGGTTCAAGTGGAACCCGTTAAGAAAGAGGTAATTAGGTTTGCTCTTCCTTTAAAAAACAAAGATGGCTTGAAATCAATTCCTTCTAATCATTTTGGTAAGGTTCCTTACTTTCTCATCTGGGATGTTCACCATAGAGAAATAGAAAATTACCAGATCAAAGATAACCCTGCCCATGAACTGGAAAAAAAGAGGGGTATAAAAACTGCGGAATTCTTGGTTAATGAAAAAATTGACGTCTTTTTAGGGGATGAACTTGGTGAAGGTCCTCGATATGCACTTTCTGAAAATGTAATTCATTTTGTCAGCTCAGAAGGCGATACAACGGAAGAAATTATGGAAAATACTCGGAATATGGTTTTATAAATGTTTTAGTATGGAATTCTACTTGAGTTAAGATGGGGTTACGATTATTTTAAAAATAGAAAAATAGATATTCACTTTTTCCTGACTCCAAAAAAGTTTATAGCTTCAATCAAGTCCTGAAATGCTATTAATTCAGTTTTAAGAACATCATTTTTACTCAAAGTACCGCTCATCTCACCATCAACACTGAGTTTGTCTGGTCCTCGGGCAACTATACGTTCAGTACCATCCCTGCTCAAGATTTCTGTGGCCTTCTTGTCATGAACAAAAGCTCTCCCTGGGATTATAACTGTCTCTTTAAGATCATCAAGGTCTAAATCCTCAAGATCTCTTTGGGTTATAAGACATCCAATATCCTGGTCCGTGGCCACCACATTTACCAAATCACAAGCTCCAATGGTATTAAAAACACGTTCGATGTAGGGTTTAGCAATTTTACTGGTTAAGATGGTTGCTTCAGAAATTACCTCGGATAATATTTCCAGGTAGTGAAGATTTTTCTTTTGAGTCAGGGCGAAGGGTGAATCATTTTCAGGATCACACACTGGCGTGCCTGTAACTCGGAGGTTGAATTCCTGATTAATGCTGCGCACCAGTTCCTCAAATTCCTGCAGGTTATGGGGTTCAACTCCTTCAATTATGGGTTCGTTCCCAAGTATAAGGCCCTGGTTGCGGTAGTTGGCAAATCTCATGAGGATGAATGCCTTGGCGCCCCATTTTTCTAGATCAGCGCATGTTTCCCGGAGAGTTTCACCATCGTTAACACCAGGGACGATTACTGCAGCTGCGTGAACGTCACAACCTTCTGAAAATATTCTAAGAGCGTCTAATGCTGCTTGGGGGTTTTTATCACCCATCCAAGTTTTCCGTAGTTCGGGGTTAGTGGAAAAAACAGTAAAAGTAACCTCCTCCACCCCATGGGATAAAATGTCTGAGGCCATTTGAGGATCATCAATACCCTTTCCACTGGTGTATCCAAGGTGAATAGGAATTTCCCACTGGGAAAAAGCAGACGTAATATCTAGAAGGTGAGGATAACAGCTTACATCCCCGCCCCCGCTAATATTAATTTTAAGATCATCTTCACGGAAATTTCCCATCATTAAAGATGTTTTAACGGAGTTAATAACCATGAATGGTGGAATAAATTCGTTTTTTGTTTCCCGCACTCCTGTGGAGCACTGTTCACAACCAAAATTATTGGGCAGACATGATCTGCATCCGAGGGGATCTGCTTCTTTTACCTTTCGAAAATAACAGTATTTACAGAAGCCTCTGCAATCTTTACCAGGAATTCCACCCACATCTGCGATTATTTGCATAATATCAACGTTTTATACGTTTTAATATGATAAAATAAGATATTTTTTGATTCCCTCCTTAAGGGGGGACCATTATATACACCGAGATAAATTTACGATATGGTCACTTATAAGTCTTTCTATTTGATTCAAGAAGAAAGTTTAATACATACCAAACAGTAAACGGAGACTCGTATATCAAATTGTACCATGGGGACTTTGAACCCCAACTGAACAGAATTATTTTCTGTTTAAACATGAATTGGTGCAAAGAATTGATATGCAAGAATCTGTAGGAGGGAAAAAATGGCAAAGTTTGAAGATAAGGTCGACTTGTACGACGACAGAGGTAATCTCGTCGAAGCAGAAGTCCCTATAGAAGCCTTAAGTCCATTGAGGAACCCTGCAATCAAAGCGATTGTACAAGGTATCAAAAGGACTGTAGCAGTGAACCTCGAAGGTACAGAAAATGCTTTGAAAACCGCAAAAGTCGGTGGACCAGCATGTAAAATACTGGGCCGAGAACTGGATCTAGACATAGTGGGGAATGCTGAAGCTATTGCAGCTAAAGCAAAAGAAATGATCCAGGTCGAGGAAGGCGACAACACCAAAGTAGAACTACTAGGTGGCGGAAAAAGGGCATTAGTCCAACTTCCAACCGCTCGGTTTGAAGCAGCAGCTGAATATTCAGCTACCTCTCTGGTAACTGCCAATGCATTTATTCAGGCTATAATGGATGTGTGTGACGTCGACATGTACGACGCCAACATGGTTAAAGCAGCCATACTGGGAAGATACCCGCAGTCTGTAGAATATATGGGTGGAAACTTAGCAACCATGCTAGACATACCACAAAAACTGGAAGGTCCTGGTTACGCCCTGCGTAACATTATGGTGAACCACGTGGTAGCAGCAACTCTAAAAAACACCATGCAAACATCTGCTCTATCTGCAATCCTAGAACAATCAGCTATGTTTGAAATGGGTGATGCAGTAGGAGCATTTGAGAGAATGCACTTATTAGGGCTAGCATATCAGGGAATGAACGCCGATAACATGGTTTTCGACCTAGTTAAAGAAAACGGGGCTAACGGTACTGTTGGATCCGTTATTTCATCTATGGTTGAAAGGGCTCAAGCCGACAATGTTATTGGGGTAGAAAAAGACCTGAATGGATTCAGTGTTTATGGCACTGATGATTTAGCTAAATGGAACGCATATGCCGCTGCAGGTCTCATGGCCGCAACAATGGTGAACCAAGGTGCTGCTCGTGCAGCTCAAGGTGTATCATCAACCATTCTATACTACAACGATATTCTAGAATTCGAAACTGGACTACCTAGCGTGGACTTCGGTCGAGCTGAAGGTGTAGCTGTAGGATTCTCGTTCTTCAGCCACTCTATATACGGTGGTGGAGGTCCTGGTATCTTTAACGGTAACCACATTGTGACTCGACACAGTAAAGGTTTCGCTATTCCATGTGTGGCAGCAGCCATGGCATTAGATGCCGGTACACAGATGTTCTCACCTGAATCAACCTCCGGACTAATCAAAGAAGTGTTCAGTCAAGTGGACGCGTTCCGAGAACCACTGAAATACGTGAACGAAGCAGCAGCGGAGATTAAAAACCAAGTCTAAGAATAAATCCAAATTTGGGGGTAAATAACTATATGGACATCGAAATATTTCCACACAGACTTTTAAGCGCGGACACCACTGAAAAGTTGTTGAATAACTTGGAAGAATTGGAAGGCGTAAAAAGAATGGTAATACAGGGACAGAGACTTCCTCAGACTGAAGAAAACCCTGACCGACGAGTCATCACAATTTTAGGTGAAGAAGTTGACTTACAGGTAAAAACAGGGCGAGTATTAATGGAGATTGAGGAAGAAGAAATCATCGAAGAAGTTAAAACCATATGTGATGATACTCTGCCTTTTGGGTACAACATACACGTTGGAACTTTCATCCGAAAGCAGAAAACCGTCACTGACGACATGAAATACGGGGAATCAGTAAATGATATGCCTGATGAAATGTTTGGTTTAACTGATCAAAACGCACAACTCAGTGAACGAGCAACTATTATCAAAAAGAAGGATTAAAAATGATAGGCAAATGTACCCACGTAGTCGATTGTAGAGAAACAATGGGTATGGGTGAAGGAGGCGGAATAGCCCAGCGAGGGACATTTGCAGAGTGTGGAAATGAAGTTCTGGCCATAGCAATGTCTCCTGGAAGGAGGCACATTACTAAACCAGTATGTGAAATAACCTTTGCCTTGCGGGAAGCAAACATTTTGACCAGTACACTGGTCTTAAACGCAGGTGCAGGAGTGCCTCAGGACGCACCCACTGCCGGTTCAGGCAGCCTTTTTGGTCTGACTCCCAAGGAGAAAGAACAAATTGGAAGGTTTAAACTTGTGGTAGTGCATCTGGGAGGGGTTCGACATCATATTGTATACAAGGCTCGCCTTATTTTACGTCATGTAAATAGGCCCTGTATTATTATATGCGAATACCCCGTGGACTTTGAGGATTTCGCTAAAATCGGTGTTAAAACCAAAGCAGTTATGCCCGAGGAACCTAAAACCAAAGGTGAAATTGTGGACATTATCAGTGGAGTTATAAGAGGAGAAACTTGTCCCCAAGAGAAATTGGATGAAATTATTAGAAAGGTGAGATTAGCATTAGGAGGTGCATGAATATGGCACAATACTACCCAGGAACCAGTAAGGTAGCAGAAAACCGGAGAAGATTCTGCGACCCAGAAGTAGAACTAGAAAAATTAAGGGAGATCTCCGACGAAGATGTAGTTAATATTTTAGGTCACAGAGCTCCTGGTGA
>JAUNXM010000009.1:10000-29682 GCA_030539815.1 Methanobacterium sp.
ACATGATGGCCGGTACCTTAACCAACATGGTTTATGGATTCATATTAGGGCTTGTGCTACTGCTGGCCCTATTGTTATAGGAGGTGTTAAAGTTGGCTGAAAAGAAATCACCAGCAGAAGGATGGCCTGTAATAAACGGGGACTACGTAGTAGGCGACCCAGAAAGTCCTGTTGCAGCCACAACACTGGCTTCCCACATTGAACAGATTGCAGTAGATGCCGGAGCAGCAATATCCGGACCTTGCAAAACTGAAAACTTAGGGATCGAGAAGATGCTTGCAAACCTCATCTCAAACCCCAACATTCGCTTTTTGATCCTAACTGGATCAGAAGTGCAGGGACACATCACTGGTCAGAGTATTGAAGCTCTCCACGAAAATGGTGTTGACCCTGAAAAGAGGAAGATAGTCGGTGCAACCGGGGCCATTCCCTTTATAGAAAATATACCCGATGAAGGAATCGAAAGATTCCAACAGCAAATGGAAATTGTGAGCATAATTGACGTAGAGGACGCTGCTACCATACAGTCCAAAGTCAAAGAATGCATTGACAAGGATCCAGGAGCTTTCGAAGAAGAAGCAATGGTTATTGAAGTGGAAGAAGATGGAGAAGAAGAAGAAGGTGAAGAAATACCACCAGTTGCTCCTGAAACCGCTTTAATCGAAGCACGAATGCGTAACATCCAGACCCAAGTGAAATCCATAGGTGGTCTAAACAGGATGGCCGCAGGTATGTACTCCGGAAAAGTTCAGGGAATAATGATAGGCTTAGTCTTCATCCTGACCATTGGAACCATACTGCTCTTGAAATAATGGGGGTTTTAGATGTTAATATCAAACAAACCTAATATTCGAGGCATAAGAAAAGTAGCAGCAGATGTAAAATACCGAACCCAACTTATTGGAAGAGATCAGAGACTGTTCTCAGGACTCATAGCCACCAGAATCTATGGTATGGCATTGGGCTTTATCCTGGCAGCTCTTCTGGTGGGTCTTCCAGTTGTATGGGTATTAATGACCAGTCAGGGGGCCTAATAAAATGGCTGACGAAGAAAAAACCGTTATACCTCGCGTTATCGTCCCTGCAGAAGAATACAACCATGCTAATGAAAGATTAGACGAGATGGATGAAAAGGTTGAATTCACCTGGGGTGAAATGAACCAGAGAATGGGTCAACAAGTTGGCAGGGATATTGGTATTTTATATGGAATAATAATAGGACTAATAATCCTGTTCGTGGCATTCAAAGTAGTGAAAGTAGGAGCAATCCTATCCACCTTTGGAGGAGTCTAATTCAAGGAGGTTTACGTATGATAAGGTTTGACAAAGAACAAGTGGTTATAGATGTTGCTGGTGTCAAAGTAGGTGGACAGCCAGGCGAATACCCCACCGTTTTAGCTGGAACCATATTTTATGGTGGACACAGCATTATAAGTGATGAAAAAGCAGGAGTCTTCGATAAAGACAAAGCCGAAGCCCTGATAAAAACAATGGAAGAAATGCAGGATGTCACCGGTAACCCATGTATCGTCCAGACCTTCGGTGCAACACCCGAAGCAATAGTTAAATATCTGGAATTCGTGGGAGAAGTGACTGAAGCACCATTCATGATTGACTCAACTTCAGCAGAAGCTAAAGTTGCCGGTGCAAAATACGCTGATGAAGCAGGACTGTCTGAAAGGGCAATTTACAACTCCATAAACATGGCTTCAGAAGCTGATGAACTGGCAGCTGTTGCTGACACAGACATCACCGCATCTATCGTTCTAGGGTTCAACCCAATGGAAGCAGGTGTGGAAGGAAAAATCAACATCTGGGAAAACGGTGGAAGTGTCCTGGACAAAGGACTTCTTGAAATGTCTGAAGAATGTGGAATCACCAAACCATTCATGGATGTTGCAATAACTCCATTAGGTCAAGGTGCAGGGCCTGCTCTCAGGACTTCATACGCGGTTAAGAGCAAATGGGGATACCCAGTAGGTAGTGGTATACACAACGTACCCTCTGCATGGGACTGGCTCCGAGGATACAAAAAAGAGCACAAAGAAGCCTGGCCGGTTTGTGACATAGGATCCAACCTTATCCAGCAATCTGTTGGAGGGGACTTTGTACTATTCGGTCCTATTGAAAACGCCCGAATGGCTTTCCCTGCTTGTGGAATGGCCGACATCTTCATGGCTGAAGCAGCCAAAGATATCGGAACCGAACCAGTAGAAGAACACCCAATAAACAAACTGTTATAGGCTCATTAAGCCTATACAACTTTTTTTTTTATTATAATATTCTGAAATAACATGATCTATGGTAACTAGCTTATTATTCCTTTTATTTTTCAAATAATGATATATGCTGATTTTTTTAAAGTAAAAAACTAAAATAAAAACTTTTATATATGGGGGGCAACGATTTTTTACAATATCTTAATTATGTAGGGTACTCTTCATTATCTGAGTTTCAGCAATAAATTTATATATTGGAAAACGGAAACCTTATGCCGGTGATACATTGTTGATGATAATCGCACTTATAGGATTATTGGCAATTTCATTGATTATAGTAATAAAATCAGCTGATGTCTTTGTTGATAACATTGTAGAAATAGGTGGAGCTCTGGGAATATCCCAAATAATTTTGGGAGTGACAGCTTCTGCCATAGGTACCTCTCTACCAGAATTTGGATCAGCAATGATCGCAACCTTAACCGGGAGTGCAGATCTGGGAGTGGGAACAGTAATAGGTTCAAACATCTGGAACATTGCCGGTATTTTAGGAATATCTGCCACGGTAGCAGGAGTAATTCGTACAAATAAAGAAGGTTTAACCCGTGATTGGTTGATGATGCTGGGCACCGGTTTAATTCTCTTATTTTTCATGTTATTCGGGGATATAAGTTGGCCTGCAGCTTTAGTCATGGTTATTGCGTATTGTTTCTATTTATGGGTGTTAATCAAAGCACAGCGGAAACATAGTGAAGGTAGTAACAAAGACGAAAAAATTCAAGAAGAACAACTTAAAGAAGACAATGCATTGGAAATAGATATAAAACAAAAAGTTGAGGAAAAATCTAAAAAGGAGATTAACAGAAAAACTGTGGCCTATGTTATCGTTGGTATTGCGGGGCTAATTATGGGTTGTCGACTTTTGGTTTATAGTGCAGATGAGCTGGGCAACATATTTGGAGTACCTGAAATGATAATGGGATTATTTGTCCTAGCGGTTGGTACCAGTATACCGGAATTGGTGGTGACTCTCACCTCTGCCATGAAAGGACTCCATGATCTTTCCATTGGAACCGTGCTGGGAAGTAACACCTTCAATATTTTAATTGGAATTGGTGTTCCTGCGTTGTTGTTAAGTGTGCCAGTGGATCGTATTTCACTGACCTTTGATGCACCAGTCATGATCTTTGTAACAATTTTATTAATGGCTCTTATAAAACTGGGTAAAGGAAAATTAAATAGATTGGGCGGCATAATATTAATGATAACTTACATTGCCTATGCGGTGGTTAGAATATTTGTATTTGGTTAGAATATTAGGTGAGAAGAATGTACGAAAAGATTTTAGTAGCTACCATGGGAGAATACATGGATCCCATAATTGAACATACTTTAGACATCATTCAGGAAAGGGAAACCGAAGTGATAGGTATTTATGTGGTGGAAACCTCAGTACCATTCCTAACACCAAAAAAAGTTAAGGAAATGATGGCTGCAGAATTAACTAGAAAAGGCAAAGAGATCCTGGATAGCATGAGGCAGGAATTCCAGTCACCCCAGCACTACATGGTTCAATTCAGAGGAGTAATGCGAGAAGGCAGCCCTGCTGATGAAATCGTGAAAGTAGCTGAAGAAGAAGGTGTTGACCTGATAGTCCTGGGAACTGGGAAAAACTTGGTGGACAAACGTTTACTGGGCAGTGTTTCCGAGAAAGTTGTTCATTCTGCTCCATGCACCATACTACTGGTAAGAACTGGTTAAAAATAGTAATATGCCTACCACTTTTAACTAATCGTTTAAGGTAATGGTATGGGTGTTCAATTGAAACTTAATTCAGTTAAATTATTTTTTTAATATATTAATAAAATAAAAATACAGTACAAATTATATATATTTGCACCGTAACAATTAAATTATTAAACATTTTAAAATGTATTTAAATAATAAAAAATTAGAATATTATGGATAGCAATTAATTTCCAGGTAAATCTACGATGTCTAAGATAACAAAAAAATATTTGGAAATACCTTTATTCTGAAGGTAATAATTAAAATATTACATTCCTTAAGCCGGAAAGTCTTAATTCTTAAAAAAAAATTCCTAGATCTTTAAAAATAAATGTGGAACAAAGAATACTTGTAGGGTACTTCTGGTGATATATTGTTGGAACTATTGGCACTCATGGGACTATTGCTCATTTGTTTGGTGATAGTAATAAAATCCGCTGATATTTTCGTGGACAACCTGGTAGAAATTGGTCTGGTTCTGGGAATTTCGGAGATAATCCTGGGGGTTACTGCATCTGCAATTGGAACCTCACTACCTGAGTTTGGTTCGGCAATGATAGCCATATTAGGTGGTAATCATGATGTGGGTATCGGTTGTGCTATTGGGGCAAATATTTGGAATATGTCCGGGATAATAGGAATATCTGCAATTTTTGTGGGTTTAATTACTACCACTGCTCAGGAAATACGCCGTGATGGAGTAATGGCCCTTATCACTGCTTTAACTTTAATGATCTCATTGTTTGTCATGAAAAGCATGTCCTTTGTTTTTGGAATTATTCTAATCTTGATGTACGTTGTTTACCTGTGGATTCTCATTAAAGCTCAGAAAACCAGTGAAATTGATGAAGTTAAATGTTGTGAAGTAACTGAAGAAACCAGTGAAAAAAGATCCTTAAAGTTGAAACCATTTTTACTGGCCTTCGTAGGGCTATTTGGCCTGGCCTTAGGTTGTCGTATAATAGTGTATAGTACCATAGAAATTTCAGAAATATTAAATATCCCCGGTGCACTAGCAGGTATTTTATTAGCACTAGGAACTACAGCTCCCGAGTTTTTCACAGTTTTAAGTTCAGCCAAGAAGGGATTGAATAGTTTGGCCATAGGCACAGTATTTGGAAGTAACATTTTCAACATATTAATTGGATTGGGATTACCTTCTCTGTTTGTTCTCATTCCAGTGGATCCTTTAACCATTTATTTCGACACTCCAGTAATGGTTTCCATAACTATACTCCTATTACTTCTAATAAAAAGGGGCATGAAACTCACCAGGGTAGAAGGTTCAATTTTAGTAGCTTCTTATATTATATATATGACTATACGAGTTTTAATTATGTAACGGAGAATAATAGGGATGTTAATTCTATCATAAATTTCATGGTATATTTTAGGTTGCTTGGTGATCTCTCTTGTAATATTTCCGTTTGCAAAAATTAATGCGCAATGTTTATATTCATTTTCAATAAAGTTAATTTAAAAAGGATTATGAAATTGGGGGTATCAAGTTGTCATTTATCAAAAAACTATTAGGTTTAGGCCCAAAACCAGTTATTGCAAAAAGCAGGTACATTACCATTGAAGAAGCTAAAATGGCGCCGTTTACCAAGAAAACCAGGGGACATGGATACGGCACCCTCATGCGTCCGGATGTTTATTATATTGTGGCATCGGTGGAATTAGGGAATACCACCACAAAGTGTGTGCTCACGGCTACCAACCTCAACACCAGTCGCACCTATCTGCTGGATAAGACCGTTAAAATGACCCGGGACATCAGACCTCCTAAAAAAGGTGAAAAGGTCTTTGGGGAAACAGTATGGCATGTGGAACTTACTCAGGAATCAGTTTCAGAAATGGTTAGGGACACCATCTTAGAATCTGTGAAGCGTTCCCAGATAAGCATAGAGGATGACCTTGACTTTGTAGTCCGTTCAACTGGAGTAACTGCTGGGTTTGCATCACCAAAAGAGGTGGGAGAACTCATTATAGCCCTGGCCAATGGTTGTCTGGAAGCAGGTATACCACCTAGTAAAATGTCCCCTTCCATATCCAAAGAAACCTTACCTAAAAAGTTACAGGACTTCACCCTATTGGATAAGGTTATGTTCGATGGGGCAGTGGTAAGTGTGGTTCCACCAACTGGTAGGGCAGTTGTGGCCAATGAAATGGAAGGAGAACTTGTAACTGCAGGTATTAAAGCAGGATCTAAATGGACTGAACTTGATTATCGTAATCCGTGCATTTCAATGGATTTTGGAACAACACTGGCTGGTAGGATAGTTAACAATGATGAACCCTACGCCAGAACTGTGGGTAACTTCTGCGGCCTGGCCGGAGCAATATCCGATGCCATTATCCGGGGAACCGATCAGGTAGATAAGCGGGGTGGCGCAGCTTTAGACTTGTACAAGAAAGGAATACTGAAAAAAGCAGATTGGAAAGCAGCTGAAGAGTTTGCTATGCGTGCCCATGAACATGTGGATATACGGAAAGTTCCGGAAGGAAGGGAAAGATTTGGAACAGTCCCTGTAGATCCTAAAGCTGCCTATGATGCTGGAACCACCTTAATTGGTTGTGATGTGGGTAAAGAGGGGGATGAAATTCCAGAACTCACCAAGCTGGGTCATGAAATAATAGAATCAACTGATATACACACTCTTTTCGCCACACTGGACCATGTAAGTGCCAACGTGGTTAAAAGACTGATCACCGAGGCAGATGATGAGGGGGTAATCCAGGAAGGATCACTATTGGGGGTCACTGGCAGGGCAGGTATCACCGGCCGTAAACCTGAATTGGTTTTGGAATTTGCCAAAGACTACTTTGAAGATGTTATATTTGTTTCAGATGCTCTTGCTCTGGGCGCAGCAGTAATGGCTAGGTGTATGAACTCTATGGGAACACCACACATACCTTTGGGTGGTAGGCAGGGAGGGCCATGCATACTGGGGCAGAGGAGAAAATTACAGAAAAAATAGGATGAAATGGAAATCAATTTAGATGAAATTTAATATAAATATATTTTATGTGCGGGGAATCTTGATTTATTGAGGATTTTTTGCCAATATCTTATTGAACTAATCCTAATTTAATAATCAATACTGTAATACAATATATTCAGTGAAGATTCCTAGTTCTATTTATATTTTTATAATTATAACCAATGAAACCTTAAAACTTTTAAGATTCGTTATTGGCAATTAATCATAGATTAATTTAAGGAACTAAATTATTTAAGAACTAAGGACATATTTGATTTATCTAAGGGTTATCTTTAAGATTTGTGATTGTCATGAAAAGAATTTTGTGGTATTTGATTGCTGGTAGTAAGGGTGGGGTTAACAGGGCCAGAATAATCAAAACCCTTCATGATAGGCCATATAATGTCAATCAACTTTCTAAAGAACTTGATCTTGATTATAAAACCATTAAACATCATATAAAAGTCTTGGAAGATCATGATATAATTTTTAACTCTACTGGAGAGAAGAAATATGGGGCAATGTATTTTTTATCAAATCGTATGGATGAGAATTATTCCACTTTCTTGGATATTTTGAGTAAAATGAATCATAGTAGTAAATAAACAGAGTCATTACGGTAAAATTAACGGAAAGATATAATATTAAAATAAATATTCAATGTTATATTTATAATCAGTTTAGAGGTGATCTAATGCAAGCAGGAGGACCTGGAGAGCCTGGAGGGCCGGGGTATCATGGTGGAAATGGAACCGGAATAGGTGGTGGAAATGGCTTGGGACCGATAAACGTTGATAACTCCCAATTAATTACCATTGATATTGTACTGGGGATTGCTAATATCTGCCTATTACTAATTTTGCTTTACATGTACATAGGCAGTTACCGAAAATTCAAATCCCAATTTACCTTTGGACTAGTTGCCTTCGCAATGTTACTCCTCCTGCAGAATGCACTATTCACCGGGTTTTTATTACTACACGAGGGTTTCAAAGGTCCTGGAATGGGAAGTCCCATATTCTTTTTAAACACCATAGAATTTTTTGCCCTATTAGTCCTCATCGGAGTAACCAGGGAATAAATTCGGGGAAAGGGAGTAATTAGATAATTCCTGAAATACCCCAAATATGTTAAACTCCCATATTGTTAAATAATTTTTTAATTAATATATTATTTTTAGAAACAGTATTTAAAAATAATAACTGATCAAAATTTTTTTAACTAATAAACTCAGGATGATTGTTAAAGATGGTTATAGCTATATTAATGGCTGGTGGGAAGGGCACTAGAATGAATTCAGACCTGGAAAAACCTTTGATAAATGTTAATGGGAAATTACTCATTGAACATGTGCTGGGGGCACTTCAAGATTCATCTCTGGTGGATGAAATAATAGTAGCAACCAGCCCTAATTCTCCTGAAACCACTAGCCACATGGAAAAACTTGACTTCCCGGTGGTGGTTACTCCAGGTAATGGGTATGTGGCAGACCTTTCATTCATACTTTCCCAAGAAGGTTTTAAGGATGAGATAATCCTAACAATTACCGCTGATTTACCACTCATCACCGGAGACATCATTGACTTGGTGCTGGAAGAGTACCATAAATCATCCACACCAGCCATGGCGGTGATGGTGCCGGTGGAGTTATTCCGTGAACATGATCTCAGGGCTAGTTTGGTGCTGGAGAATCTGGTTCCCTCTGGATTAAATATATTAAGGGGGAAGGATACAGAACAAGATGAGGAAGTTCTAGTCCTCGATAAAATAGAACTGGCATTAAATATTAATAGCCCCGAGGACATAATATGCCTAGAGAAACTAAGGGGATACTCTAGAAGGTGAGGTCATGGTTGAGAAAGAAGAAAGGAAACTCATAAAAGGGGAAGAAAAGGTTTGGAGTGAAATCAAAGGTTATCAGGTGGCTACTAATAATGCCCGTATCCTTGGAGAGCTCGAAGAACTTATTATCAATGACAGAACCGGTAAAATAACTGACGTGGTTATTAAAGTCGATAAAGGAAGGAACGTCACAGTTAAAGGTTCTAAACAGAAAGGTGATACTTTACTGGTACCATTTGGTAAAGTGGAAAAAGTGGGTGAATTCATCATCATTTCTGAATAAATCCTCTTTTTAAACCTTAAATTTTATTATATTAAACTTAAATGCACTTTAATACGCTTATCAAGCATTCCCATTCAATATAGATTTTTACCAAATTTTATTTCACTATTCATTTTTAATTATTTGAAATAACTTGTTTTTAATGTTTTTTAGATTATTAAGTCAACTTAAAATTGAGTTATAATAAAAGATTATTCCTTTTTTTTTTTAATTGGGTTTTTTAATTCATCTAAATTTTTTTATAACTCCTTTTTAACTCACTCTTTACATAAAAATTCGAAAAATAAGTGAATTAAATAGATTATTAAAATTATTAAATAAATGAAAGAAATTACGGGGAATGATAGAAAAATAAAAAGAAATGGAGATAAAAGGAGATTTGAGGTTGTGATTAGTTCCTCACATTCCTTTCAAACTCTGGTCAAGCATTCTCTTGGTTTCAGCAGCCAGTTCTGGTGGTAGTCCAGTTATATCCATGCTCAAGAATCCTCTTACTATCATTGATGCAGCTTCTTCTTCAGTTAAACCTCGGGATGTGAGGTATAACACTTCTTCTTCAGCAATTTTACCTACTGCTGCTTCGTGGGACATTTCCAGTTCTGTGGATGAACCTTCCAGTTCGGGAACTGCGTAAATCATGGAATCATCCGACAGAACAAGGCCATGGCATTCCAGGTGGCCTTTAACATTCTGAGTTCTGCCAGCCAGGTGTCCGCGTGAGTAAATTTGGGACTGGTCCTTGGAAACTGCCCGGGATACCATTTCTGCACTGGAACCCTGACCTTCTAATATTACTCTTGAACCCATATCCAGAACTGAATCCTTTTGACCACCGAGGATGGACTGGAAGACAACCTTGGAGTTTTTACCAGTACAGTATGCAGTAGGATATGATTGGATGCTTCTAACTGGGCTGGTTAATATGTAATTACTGATGTAGGTAGAGTCATCTCCCACCATCACCCCGGTACGGGGGCGTACATCAACCTGTTCTGCCCAGTTATGCACCATGGTGAATGTGATTTTAGCCCCTTTTTTAAGATAAAATTCGGATACTCCCACGTGTAAAGCGGAACTAACATCTTCCCCGGTTGCACAGCCAGTTATAATGTGTAGTTCCGAATTCTCTTCGGCAATGATTACGTTATGAGCAGTTTGCATAACCTTCTCATCACCAATGAACATACAGGCTTGTAGGGGGAAAACTTCTTTAGAACCCGGTAGGGATCTTATGAAGTACCCTCCAAATCCTCCTGCATCTGATTCTCTAAGTGCAGTCTGTGCTGTGTATTTATCGGTATCGGGGGCAACAGCCTTCCACATGTAATCTTTTAACCAGCCGTATTTATCCAGGGCAACATTCATACCCATTATTTCCACAGATTCGGAAGTACAGGTACTGCACACCCCACTTTGATCGACCTGAACGAAGGTACCCGATCTTTCTTCTTCATTGGGGTCTACTCCAACTTTCAGGAGGGTTTCCTGCACTTTTCTGGGAACTTCATTTGCTCTGGAAACCTGCTCATGTTCACCTGCTTCTTCTATAATGAATTTTTCCAGGTCAATATCTTCACCGTAGAGTGCTTTCTTTTCTTTAGCTTTCTCGGCACGCTTTAGTGTATCTTGCAACATTCCACACACCCATGAAATCCTTCTTTTCTTATATCTTCAATAATCTCAGCAGGGTTTCCTGAACAGGCAATTCTACCATCCATAAGGACATGGGCTGTGTCTGCAGCCACGAAATTAAGGATGTAACCAAGATGAGTTATTAAAAGCCCGGATTTTTCCCTTAAACCTGGTTTTTTGTTCTTGTCCAGTAAAACATTTATTTCTTCTGCCAGGAGCTCCACATTCTCAATATCCACGCCAGAATCGGGTTCGTCAAACATTATAAAATCCGGTTCCTGGGCTAAGAGTTGTAAAATCTCGGAACGCTTGACTTCTCCTCCTGAAAAACCAAGATTAACATCTCTTTCCAGGAATTTCTCATCGAACTTGAGTTTATGGACCAGATCCATCATTTCAGGACTGAGATCTTTTTCAGCATCCCTTTCCCCGTGTTCGAGTTTTAAAAGATCACCCAGACGAACTCCCCGGATGGAAGGAGGATTTTGGAAACTTACTCCAAATCCTTTTCTTACCCTTTCAGTGGTTGAAAGGTTGGTTATATCGTCTCCTTTAAAGATTATCTCTCCCCGGGTTACCTTGTACTTGGGAAAACCCAGTAATGTCATAAAAAGGGTACTTTTACCCGCCCCATTAGGGCCAAGAAGTACGTGTGTTTCTCCTTTATCTATATACAGGTCTACATCGGTGAGAATTTCTTTTCCGCTTACTTCCACTGCCAAATCAGTTATTTCCAGTAGCAGTTTAAACACCACCATTTTTTTTCATTATATTAAGATAGAATATATGGATGTGATATAACACACCTTATATTTTATATGGATTTATTTCCTTATAATTGTATGAGAAATTTAATTAACCACTATATTTTGAAGGGATACTCTAAAATTAAAGTCATATTAATTCCTTAAATGTAGTATTAATATCTTATTAAGCTTTAAATTAATTATAGTTAAAGAATAAGTCTAATCAAATTTAGACCAGTTTTTCCAGAATATTTGTAAAAATAAAAAGTATAATAATTGGTTATTTCATGATAAAAATGTATTATATGGGGTATGGTACTTATCTGAGCATTTTAATCCATATTAAAAAATCTCATTTTGTTATTCCCCTATATAAATTTTTCTAAATTGTTTTTGAAGTAACCTTTATAATAACTATTCCTATATCCATATAATGTACAAATAATATGGTACACCGACAAAGCAAGGAGGAAAGCCAATGGCTGAGGATGATGTTAAGATCGTGATGTTTTGTTGTAACTGGTGCTCCTATGGTGGAGCAGACACTGCAGGAACCGCAAGGATGCAGTATCCTCCAAATGTGCGGGTCATCAGAGTTATGTGCTCTGGAAGAATTGAACCCCAGTTCGTATTAAAAGCCTTCCGAGAAGGCGCCGACGGGGTCATTGTGGCCGGCTGTCACCATGGAGACTGCCACTACGACGCAGGAAACTACAAATTAGACCGTAGAATGAGATTAATCTACAATTTAGCAGATGGATTGGGAATCGGAAGAGAGAGGATTCACCATGACTGGATATCTGCATCAGAAGGGGAAAAATTTGCAGAAACCGTTAAAATGATGGTTGAACGTATAACTGCTCTGGGCCCATCCCCTTTAAAGGCACAAATAGATGCTCCAGAAGAATCTGAAATGGAGGCCTAAAATGGCAGATAAAATTAAACTAGGAAACGTTTGGCTCGGCGTATGTTCTGGATGTGAACTGTCCATTGCAGATATACACGAAGCTATAGTGGACGTTCTGGGATTAGCAGATTTCGAATTCATGCCGGTTCTCATGGACGTCAAATACGATGAATGGACCGATGTAGACGTGGCCATAGTTACTGGAGGTATCAGGAATGATGAAAACCGGGAACTGGCACTGAAAGTAAGGGAAAAAGCAAAAGTAGTCATTGCATACGGTACTTGTGCTGCTTACGGAGGAGTCTTTGGACTTGGAAACCTACACACAGTTGATGATTTAACTCAAGAGGCTTACATCAATTCCGAAAGTACCTACAACGATGAAGGAATAATACCCAGTGAAGGTGTACCTCATCTAGAAAGTAGAATGAGGCCATTAACCGAAGTTATCGATGTCGACTTAGTTTTACCCGGCTGTCCACCACGTTCTGACTTGGTTGCACAGATCGTTATGGCTCTCTTAAAAGGAGAAGAATTACCTGAACTACCACAAACTAACCTTTGTGAAGTTTGTCCAAGGGAAAAACCACCAGAAGGAATGGCAATGGACAAAATTATCCGCCAGTTCGAACTGGGAGAACCAGATCCAGAAATGTGTCTAGTACCCCAGGGCCTGGTATGTATGGGTCCAGCAACAATTTCTCTATGTGGTGCTGAATGCCCAAGCATCGGTATTAAATGCCAAGGATGTTACGGACCTACTTTCAATGTGGTGGATCAGGGTGCTAAAATGATCAGTGCCATAGGGTCTGACTTTGGTGTGGAACGCGATAAAACCGTGGACCCTGAAGAAGTGGCCAATGAACTGGATGATATTGTCGGAACTTTCTATACCTACACACTCCCAGCGGCTTTAGTGCCCGCGAAGGTGAAAAAGGAGGGTAAATAAATGGTTACACTGAAAATGGAACCTGTGACCAGGATTGAAGGTCACGCCAAAATCACAGTGGATCTGGATGATGCAGGAAACGTCCAGGACACCAAACTCCACGTGATGGAATTCCGTGGATTTGAAAAATTCCTGCAGGGAAGAAACATCGAAGAGGTACCACGATTGGTACCAAGAATCTGTGGTATCTGTGATGTACAGCACCACCTGGCCGCAGCTAAAGCTGTGGATGCTTGTTTTGGATTCCAACCTGATGAAATTCTCCCAACTGCCTACAAGATGAGAGAAATCATGAGCTGGGGTTCTGTAATGCACTCCCACGCTCTGCACTTCTACTTCCTGGCGGCACCGGACTTCATAGCAGGTAAAGACAGGAAAACCAGGAACGTATTCCAGATTGTTAAAGACGCTCCTGAAGCAGCTTTACAAGCAATTGAACTCCGAAAAAACGCTTTAGATATTATAAAAGCCACAGGTGGACGGCCTATACACCCCACATCCTCCACACCTGGAGGTATTTCCACCAGCCTGGATGATGAAACCCAGAAAGACCTTCTAAAAAAGGCTCAAAGGAACGTGGAATTATCTGTAGCCACCCTTGACCTGGCTAAACCAATATTTGAAGAAAACCTGGACCTGGTGAAAACCTTAGGTTACGTGGAAACCTACCACACTGGATTGGTTAAAAACGGCGTATGGGACATGTACGATGGAAACGTACGTATGAAAGACAAAGAAGGAAACCAATACGCAGAATTCGCACCATCCGATTACCTGGACTACATTGGTGAAAAAGTTAAACCGTATTCCTGGTTGAAATTCCCATACATCAAGGACCTAGGATACCCTGATGGAATATACCGTGTAGCTCCACTTTCAAGACTTAACGTGGCAGATAAAATGCCTGACGCCGCACCATTAGCACAGGAAGCTTTAAATGAATTCAGAGACCTCTTCGGATATGCTCAAGAACCATTACTGTTCCACTGGGCCCGATTAATTGAATTATTAGCAGCATCCGAATGTGCAGCTGATGCTCTAGAAGGAGACTTATCTGGACAAAAATTCCCAGATGCTCTGGAAAGAACTGCTGGTGAAGGTGTAGGTATTGTGGAAGCATCCCGAGGAACACTAACCCACCACTACGCCTGTGACGAAAACGGACTGGTTACCAAAGCCAACATAGTTGTGGCCACCATCCAGAACAACCCTGCTATGGAAATGGGTATCCAGAAAGTAGCTCAAGACTATATAAAACCAGGAGTAGAAGTAGACGACAAGATCTTCAACCTAATGGAAATGGTAATAAGGGCTTACGACCCCTGTCTATCCTGTGCAACCCACACCATCGACAGTCAAATGAGACTCGCCACCCTTGAAGTGTACGACAGCGAGGGACACCTCGTTAAAAGAATTTAATACTTTTAGAGGGTGAGAAAGATGATAGTGGTTAACAAAGAAGACTGCATTCGTTGTGGGGCCTGTCAGGGTACCTGTCCAACTGCAGCCATCACTGTTTCCCCAGAAGACGTCATATACTGTGATGTTTGTGGGGGAGAACCTAAATGTGTGGACATCTGTCCTACAGGGGCTCTTAAAACCGATGAGCTAACTTTGGATGAATCTGGTAACACACAGACCAGGGTCACCTTTAACCCACAACTCTGTAATGAGTGTGGTGACTGCGTCGAAGTCTGCCCACCTCAAATCCTCAAATTAGAGGCAGGTAAAGTGCAGACAATACCTCTACAGGGCTACTGTGTCATGTGCCAACAGTGTGCAGACATTTGCCCCGTAGAAGTCATTGGAGTGGAAGGAGTTAAAGAACCTAAAAAGACTGAATTGAACATCACCGGCCCAATCTACATTGTGGATTGTGTAGGATGTGGCATGTGTGTGGATGAATGTCCAGTGGATGCCATCACTCTCCCTGAAGTGGGAGAAAGCATCACCATTGACGAAGACACCTGTATTAAGTGTGGAGTCTGTTCACAGACTTGCCCATGGAATGCAGTGTTCATTTCAGGCAAAAAACCTGAAAAGAGAACTAAAGAACTCAATAAGTTCGAAGTTGATGAAGAAACCTGTATTGGCTGTAATGTTTGTGTAGAAGCCTGTCCCGGTGACTTCATAAAACCCAAAGCCTCTGCATTAACTGTTGAACTGCCAGAAATCTGTACCTACTGTGGACTATGTGAAAGCATGTGCCCAGTGGATGCCATTGATCTGGATGTTGAACTGGGACCAGCCAAACCAGCATCTGAAGAAGGATTAGTATGGGATGAAACCAAATGTGATTATGTTGGAGCGTGTGCCCGTATCTGTCCAAACGATGCTATTCGAGTGGTTACCAAAACCGGATTCGAAGTTCCTGGGGACACTGAAGTCGGTGGAGAACCATCATTTGCCATGTGTACCCGGTGTGGGGCTTGTACTGTTGCTTGCCCAGAAGATGCATTGCAACTGGTAGAAATGGACAAAGTTATTGATGGTGAAGTTGTTAAACGTAACAGAATACAGTTCAGTCCTGATAAGTGTACCGAGTGCGGTGACTGTGTGGATGTGTGTCCTTACAGCATGCTGAAACTCACCGATGACAAAGTACCACTCAAAGGATTCTGTATACTCTGTGACCAGTGCATACCTGCCTGTCCACACGAAGCATTGTCCCTTAAATAGGTTCAAACACAAAAACGGATATTTTTTGGTGGAAATTAATCCACCTCTCTTTTTATTTTTTAGAAATAAGATTCACATATTTTTTGAAAACTGATTAATTTTAGAAAATAATTAAAAATAATAAAGTCCATGGTTGAAGTTTAATTTTGAAAATGCATATCTAAAGATTAAAAAATAAGTATATAAGTATAATATTTAATGATTTATTTTACCAAACCCTTTTCATCTACTTCCACAAAAATACTGTGTTTTTCAAGGTCCAGCTCAACGATCTGACCCTCCACGGTCATTCCCTGGTTCAAAATATCTACCATTTCTATTCTATTCCCGTAGATTTTCATATGAATCACATCATCCATGAGTTTAATCCCTTTGGTATCGTAAACAGTTGATTCGCACATTTTTTTCACCATTACCTTTATTTATTTTTCATACTTATTCATTTTCAATACTTAATGTATTTTGATAAACAAACTTTCCCTGATTTTTTAATATCTCCCCATTTTCCATTACTAAATTTCCACGCACCAAAGTCATAATTGGCATTCCCTGGACACGGAAACCTTTAAATGGTGAATATTTGGCTTTAGAATGGAATTTATCAGGATCAATAATATTTTCTTTCTTTAAATCCACCACAACCAGATCTGCATCCATTCCTTCCGCTATTAAACCTTTTTTAGGGATATTGAATATTTTTGCTGGCCGTTCACATAGTAATCTTTTAATATCCCTGAGGGAAATCTTTCCTTTATTTAACTGAGTTAACATCAGGGGAAGAATGGTTTCTAACCCGGGGACACCGGGAGGAGCATTCCAAACGTCATTATTTTTCTCTTTAATGGTATGTGGGGCATGATCAGTGCCAATAATGTCAATATTGGGTAAATTCTTAACTACTAATCTGTGTTCCCTATCACGTAGTGGTGGATTGGTCTTAGCCAGGTTACCATAACTTTTCAAGTAACTCGAATCCAGAAACAAATGATGGGGAGTAATTTCTCCAGTTACATCCAATCCATTATTCTTGGCTTGAATTATGAGTTTTAGAGATTTTGGGGTGCTGACATGGCAGAAATGTATCCTTTGATTGAATTGCTTTGCCAGAGAAATAGCATTTTTAACCGCTTCAGTTTCAGCCAGGGGAGGACGGGCCATGGCATACAATTCAGGACTAGATCCTTCCATCTTCATCTTCTGGGTGCACTGTTTAACCAGTTGGGGATCTTCTGCGTGAATAGAAATAAGGTGGTTTCCATCAACATCACTTATCTTTCTGAAAGCCTCTGTTAAAAAGTCATGATCAACTAGATCCATGAAGATCTTGAAAGATGCCGGACTATATTTTGCTAGCTCTCGGACATGGGATGGATCAACTACACCTACATGTAGACCAAAGTCCACCAGACTCTTAGAAAGAGCTATGCTACGTTTTCTCATAATAGCTTGTGGCGTGTTAGTGGGTGGAATAGTGTTGGGCATGTCCAAAACAGTGGTATAACCACCGGCAGCGGCAGCAGCACTACCTGTAAAAAAATCTTCCTTAACAGTTAACCCCGGGTCTCGAAAATGAACATGGGCATCAATTAGGCCTGGGAGAACCAGCATTCCCTGAACATCAATGGTTTCACTGGCCGCAGTGGGTAATTTTTTAATAGAAAATATTTTACCATCTTCAATCCCCAAACAAACCTCTTCAGCACCTATATTCATTTTACAGTTGGTGATACATAAATCCAGCATATATAACCTCTATTATTCTATTAATATGAATGAAATCGATTATTTTTTTATATAATCTGTTTAAACAAGTTATTCCAATCACTGGATAAACCAGTTCCATGAAAATCTCAATACTTATGATCTGTAAGGATAATCATATAACC
Source organism: Methanobacterium sp. (assembly GCA_030539815.1). Classification (GTDB taxonomy): domain Archaea; phylum Methanobacteriota; class Methanobacteria; order Methanobacteriales; family Methanobacteriaceae; genus Methanobacterium. The sequence continues at coordinate 27,916 of JAUNXM010000009.1, forward strand.
GTAATGATAACAATAAGATAATGGGTACCATGACATCAAGGGAAGATATTGTAAAAGAAATCATTGCCAGGGATAGGATAAAATTTCTGGAAGATGCGAGGTCACGAACTCAATCACAGCATACGGAATCCAAGTCCGGTATTGTTGATGTTAAGATATTGGCTGATTTCACTGAATACAACCCTTTGCATAAAGGTCATTTGCACTGTCTTCTGGAGGCTAAAAAGATGGTTCCTGATGGAATATTCGTGGCAGTGGTTCCAGGACTATTCGAACGCAGTGGTCGGGGAGTACCCTACATCATGACCCGTAATGCTCGTGCTGAGGCAGCAGTAGCTGTTGGTGCGGATATTGTAATTGAAGGCCCACCTATGGGTATAATGGGGTCTGGACAGTACTCCCTATGTTTGGCAAAGACCTTCCAGGCCCTGGATGCTGATCACATCCCTCGGGGATATAAAAGAGATCCAGAATTTGAAATACTACTGGAAAAAATAGGTAAAGGAAGGGGTATTGCCCCCAAGCCATACCGTATGGTGGACATGGGAAGCGGAGAAGTGCTATTGAAAGGACGACTCAATGAAGATAACTATGTTATTGTATCCCTATCCAAATCCCTTACCAAAATTGGTTTCAACTTTCAGGATAAATTCATATTCGTACCCCGTCTGGAAGGTATAAGTGGCACCTTAATCCGTGAGGCAGTTGTATCTGGAGTTTTAGAATCAGCAGAGGAAATGTTGCCTCCTGAAACCATTACTATCCTGAGAAGAGAAATGGAGAATGGAAGAGCACCACTCCACATGCTCAGAGATGATGAAACCATCATACATACTGCCAACCAGGCCACAGTCCCTGATCTTAAGTCACTCAGCTTGCTTGAAGAGCGTACCATTGAAAATGTGATTAAAAAAAGGCCATTCGATTCAGTGGATGAAATTGAAAAATGTATTGCTCGAGGATTCAGCAGGCACCATGCTCAGAGAGTTTTGTCATCTTTGGAGGCGAGGATTGACCGGGATACCATGCACAGGTATATTGAAAATTACCCATCAACCATACGCATATTAAACTATAAAAATAAAGAAGTGCTAAGAGAATTTAAAAAGAGAATATCACATAGGAGGCTAGAGATATGCCAGTGAATAATGGAGACTTTATAAAGCTTGAATACACCGGTAAGATTATAGAAACCGGTGAAATCTTTGACACTACCATTGAAGAAGTAGCAGAGGAAAATGAAATACACTCAGATAAGAAAACCTACGGGCCTATATCCATAATTGTGGGTGGAGGTCATGTACTCAAGGGTATGGAAGACGCCCTGGTGGAAATGGAGGCGGGTGAAGAAAAAACCATAGAACTACCTCCAGAAGAAGCCTTTGGTGAACGTGATCCTAACTTAATCCAGTTAGTGCCCATGTCCGAGTTCAAAAAACAGGGCATAAAACCCCAGGTGGGAATGGCCATAACCTCAGAGGGAAACACTGGTATTATCAGAAGTGTCAGTGGCGGTCGAGTAAGGCTGGACTTCAATCATGAACTGGCTGGTAAAAATTTGGAATACCAGGTTAAAGTAGTGGAAATCATTGAAGATGACACTGAAAAGGTCAAGAGCATGATCGACCTGCATTACCCTCAACCCAACCTGGATGCTGAGAAACACCAGGTGACAATTGAAGATGATAAAGTGATCATTGCTATGGATGAAATGGCTAAATTCGACCAGCGCCCTTACATGGATGTAACCATGGCCCGGTTCCGCAT
>JAUNXM010000010.1 GCA_030539815.1 Methanobacterium sp.
TAGCAACCTGTTTTAAAAATATGTAGCTGTAATTTCAAGTGAAACCAGGAAAAACGAAACTTAAAACTAAAAAATTTTTTTTTACAAAAAAATCTACAAAAAACCTCAACTTCAAATAAAAAAAATAATGGTTTCTACAAAGCCATTATATGATCTTATTAAGCATAGGTAATTATGTATTGAGAACGTTTATTTCTATAAATTGGTTAGATTGCATTTTTTAAATTCATTTAGGCTATTTAAGATATATTATATGTCATTTTTCTATTTTATTAAATTTTACCTTATTTAAGTCTTTTAAATTAAATTTAGTAAATTATTGCAGTTCTGTGGATGGAAGATTTACCAATTTTTAATGCAGTATCATATTATATTATTAGATAATACGTTTTATTAGTTGACGAATAAGGGATTAATACGATTTATAATGTAATTAGTATTAATCAGAAAATATTACTGATTATTATCAATTTTTAAACACTTTCGTTCCGTCTTAAACTGTAAACTAAATCCTCTGGCTGTTTTAATCTCAATTTAAAAGCGAAATATTTATAAATAAGGTTTAAATAAAAAGGGTGATATGTAAAAATGTATTTAATAGAAGTTTATCACTATTAAGATCGGGGGGAATTAGAATATCAAATAAAAATCTATTTAAGTCTTTAATAAAGTCAATTTTATCCTTATTTGTTTTTTTTAGTGATATTATTTTTAAAAACAATCATAAATTTTTATTCACTGTAATCGGGGGGAAACAATGGATATAAAAAAGAGTATATTGTTCTTGAGTTTTTTTATAATAATTATCATATTCATGGGGGCTGTTTCAGCAACAAGTTTGAATCTTACTGAAGCAGAACTTGCTTCTTCTGGAGTAAAAAACTATACTGAGGCCCATAATAAACTACCGGGATATGTGGATATATCAGATAAAAACAGTACCACGCCTTCATATTTAAACACAGCCACTAAATTCACGGTAGAACTTAATCAAGGTGTTACCACTCCAGTAAATATTGCCACTGTAGGTAATCCCACCGGTCCGTCAGGATCTGCAACGGGCACTGTATATAAAACAGAATACGTGGATATTGCTAATCGTGTTAGTAATTTTATCAATAATAATGGTGTAGCTCCTAATTATGCATCTAGCAGTATAGGAAACATACGCTACGAATCCTTAGTATATATGTATGCAAAAATCCTGAATTATTACTTAATTAACAACCAATTGCCGAATTATGTAAGTGTAGTTTACTATTCAGGTACGGATTCGACAGGTGTAGTAATAGATAATATCCCTCCAACTGTAACCAATAACTTACCATCCGGTACATATGATACATTAAGGAATGTGACTTTAACAGCCAATGATAGTATTGATCCCAATCCTAAAGTTTATTATAGTGTAGACAACGGTGCTACTTGGAATAATCAGATTAAAACAGCCACATTAAACCTAAATTCAGGATCAACAACTTTGAAGTATTATGGAGTTGATGCATCTGGTAATACTGGTACAATACAAACAGCAACATATACCATCAATGCAGCAGCACCACCAAGTGTTACTATAGATGAGTTGTTATACGCTTCTTATTCTGTTCAAGCATATATAGAGGCTAATCATGAGCTACCAGCAATGTGACAATAGTAGAAAAGACAATTACTATGTCACAATTCCTTCAACTAATCAACACTGCAGCAATAAACCTCAATACCAACATAACCACATCCCTACTCATAGGAAACTACACTTCAGCACTCAATCCTTCAGAAACCATAAGTACAACTGGAAATCTTACAAAAACCGATTATATTAGCTTAGCAAATAGTGTTAAATCATATATGGATTCCAATGGAAGAGCTCCAGATTATATAACAACTAGTTTAGGGAATATGGGTTATGAATCACTGGTTTACACATTTGCACAGGTTTTAAGATCTTATCAAGTGGCAAAGGTATTACCCAACTTCATTAGAATTGTACCCTGGTCCGTTGTTGCCAATAACAATACCACTTTTATAACTATGGACAAGATAAAAAATGCTGCAGACACTGTGCAATCATATATAGAAACTAATCACCAATTACCTGAACATGTGACGATTTCCCAGTCCACAATTACCATGCCTAACTTTTTGAAACTTGAATTGCTCTACCTCATCAATGCTAAAGAAAATTTATTCCAATCAATTGTATTAAAAAATTATAACACAGCCCCAAACCCTTACGAAAGCATTACTGGTGGTGATCTCAGCGCCACAGACTATTTAAGTGCCACAACTGCTATCAACGATTTTATGGATAATAATGGGTATGCACCCAACTACAAAACAACTGTAAGGGGCTACATACGATACGAATCACTGGTTTACATGTACTCAGAAATTATAAACTCTGCCAGTGAAAACCTACGATTACCCAACTACATAACACTAACACCGTGGACAACAGTCACGAATACTAATACTGTATTTTTGACCATGGATCAAATAAAAACTGCGGCAAGTTCTGTTAAACTGTATGTAGAAACCAATCACACCCTTCCAGCCAGTGTAACAATTTCGGGTATTCAAATTACAATGCCTCAATTCTTGAATCTTGAACTTAAAACGTTAAAAAATATCAATGCAGGTTTATACCAATCACTTATTCTGCAAAATTACAACACCGCCCCTGGTCCTTCAGAAACGTTAACCAGTGGAAAGATTAACCAAGAAAATTATCTTGTCGTTGCGGACAATATAATCTCTTTCATGTATTCCAATGGTTATGCACCAAACTATGCAGGAACTACGCAGGGAAATATGCGTTATGAAGATCTGGTTTTAATGTACAGCCAAATCTTAAACTACTACAACGTCTACGATAAGATTCCACAGTATGTCACTGTCCTGCCATGGTCAGTTATTTCAAATCCGAGTACAGTAACTTTCAATGTTGGGCAGATAATTAGTGGGGCAGAAACCGTAAAAACACATATAGAAACTAATCATGCACTACCAAGTAATATAAATATTGCTGGAACTATTGTGAGTATGCCCCAATTCCTGAAACTTTTAACCACATCTCTACATTATATAAACGGTACATATGCTGGTCAGTTAGTTCTGCAGAGTTATGGGCTTCCTACAGATACTCCAGAAACAGTTACTGGTGGAAGCTTCAACCAGACACAGTATCTTGATCTTGCAAGATTGGTTGAGTATTTCATGTATGGTGATGGAAGAGCACCCAACTACCAAAGCAGCAGTCTTGGGAACATAAATTACCCCTCACTTATCTACATGTACAGCCAAATACTAACCTCTTACAAAGCAAATAATTACACTTTACCGGATATTGTCACAGTACGGCCTTGGTCGGTTGTTTCAAACGCCAATACCAAATTCATAACAATTGATCAATTGAAAGATGCGTCCAAAACGGTTAAAACATATACTGAGACAAATCACGCACTTCCAAGTTATGTGACCTTATCTGGAACACAAGTATCCATGCCTCAGTTCTTGAAACTTTTAGCTACAGCAGTAACAAATATAAATGGGAAACTAAACGCTACAATTGTTTTACAGAATTATAATACAGCAACCAGCCCATCAGAAACCGTGACAGGAGGAAGCCTTAACAATACCTCCTTCATCAACTATGCGAGTAGTATAATCTCGTATATGGATTCAAATGGAAAAGCACCGGACTGTATATCAAGTAATCTGGGAAATGTGCGTTATGAATCATTAGTTTACATGTACTCATTAATTTTAGATTATTATGGAAATAAGACAGCATTGCCTCAGAATGTTACTGTGACACCGTGGGCCGTTGTTTCCAATACAAACACTGTATTTTTCAATTTAGATCAGATACAAGATGCTGCCAAAACAGTGCAAGCCTATGTTGAAACTAACCATCAATTACCAACTTCTGTCACAATCGCCGGAACAACTGTAAATATGGCTCAATTCCTCCAAATAACAACTTCCACTGTATTAAACATAGATAATTCCCTATACACTTCAATTGCACTTAAAAACTACAACGCGGCTTCAAATCCTTCTGAAACCATAAATAAAGAAGGAAAAATCAGTAATGAGAATTACATCAATCTGGCGAATGACATAATCTCATATATGTACATCAATAGTCAAGCACCTGACTATCGGACAACTGGTTTAGGAGAAGTTCGTTTTGAATCTTTAGTCTACATGTACAGCCAGATCATAAGTTCTTACAATGCAACTAAAACATTACCCCAATCTATCACATTAAATCCATGGGCAGTGATATCCAATGCCAGCACGGTCTTTATAACAAACGATCAAGTTAAAAATGCTTCAGAAGCTGTTAAGTCTTATGTTGACATCAATCATGCACTTCCAAGTACTGTGACTATTGCAGGAATACAGATAACCATGCCTCAATTCTTAAAACTCGCAGCTAAATCAGTTATCAATATTGAAAATTATCTAAATGCATCTGTAATTTTAGAAAGTGTTGGAAACCCAACAAACCCTACAGAAAACATAACCACCGGAACCATACTCAATGACGAATTTGTAGATATGGCCAGTAAAATCATATCCTATATGAATTCCAACGGAACGGCACCAAATAATATCACTGATACCAGTGTAGGAAGTATTATTGGCTATGAATCCCTTGTTTACATGTTCTCTAAGATTATGGTCTCTTACAATGCCACTGAACATGCTCCTGAAGATGTTTTTGTAATTCCATGGGTAGCGTTATCTAACCCTAATGGGACCTTTAATTTCAGGACCCAGGAGATATTTAATTCCATACAGGAAGCAATCGATGACCAGGACACCGTCAATGGTGATACTATCTGGTTACAAAAAACAAACTATTTAGAAAATATTGTGATCAACAAAAAAATCACTATAAGGCCGATTTATGGATTTAACGTAACAGTACAGGCATTAGACCCTAATCTGCCTGTTTTCACATTAAACATCGGTGCAAACGGCACAACAATACAAGATCTGATAATAAATGGATCCACTTATAATGCTGGTATCTTTATCAACAACTCCAATGAAAACCAGATATTCGGGAATAACATCACAAACAGCACAAATGGAATCTACGTGTACAACTCCACAGAAAATCTAATTTCTGGAAATGAAATATCAAACAACAGCAACAGCGGCATATTCATAAACATAGGATCTGATAATGAAATTTCCAGTAACAAGATAAATTCTAACGTTGCTACAGGGATAAATATTCAAAACTCAGATAAAAACAGGATATGCAGCAATAATGTCTATACTAATCTGGATGGGATCTATCTAAATAATTCATCAACAGAAGTGCACTTCAATAGGATTGTGGGTAACAGTAGATATGGACTTTATAATGTGGGTAATGGGACTATTAATGCAACTAATAACTGGTGGGGGTCAAATAACCCCTTGGTTTCTTCAAATAGCCCAAGTGACCTTTGTATTACTGGGGGAAGTGTTACATATGATCCTTGGTTGGTATTATCTATTATTAGCCTCACTGATCGTTCTGATCGTAATGGAACAAACTACAATTACCAAATAACAGCAGATTTAACACATAATAATCAGGGAAACGACACATCACCGGAGGGTAATATACCTGATGACATACCTATTTACTTCAATACAACAATTGGAACTATTAACAGTTCTGGAACTACCAAGAAAGGTAAAGCTGAATTAAAACTTACGGGGTCATCAGCAGGTTTGGCTAATGTTTCTGTAACCCTAGATAATCAGACACTCTCTAAATCAGTTAATATTACCAGTGTAAATATCTTGGGGGTTTATAATACTAGAACTCGGGAGAATTTCTCCAGTATTCAGGAAGCAATAGATGATCCAGATACAATTAATGGTGATACTATTATTGTAACTGAGGGCATATACACAGAAAATGTTGCAGTAACTAAAAGGCTTACTATTAAATCAGCTAATGGTGCCATTGTAAAGGTCAAAGCTAAAAATGAAAATAGAAGTGTTTTTGTAATAAATAATGACGGTAGTGGGTCAACAATACTAGGATTAAACATAATCAGTTCCAGTGATTCCTACGGTTTATCTTTAAGCCATGTATTTAATAGCAACCTCCTTAATAACACCATATCCGAGAGTAATAGGGGAATTTACTTATATGAATCAGGAAGTAACTCCTTAAATGGAAATATCATCAAAGATAGTTATTATGGAATAGTATTATACAAATCTACTGGTAATAATTTAACTGGAAATATTATAAGGGCCAATGAAAATGGTGTATACCTTTTCAATTCCCATTATAATGTGATGAACGGGAATGCTTTGATTGATAATTACTATGGGTATAACTTCTATCATTCCAACAACAACAATATCACTGGCAATAATGTCACTGGCAACTGGGTGGGAATTTATCTCTATGATACAAACAACAACCTCTTAACTGGCAACACGCTATCTGATAATGGTGCCGGAGTCACGTATCATAACTCTATTGGTACTGCCATATCAGGAAATAATTTCACTGGTAATTGGTTGACTGATGTTTCAGTAGTGGATGATGGTGAGATGGTAATGGCTACCACCATCTATACTTGTGGACCGGCAGCACTTGCCACAATCCTAAAAATTATGGGAATTTTCACTACTGAAGCGGAAATTGCAAAAATAGCTGAAACCGATGAAACGGGAACCAGTCTCTATGGTCTGAAGATAGCAGCACAATCTAAAGGTTTAACTGCGATTGGGGCTAGATTAACTATTGATCAGCTACAACCTAACTATTTAGTAGTTTTGAATATAGATGGAACTAAGCACTTTGAAATCGTACGCAACATCACCAATACCACGGTTTATTTGTTTGATCCTAACCTTGGAAATATAGAAATGAGCTTAGAGAAATTCAGCGAGCTTTACACAGGAGTTGCACTAATAATAAATGGACAAGCACCAGCTAATGCTACAATATTGACTGATGATGAAATGCGTAACATCAAAGCCCTTTGGCATACCGTAGCAGTGAAACATACCTATTGGACAAAGGGATATTGGTATTATACTTATCATTGGGTAGGTTATACAATAAGAGTACCTTATAAAATCACATTGAAATTTGTTCCAACGAGATATTTATGGGGGATACCTATAGGTGGATATTTCAAACTTCAAGTATATTGGCGTACCATAAGCTTTGGGTTCTGGCTTAAAATACCGCACTATGTACCACCAAAAAAGGTAACATATTACACCTACAAACGAGAACCTGATATATGGGACTTAAAACAGAAAAAAGTTCTTAATACTTTAATGTACGTGGGGGGTATTGCTGGAGGTGTTAGTGTTACAGGCTTGTCTATTTTAGCAATACCAGGTTCATCCGGTTTAGCAACTCCTTTAGCTTACTTGGGGGTAATTGGTGGAATAACTACTGCCACGGGTAGTGCAGGACTTTTGTATCTAGAGGTCCAAGGATCCTGGTATAATCCGGATCCATATCCAATAGCCGGTGGTGGGGGAGCCTTTTAATAGTATTTTGGGGTTCATTTTAAAGGATCCTTATACCATTTTTTAAGATATTGGGAGTTAATAATGAAACAAGAAATAGGTTTAATTTTGAAGATAATAGCTGCTATTGTTGTCTTTTTTTCCGTTTTTGCAATGACGGATAATATTTCTAAGTTAATGGGTTATCTAGTAGTTTCTATATTTTTGATCTTTATCCTTTTTGATACTTACAGGATGACAAAATATAATTACAAACTCTTCTATTTGGTCTATTTAATTATTTTGGCGTTACAGGGGGTTATGTTAATACAGTTGGTGATTTTAGTCTTTTACGAGACATTTTCCTCTATTTTAAAAGGTTTATTCACGTATATGATGATCTTTGGCTTAATATTAATCTTCATTTCAAATATCTTTACATTTATTATAATCTATAATCTTTCGGATAAAACACAAATAACCTCTTTTTACAGGTTCAAAAAAAGAATAATAAAAGAATAAAATGTTTAATGTGAAAGGGCAGGCTATTTGACATGGTTACTTACAGTGTGAGTACTTTCTGAATATTTTCCAAAAATATGGATACAATGGTAATAAAATGAAAATATTATCGGAAAATATGGGTCTAAATGAGGGGCATATATATGGGAAAATTGTTGTTTTAGTTTCACTATTGTGCATATTGCTGTTTTTAAGTTTTAACACGGTTTCTGCGGTGAATGTGTCTTCAGAACAAGTGTGTAATGCGTCGGGTGTTGTTAAAGATCATGTAGAATTGAACCATGCACTTCCAAGTGGTGTGGATGTTGGTGAGAACCAGGTGAGTATTTCACAATACTTACAATTGTCAACCATTGCCGTATTGAATATTAATAATGATTCAAATGCCACCATCCTTATCACTAGTTGTAATAATCCGACATATCCTTCTGAAACCACCGGCAGCCGGAATATTAACAAAACCGAATATTTAGACATTGCTAACCGGGTTAATACATTTATAAACAATTATGGGATAGCTCCTAATTATGCATCAACTAGCACTGGAACGATTCGTTATGAATCATTAATCTATCTCTATGCACAGATATTGAATTCTTATAAAATAAACGGTGTTTTGCCAGATTACATTACAATGAATACTTGGAATGTTGTTTCTAATCCAAATACCGTTTTTATTAGTATGGAAAATGTTAATAATGCATCAGGCCGGGTGAAAACGTTTATTGAAACTAATGATTGTCTTCCGAACTATGTTACAATTTCTGGAAGGCAGATAACCATGCCACAATTTTTAAGCCTCACAACGACAGCGGTATTAAATATTAATGCCAGTTTAAACACTTCTATTGTTCTTAAAAACTTTGGTAACGCTGAAAATCCATTAGAAACTATAACAAACGGGAATGTAAACTCCACAGAATACTTAGATATTGCAAACCGAGTTAAAAATTTCATGTATTCCAATGGGGTAGCACCCAATTATGCATCCACAAGTTTAGGAAAAATACGCTTTGAAACACTAATCTATGCATTCTCCCGGATTCTTCACGTATACGCGGTTAACAACAACACACTACCCAGTTACATTACAGTAAATACTTGGGTAAATGGCACTAACGTAATAGGTAGCACACTTTATGGTTATGTGGAAAAGGCGTTTTATGGAAATTTAACTTCTAATCAGACTATAGTTCTTATAGTAGGAATACATCCCTTGGAAAACGGAATACATACTGCTATCATAAATGCGTTAATTGACAAGTCATTAAGTCTTACTAAACGATTTGTTATTTATATGGTTCATGTAACCAAGGATGCCAGTGATTATAGCAAAGGAAGAATGAACGGACAATTATTAGGTCAGAACTTCATAATTCCTGATGTTGCCAATGAAAATCCCATGTTAGTTGTAGATAATCATGAAAACAAGGGCAATGAAAGCGGTTACACCTATTCAAGATTTTTATACCCCATCTCCAATACCACCATAACCATGACATATACTAATGAAATAATTACTGAAATGCCATTTTTAGCTGTATACGCTCCTCCCAATCCTACGAGTCCTCAATATGTCACAATACCCATTGCCAATCAAGGGATAACCACTTTAATCTACGAAACTTATCTATATGATTCGGTATCAAAAAAAGAAGATGATGCAAACTTATTAATTGATGCGTTAGATATGTTACAAGATTAAAGTTAAGTTACAAACTAGTAATGACTATGGGGATATAAAACTATTTTTTTACCTTTTTGAATTCAGTGAAATGATTAGGATTTTATTGGAGGAATTTTTTTTAGTCTTAGAAATATTTAGAAGATTAATGAACCAGGGCTTGCATCATTATATGAGGGTATATCAAATCTATGAATTTTGATTAGCTTCCAGTTTTTGACTTATATGTTGATATATTTCCTTGGTTACTCCAACGTTCCTAATAAAATCGTTGGAATACCTTATATCTCCCCTTCGTGGGTTGTCCTTTCTCATGACGTACATGCAGATGGCGGTTATGATCATGAGGGGATCGGTTTTACGACCCTTACCTCCACGGTAGAGTTTACGGAAATCTGAATTGCAGATTATCTCCCGGGCCCGGTCCTTCTGACCACCACCCACGGGCATCATAATCTCGTCTCCCTCTTCTCGCTTGGTTAAGACCATGGTGGGGCTGTGACCGGTCATCATGAAGTTACTGGCCACCACACTGAGCATGGCCATTTTTTCCTGGTTACGGAAATCTTCCTCGGGAGTTTTCTCCCGGTGAGACTTGTATCGGTTGTACTTTTTAATCTTCCTTTCCATACGATCGATTTTGGCATTATCGTCCAGGAAGAGGTGTTTTCGTTTTTTCAAGTTCCTCACCAATTCGTAGCTGGGTAATTGTGCTGTTGTGATTGGATGTTTATATGATTTGTGTGTTTTCGTGATTGTATGTTAATTTGATTTTTATGATGGGATTATATGTTGGAGGTTTACAGTCGAACTGCCACACCCCTTTTCTTCAAGTACTCCTTCACCATAGGCACCGGATACTCATCAAAGTGGAAGATGCTGGCAGCTAAAGCAGCATCTGCTTTACCTTCACTGAGTACTTGGTAGATATGTTCTGGGTTACCACCACCACCGGAGGCAATTATGGGAATATCCAGCATTTCGCTCATGGTCTGGTTCAGTGGTATATCGTAACCATCCTTGGTACCATCCCGATCCATGCTGGTGAGTAGGATCTCCCCAGCTCCCCTTTCCTGGCATTCTATAGCCCATTTAACGGCATCTATTCCGGTAAATTCTCTGCCCCCATAAATACTGCAATCGTACCAGCAGTAACCATTGGGAGTTTCGATTATGATGTGATTATCATCTTCTTCAGGGTCTTCAATGTAGCGTCTTTTGGCATCAATTCCAATAACACAAGCCTGGCTTCCTACAACCTTGGAAGCTTCGTTAATCAAGTCTGGGTTGTGTATGGCTGCGGTGTTGGTACTGCACTTATCTGCACCGGCTTTGAGCATGTTCACATAGTCCTGGGGCTTTCGTATACCCCCACCCACACATATGGGCACGAAAACATTCTCGGTAGTGGCCTTTATAACATCGGCCATGGTCTCTCTCCTCTCGTGGGAGGCGGTTATATCCAGGAATACAATTTCATCTGCTCCATCCTCGTAGTATTTGGTGGCCAGTTCCACTGGTTCTCCAGCATAGCGGATCTGTTTGAATTCCACTCCTTTGACTACACGTCCGTGTGGGACGTTGAGGTCGCAATCCAGGCAGGGTATGATACGTTTAGCCAGCATGATAATTCCTTATTAATAAATTTTTTACCATAATTAATTGAAATGTAATGGTTATTTTTTCTTAAACATCAGGTTTTATACAACTGATTCTTCACACTAACCTTTTGATCTCTTGTCGTTAAAAACTCTTACACTGGAATTGTAAACCAGGGATTCATCATTTACATAACTCCATCAGTTCCATTATTCGTCTGGATGCAAGATCGAATAGGATCTAAACATCTTACGCGTTGATGATGGATGAAATGGTGCGCATGGGAATAAGAGATGACATATACAAAAAGATAGTTCCGGGATGTGAAAGGCCCAACTATTGATGATGGCCGAACCCACAGTGAATCACTTCTCGCGGGTGAAGAACATGGGGTGGTTCAAACCTTATGGTCATGTTTCTTATTGGCAATGATCCACTCACAGGAATTTGCGAAGATTAAATCCAGAAATTAAACCATTTCAAAGGATATCCTGAAGTTAAAGATTCATGGTCCTGAATTTATTGATCTCCCATTGGGGATAGAAAGTTAAGGCAACTAAAGATTTTTAACGTCAATAAATTTATAAATAATAGTAATAATTAATTAATTAAAAAATATTCAAATGGAGTTAAGAAAATATGAATTTTAGTCAGGTCTTCAAAGATGCATTAATTTTTCCTTTTACAGATTTTTTTAAGTTATTAAAAGTTTTTATCCTTTATTTGGGATTTTTTTTATTAATACCAGGATTAATGGCACTGGGATATTCTCTGAGGGTGATTCAAAGTACCATAGCTGGAATAGATGAGTTACCTGATTTTGATAATTCTGGGAAATTAATATCTGATGGTTTGAACTATGTAGGGGCAAGTATAATATACGGAATCCCCTCTTATGTCATTATTTTTATTTTAATCTTCTCAGGCATTCAAGATTTCGCCACAAACCCTCTAGCTATAATTGGTTTAGCTATCGTGGGCTTCATCATCAATGTTGTATTTGTGCTGTCCCTGGCTAACATGGCCTTTGAAGACAAGTTTCGTGCAGTTTTTGATTTTAAGAAAGTATTCGCCATGATAAATCGAATTGGATGGGGAACTTACCTTTCTTATCTGATAGTTTACACCATCATCGTGGAGGTGTTAAGTTTAATTCTTACCTTCGCCAACCCGTACCTTATAGTGACGATTGGTAGTATTGGTGGTTTTATAGCATATATTTTAATTTCTTTCTTCTTTAACACCTTTCTGATACTTTTTGGAGGACGTTTCCGTGGATTAATTTACCTTAAAGGGATTGATGATCAAAATATTGGGGATGGAGTCAGTAAATTATTTTACTGATCTTCCCACTGGATTTATTTACTGTCTGTCTATTGGAATATTTGGTAGATAAGATGTGAAATTCAGTTAAAAAGAGTTCCGGTGATTGATGTGAGTGCCTTCATATGATCAACAAAGTTTATATGGAGTTGTATTCAAAAAGAATGACACCCAGTTTAAGTTAATTTTTTTATTCAAACTTTATTTAAAAGTTAGGGGCCTGTAGTCTAGCCTGGAACATGACGTGGGACTTCGGATCCCAAGGTCGGGGGTTCAAATCCCCCCAGGTCCGTTTATTTATTGTAAATTTTTATTCTTGGTCATTTTTTCCATATATGCTATTCAGATATCCGTCAGGTTTCCTGGGAATTGTCTTATCTTCTTTTGATCTGTTATTTTCCTTATTCTCATCATGATTTTTTGCATTAAATTGTATTTCTCTACTGTGTTTTTGGTCATCTAGAAGTGCGTATGCTGTGTTAAAACCAGAACCCATGCGCACTAATCCTGCCACTGCTGCTGCTTCCATTATTTCCCTTTCACTGGCCCCTGCTTTCAGGGCCTGTTTTTTATGTGCCCTGGCGCAAGAATCACATTTTACTGCAACTGCACATGCTAGTCCTATGATACTTTTCTCTTTAAGGGTCAAAGCACCGTCTTTTAATATTTCTGAAGCCAGTCTTTTGAATGCAGTATCCACATCTTCACCAAGAACCTCTGTAAAACGGTTAAGTCGATTTTTTTCTCCCATTTCAGGCCTCTCCTTGCTTTATTAATAATTATTTCTTTTAAGAGTTTTTAAAGGTTTATTTTTAATAAAAGCTAATATTAATTGAGTAGTCTCGAACTAATAATCAAATATATTGGTTATCTATAAATATTTTCCATTGACCTATTTATATCATCATAAATTAATTTAGTATCCCTTATCCGCCTTAAAATTGTTTTTAATGATTTAATTAATGGTAAGAAGTCGGATTAATTAATCATGATTTTTTATTGGGTTTAAATTGATTATAAATAATCCAGTTATTACACAAACCATGATATACCGGGAAAATTTAATACTTTTTAAGGATCAGATAAGATTTATAAGTGATCATTGATAATTATTTTTTGAAAAAATAAAATAGTTTTTATGGCTATTTCAAAATTTTCTTAGAGATTAATCTGGAGTTTAAAATTAGCATGCATATAAAAGAGGCTGACATGATGCATAATGAAGAAAAAGACATACTTTCAAAGGTTTTAGAGTTTCATGGACATTCATGTCCAGGCGTGGCTATAGGGGTTCGTGCTGCAGATATAGCAACAGATAAATTAATTTCCCCTCGAGCCATGGATGAAGAACTACTGGCCATTGTTGAAAATGATAGTTGCAGTGTGGATGCTATTCAAGTAATCACCGGCTGTACCTTTGGAAAAGGCAATTTGATATTTAAAGACCATGGTAAAAATGTTTACACATTTGTTAACCGGGACTCTGGAAAAGCCCTAAGGTTGTCTTTAAACATAGCTATTGATGAAATTGACCCTGATTTCGCTCAGGTGAGAACTAAGGCATTTGCAGGAGAGGCAAGCCATGAAGAGCAAAAGGAATTTAATGAAAGGAAGGATGCCATATTTGATAAAATCATGAACCTGCCTGCTGATGAACTTTTCAAAATAGAGTATGTGGATGTAGACATTCCGGAAAAAGCCAGGATATTTGGGTCAGTTAAATGTTCCAAATGCGGTGAACTGGTTGCAGAACACCGGGCTAGGGTGGAAAATAATTGCTTCGTTTGCATACCCTGTTTTGATGATTATTCGAGAAATTAATTTTCTATTTTTTGATAAAATTTTATCTTTAAAGATTCCTTTTTTAGTTTTTGTCACTAGTTTTTTTTATTAATGCCGAGAATTTTAATCCATCTAACCCTTAAGATTCAGATATTTGTTCTGAGTATTATCCTCAACCTGAGCATTTATATATTTAGTATTAACTAATTTTTAAGTATTACTATTCTATGATTCACTTATAAATGTATTATTACTTCGATCGAAAGTATTATAAATTATTTCCATTACATTAATACAAAATCAGAGGTGGTTTTATCAACACAAAATTAATAGCAAGTATTCTTATTATCATAGCATTAGTTGGCGGAGCTTTAATCTATGCCTTTGGAATAGGTGGATCAGCTTCAAACAGTAACGGGACAGTTACCATAACAGATGTTGCCGGTAGAACAGTCCAGGTGCCAGCCCAGGTCAATAAAGTAGTTGGAACTGGATGTTCAGCCAGGGAAATTGTATATTTAAATTCCAGTGATAAGATTGTGGGAATTGAGCAGACTGAAACCAATTCAACCGGGGGATGGGGAAATCAGTTACCCTACATGATTGCCCACCCAGAACTAATGAGTTTACCCGTTGTGGGTGATGCCCGGAAAACGGTAATAAATTACGAGGAAATAGCTAAACTAAAACCTGATGTTGTGTTCGCAGCTGATGCAACTCAAGCTACGGATATAGAATCAAAAACAGGCATCCCAACAGTGGTTGTTTATACTATGGGTGTGGGAACAACCGAACAGATGGCCAAGTACAAAGATTCACTGAAAATAATGGGTAAAGTTCTAGGTAAAAGTGAAAGGGCAGATGAACTGATCACGTATATTAATTCCTGTGAGGAAGACTTGAACAAACGAACTAAGGATTCAGCTGCCAGTAATAACGCCACCGTATATGTGGGAGGGCATGCCTACCGGGGATCGCATGGTATCACCTCCACCAACCCATTCTACCCCCCATTTAGGATGGTAAATGCCAATAATGTTGCCGGTTCTGTTAGTACCAATGATACATCCATAGCTGTCCAGATAGATAAAGAAAAGCTAATAAACTGGAATCCGGATGTGATTTTCATTGAAGAATCCAGTCTATCCTCGGTAATAAATGATACCACAAAATATCCTGAATATAAAGAGTTAAAAGCAGTTAAAAATGGCCAAGTGTATGGATTAATGTCCTACTGCCTTTACAGTTATAATAAGGATATATTACTTGCCGATGCCTACTACGTTGGAAAAGTTCTCTATCCCGATCAATTCAACGATGTTGATCCAGAGAAGAAGGCCGATGAAATTTTTGTAAAATTTGTAGGTAAACCTGTTTACAACCAGATGAAAGTAGTACAGGGTGGATTCAAGAAAATCGAAATCTGATTTTCATTCTTTTTAATAATGGAATTCAAGTGGTAAAATGAACATTCTAGAACGGCCAGATGTCACACATGAAACATTACAAAAGGTAGTTGAAAATGCATTCAACGGCCTGAAAACATTCAATATATTAAAATCTTCCATTGAGATGGGGGTTTTTGATAATTTAAATGAACCCGTGACTTTCGAAGAACTTTCCCTGAAATTAAAAATTGAACCAATATTTTCCTATTATATTTTAGAGGCCCTGGAGAAGCTTGGTTTAATAACGAAGAATAATGAGTTATACCAGAACTCAGAGTTATCAGCGTTGTATATGAACTCCAAATCACAATATGATAGGAGTAATTGCATATTATCATTAAAAGAAAATGCAGATCAATGGAATGATCTATCTAACACACTGAAAGGAAACTTCTCCAAGAAAGAAGAAGCATTCTTCCCATTCATCATACAAGTGATGGCTGAAGACTGCATATCCGGAGAACTGCAGGATACAGTGGAAATAGTTGCTTCTTATGACGAATTCAAGAATTCAAAGACTCTACTTGACCTTGCCGGAGGTCATGGAATGTACTCAATAGCTTTAAGTAAAATTAACCCCAAAATTGAATGTTTCGTGTTTGATCTTCCGCAGGTAACTCAGGAAACACGGAAATACATCCAAAAATATGGTTCAAATGTTAAAACTATACCTGGTAATTTTTACCAAGATGACCTGAAAGGACCATTCGATGTTATTTTTTCCTCCTATAATCCTGGTGGTAAAAACCCTGGAATAGCTCAGAAAGTTTACAATTCTTTAAACATGGGGGGATTGTTCATAAATAAACAATATTTCCCTGAAAATGAAAACCAAACTCTGGCTGATGTTCTGGATAATTTGGAATGGAACTTTGCCAACTTTGAAAAATCCACTAAGGCCGGTACACGCTATAGTTTTAAGGGAGATCTTTCATTTAAAGAATATTTGGAATTTTTGGAGAATATGGGCTTTGAAATAATGGATGTACATCTTGTCGATCACTTGAACCCGTCTTTTGGTACTAAATCAAGGAATAAACTTATAATATCCAAAAAAGTGAGTTAATTGGCCTTGCAAAATAGTTCAATAAGCCTTTACAGGGCTTATACTCGGAAAAAATTGATTGTAGTATTGGGTTTAGCTATGGCGTTAGTAATCCTAGTAATTCTTTCCATTAAAATTGGGGCAGCTAATTTATCAGCTTATGACATAGTTCATGCCCTGATCAACCGTGAAGCACCAGGAGCTTCAATTATATGGAACATAAGGATTCCCCGAATTCTTGCCGCTATAATAGCCGGGATTTTCATGGGTATCGAGGGTGCAATAATGCAATGTGTTCTCAGAAATCCACTGGCTAGTCCATATACCATGGGAATATCTCAGGGGGCTGCCTTTGGAGCTGCTTTTGCTATAATAGTTCTGGGTGCAGGAACGTTACATAGTACGCATGCTGATGCAGTTATTGTAAACAATCCTTATATCACAGTATTAGCAGCCTTCATTGGTGCTTTGTTGGGTGTAGTTGCCATCTTGCTAATTGCCAGGGTGCGCAGTGTAACACCAGAGGTAATGATACTGGCGGGGGTGGCCATGTCTGCCCTCTTCGGTGCGGGAACCATGTTCCTACAGTACTTTGCCACCGATGCCCAAGTTGCAGCCACTATATTCTGGACGTTTGGTGACGTGGGCCGGGCAGTATGGAATGATGTCTGGATCATGCTGATACTGATGATCCCTGCATTCGTATATTTCATGTATCATGCCTGGGATTACAACAGCCTGGAAAGTGGAGAAGAAACAGCAAGGGGATTGGGAGTTAACACAAGTCGAATAAGGATACACGGCATGTTGATTTCTTCCTTTACTGCAGCAGTTACAGTGGCGTTCCTGGGGGTGATTGGATTTGTGGGCCTGATAGCGCCCCATATCATGAGAAGGGTTGTGGGGCACGACCACCGATTTTTGATCCCAACATCAGCTCTTCTGGGGGCTCTGGTTCTACTGGCCGCTGATACCATTGCCCGATCAATTCTATCTCCAATTGTACTTCCAGTGGGCATTATAACTGCATTCCTGGGTGCTCCAATGTTCCTATATATCATAATGAAAATGAGGCGATAAAATGGTTCTATCTGTGAATAAAGTAGAATTTTCATATGGAAGCGTACCAGTGTTACGGGATGTTAACTTTAAAGTTAAAAGGGGAGATTTCATTTCAATACTGGGAGTTAACGGATCTGGTAAATCCACTCTGATGAAATGTATCAACCGGATCCTGACTCTGAAGGAAGGGGTGATCTTGGTGGAAGATCGGGACATTAAAATGATGAAAAACATAGAAATTGCCCAAAAAATTGGTTATGTTCCTCAGAATTCAGAAAAAGGATACATCACAGTTTTTGAAGCTGTTTTACTAGGAAGAAAACCCTACCTTAAATGGGATGTTTCCAGTAGGGATGTCGAATTAACTGAAAAAGTATTGAAGGTAATGGGTCTTGAAAACTATTCCCTGCGTTACATTAACGAATTAAGTGGCGGGGAACTGCAAAAAGTGGTTATAGCCCGGGCACTGGTTCAAGAACCTCAAATTTTACTGTTGGATGAACCCACTAGTGATCTTGATTTAAAAAATCAGTTGGAAGTGATGAAGATTATAAAGGAAGTATCCTCTACAGAGAAGATAGCTTCAGTGGTTGTAATGCACGATATTAACCTGGCCCTCCGGTATTCAGATAAGTTTATTATACTGAAGGATGGTCAAGTGTTCACCACTGGTAGAAAGGAGGTAATTACCCCAGAAATCATAAAGGAAACCTATGGGGTGGACGTGCATGTCACTGATTTTGATGGGGTTCCTCTGGTCATCCCCAAGTTTCAATAGTGTAGTTTATGTGAAATCATAACCATAGATTTAACTACAGTAAAAATAGTTATGGTAGATAAAATGTCAGAATCCAATGAAACCGAAATAAAACAGATTATTAGGAATATAAGTCCGGAAAAAGCATTAGAATTAATTGAAAATATTCAGAAAGGGACTGATTTTGTCATACTCGATGTGCGAACTCCTAAGGAATTCGAAAGTGGACATATTGAGGGTGCGGTTAACATAGATTTCCGAGATGAAAATTTCTCCCAAAAAATGGAGAACCTGGAAAAAGAAAAGAAATATCTGATCTGCTGCGGATCAGGTGTCAGGGCATCTAAAGCAATGTCTTTGATGGAGGATTTAGGATACATTGAAGTTTATAACATGCTGGGGGGTATCAGGATGTGGAAAACCAGTGGATTTCCTTTAACTAAGGATTAGGCATTACTTCATCAGATGATTTGGTCCGGTCACTCCCGAACTAAATCAATCATCCCATCTGCTCGTTCTTCAATTTGACCTTTCTGGATCATATCATTGATAACGCTTTTTATCCTTGTTATGGCAGGACTACGGGTAACTTTAGCACCAAAAACCCTTGAAACTTCTCGAACTAGTTCATCCACTTGGGTGGCGTACTGAGATTTCAGGATAATCCTTACTGCAGCCTCGATTTCATCAGGACTTATAAGATCCATCTTTGCAGGAGGATTGCCAGTTCTCCTTCTAACCACTACTGGGGCATCTTTATAGTATAAAAAGTCACCTTTCTGGATTATTTGACCATCCATCAATCCCAATTTAATGGCTTCTTTCATAATCTCTTGAACACGTCGCCCTGCTCTACTAAGTCCCCAGTAGGTTCGAACACGCCTTACGACTTCATCATAATGGATGGGTCCTTCTATTTCCACCACCTTAATTGAGGCCCGGGCAATGTCTCCCACAGGTTGGTTATGGAATTCTCCTAAAACAGGGATTCCGGTATCTTTACACACTCGGTAATCCTGTAATTCATCATTTTCATCATTTTGATTATCAGAAGATTCTGATGGGTATTCTATGGCTTGATCGGGATCATTTTCTGATCCTTTAACAGGTAAACTCATCTCTGCAGATTCATCCTGTTGTTTAGTTCCAGGAGTTTGCTCACTACTTTTTTCCACCTTTTGAGAAATGTTATCCTCTTCTCCCATAGGGGAACTGGTTTGCCTTTCATGATTATCTTCTACAGGGGGAAGTTTCCTGGTCTCATCATCAGTATTATCTTCTGCAGTAGAGATAATTTCTCCTTCTCCCTTTTTTACAGGGGAAATAATCTCCTCTTCCTCCACTGGTGGGATAAGTTCATCTGCACGTTTTTCCACCATAAGTTCTTCAATTATTGCCAGGAGTCTTTTCTGCACTTCGGCACGGTTCCGGTACCAGTCTGTAGCCCATAAACGATAAAAATTCCATCCCAACCCCTTAAGGATTTGTTGACGTAATCGATCCCTGTCCCGAGCCACCCTGCTAGTCTGATACATTGGCCCGTCACAGCCAATCCCCAGAAGGTAACGTCCAGGGTATTCAGGGTCCACCACAGCCAAATCAACTCTGAAACCAGCACAACCAACTCTACGGTGAATTTCATAGCCATGTTCAGTTAAAAATTCAAAGATTGCCTCTTCAAATGCATCATCTGCAGTGGTCTGCACCGGATCTTGCTGGTTTAGTGTTTTTTTCTCAGCGTATTCCAGGAACTCTTTAAGGGCACGAAGACCAAAGGGTGCATTTGAACTTAACTGCAAATCATGGCCCCGAAAGTTGGAAAATATCAGACATTTTTCTCGAGCACGTGTTAATAGAACATTTAAACGTCTTTCTCCTCCATCCTGGTTCACAGGCCCGAAGTTATGGCTTAAACGGCCTTCAGAATCAAACCCATAACCTACACTAACCATTATAACGTCTCTTTCGTCCCCTTGAATTGTTTCCAGATTTTTAACGAAGAAATGTTCTTCCTGGTTTGATTTAAAGTATTTCTCCATTTGGGGGTTTAGTTTAAGTTGTAGTTCTAGTTCCTCCAGGATAGCCTGCTGCTGACGCACGTTGAAGGTTCCCACACCCAGACTCTTAGTGTATCCATATTGCTTGTAGTGATGGAACACTGCTTTGATAACTTCTTTGGCCTCTGCCCGGTTAGTGGCAGTTTTACCTCGATCATAAACAGTTTTTGGGAGGTGTACCAATTTCAATCCCAGTTCCGCAGAGTTCTGGCTTGGTGAAGGGTATATAAGAAGATGGTTATCATAAAATTCTTGATTACTCACTGCGATTAGGGATTCATGGCGGCTACGGTAGTGCCAGCGAAGCATCTTAGATGGAAAGCTGCGTTTGCAGAGGTGGAGAATGCTCTCCATATCTGCTAGGACTGCCAGGTCATAATCATCACTTTCCACATCAATCAGGATATCAAAAAAGCTGGTAGGGGGTAACTGTCTGGTGTCACCCATAATAACTGCACAGCGGGCTCTTAATAGTGCACCCAGGGCATCTTCTGGTTTCACCTGGCTGGCTTCATCAAAGATTACATAATCAAAGCGCAGATTCTTCACACTGTAAGGATCGAGGTACTGGGCAATGGAAAGGGGGCTCATCATAAAGCAGGGTTTAATGGTTTGTATTATACCTCCGCAGATTGATAATAATTTCCTGATGGGCATATGTCCCCTTTTTCGAGAAAATTCACTTTTAAGCACGCCCAGTTCTGACCGTGGAGAAGCCGTGCTGGAAAGTGAGGGGCGATTCTGGTACAATTTCTGGGCTATGCGGAAACGGTTAAGAGTGATGATTTTACGGTCCAACTCCTTGAATTCAGAGATCTTCTTTTCATGAACATCACCTACGAAACGGGAAAGTGCGGGTTGTTCTAAAAAGAGTCTTCGAAGAAGCGAATCTGCGAAATTCCCCTCAATGCAGGGTATTATGTCATTAGCATCAATTTCATCCCTATCCACCAGTTCCACCAGATTCTTCCCAACGGTTTGGAGACATTCCATACGGGAAGAGCTGAAACGGGACCAGTTCTGTAGAGTGGAAAGGCCTACTTTAAGAAGGGAAATCTGTGATAATAAATAATCCAGGGGGGTCCTGGTCAAAGATTCCCCAAAAGCTGAATCCTGATGAAAATGAAGGAAGTTGTCCAGTTGGCTAATGTCCAGAAAGATTTGATCATATTCCTGATGCATTTCCTGAGTAATCTGTTTGATTTCCTGCTGTTCTACAGAATCAAGGATAATTAGAATCTTTTCGGTTATACGGCCCTCTTCAAGGGCTTTTCTGAATTTTAATATCCATTCTGATATTTGCTGAAGGTTTTCAGCTTCACTTTCCTCGGCCTTCCAGTGTGATCCAAAGAGTGAACGGGCCAATTCATCCTGTTCTCTTATTTTCAACCGAAGCTCCTGGCAGCGGATAAGTTCTTCCAAATCCTGAACTATTATATTATCATTTTCCGGAGTTTTCCCACGGTAAAGTTTACCAATCCGTTTTTTAGCCTTTTTAAAATCTCCACTGAGGAACTTGAGCAGTTTAGGTTTTTGTTCCTGGAAAGCCAGTAGTAATGAAGGAATATTCTCATCCAACACTCCATTATTAAATCGTTTAAGGCTTTTAGTCTTGGATTTGAATTCTTCCAAGCTTTTTATTAGATTGTAGACCTGCAGTTTGTCATAATCCCATTTGGTGTTAAGGACAAGTTCCCTTTCCAGTGAGGGAAATGAAGAGATTATCTCCACCGCAGCTATGAGGTGCTCCATTTCCTCCAGTGTTACAGGAATCTTCACGCCTGATATTTTGGAAAGAGTGTTAGCCTTTAGATTGAGATCATTCAGTTTTTCAATGCTTTTTCCGAGTAAAGATTCTATTTCTTCTTCTTCTGCAGGGAGTATGGGATCTGGTCTGGTGCATTTCCATGGATTGTCTTCTACTGGATTCACCAGCTTGTACAGCTCTCCCAGCTCTTTGAACTTGTTGATGGTCCGCTGCCACTCCCTTAAAGTGCACTTACCACTGTTATCCATGGTAAAACGGGGCATTTTGGCCTTTTTTTTCTCAAAATGATGTAATGATTTCTCCTTCAGTCCGAAAAGCTGGTATGGTGTCCATTTAATTTCAGCGTAGGGCGAATGGAGTAGGGTGACATAATCGTTAAGATCTGACTTTAATTCTTCAATGGTGCTCAAATCATCATCCATTGATAGGTCAACCGGTTTGGGGTTGCGGAGCACGCTTTCCAGTTTCTCAAGAACGTCTTTTTTTTGGGATTTTTTACTATGCAGTTCCAGACAGAATTCTCCCAGACCAACACTGTCCAAACGTCCTTTAACCACTTCTAGTGCGGCCATTTTTTCACTTACAAAGAGCACGGTGTTACCCCGTGCCAGGAGTTCAGCTATGAGGTTCACTATGGTCTGAGACTTGCCAGTTCCAGGGGGTCCCTCCACCACCAGGTCACGACCATGTTTCACATCTTCGATAACTGCAATCTGTGAAGAATCGGCATCCATCACATGGTAAACATCCTCTGAAGATAGTTTCACATCCACCTGGTCTTCCCCGAAGCCTGGACCAATTTCTTCTTCTGTTGGGTCGAATATGGCCTTTATGAGGGGATTTTCTTCAAGGGGCATGTCTTCAGGCCAACTATCAGGGTCAAGATCTTTAAACATCACGAATTTGGTGAAACTGAAAAATCCAAGGTATACCTTATCCCTAACTTCCCAGCTTTTTTCATGGGAAATGGCTTCTGTTACCCGGTCTAAGTATTCATCAACACCTTCTGGGGTGCGGGGCATTTCAAAATCAGGTAATTCCACTCCATAATCAAGGAGTTTGGCCTGGAGGGAGATGTTGGAAATTATGTCCTCACCGGTCCAGCGGAGTTTAAATGAGCCTTTAACTCGTCTACGTTCCAGTTCAACTGGTATTAATATCAGTGGTGCTTCACGATCTCCGGGTGTTCCGTTGCTTTCCTGCCATTTAAGGAATCCCATGGCCAGGTATAGGATGTTGTATCCTTGTTCTTCCATCATTGACCTTGCACGCTGGTTAATGTAGAACAAACGGCGTTGAAGCTCAGATGGGGATAATTCTGTGGACAAAAATATTTCTTTATTCTTTTCCAGAGTTTCCTGATCTAAGGAGGGAGATTCCCATAGTAATGAAGATTCATCAGGGGCCAAACCTTCAGTGGTTCCATTGGCATCGGGAAAATCATTGGTCTCTATATCTGATAAATCATCTTGAACATCCACCTTTAGAGATTCATCAGCTTTCCGTTCATCAGAAACAGTTGAAGATGACAAAACTTCTTCATTAACTATTTTAATACTTTCAACCGATATTAATGATTCCTTTTCATTATCATCTTTTTCAGTTAAATCAAGGTTTTCAACGTCATTATATTCATTAAAAGAAGTAGTTCTGTAAGTAGAACTGGTAGGTTGTGAAGTTCCTTCTGATTCTCCCCGGGGAATGAACTGTAATAGTTTTCGTTTGCTTTTTTTCAGAACTAATCGGTCGTATATCTCGGCTATTTCTCCTTCTTTAACCTCCACAGTCATGCTACGGGGTCTGAAGTTTAAAAGCTGGTTACGCATGGTAAGGTCCAGCAAGCTCTGCCTTAGAACATCGATCTGTCTGTATATGTCCACCTTGGAAAGTTCGGACATTTTCAATATAC
Source organism: Methanobacterium sp. (assembly GCA_030539815.1). Taxonomy (GTDB): domain Archaea; phylum Methanobacteriota; class Methanobacteria; order Methanobacteriales; family Methanobacteriaceae; genus Methanobacterium. The sequence continues at coordinate 24,451 of JAUNXM010000010.1, forward strand.
CTCTCATTACGTGAATTGGCCCGGGAGCTACAATAATTATTAATATACTAGGTACTGGTTTATTTAAAGTCCATATTAAAACTATCCCCTCATTCTATGAACATAAAGGTTATTCTCTCTGTATGGCATCCTTGAAGTAGCTGGGCACCAGTTCCCGGTAAAGCTTGTTACGGAGTAACATGCGGAAGTTCCCATCCAATATGTAAGTTTCACAGTAATCATCCTCAGCCCGCATTCCACGACCATACGCTTGTAGGAGCGTCATAATAGTTTTATAAGCATACCATGAAGGGTCCTGTTGTTTACGTTGATTAATCTGGGGGTCCCCCAAGTAGGGGAAAGGTATTTTATAGATAACCTGGAACTGGCACTTTTCATAGGGTAAGTCCACTCCCTCACTCATGGAAGGACTAATCAGAACCCGGGGGTCCGAGCTGTGTTCAAATCGGTTCAGAACATACTCCCTGTTTTTGGAGTTATGTCCCATTAAACGTGGATTTTGAAGGTGTTTGATGATGTACTGCTGACACTTATAATTATGGGTGTGAATCAGGCCCCGCTCATATTTATGGTGTTCAATGATCTTTTCCAGCACGGGAATGGTTTTGGGGGCGGTTCGTTTGATCAGGCGGTGGGACATGTTACCCACTAGTTTTAAGTGCACCGGACGGGATGACGGGGGAAAAATACTCTTTATTTCCAGATGATATGTCTCCTCGGGATCAATTCCCAGCCACTGGCAGAAAAGGTCCTGATCCAGGATGGTAGCACTCATGAACAGTCTTATGTCGGCATGGTTAAGGAGCCGGTCATTGGCGTAGGTGTCCACCCGTAATGGTTTAAAGGAAACTCCACCGGGGCTGGTGTCCACCACCCAATTATCTGGATTGTTTTCCAGGTTCCGGGTAAGTTCACTCAGGTTCATTTTCATCCGGTTAACCCGGTCCGCCTGGTTTTTGGGGATCTGTTTCAGGTTAATGTCCTGGTAATCTTCATATAAGGATTCCACGAATAATATCCATTCCCCGGGCTCGTTGTGTTGCAGCATACTAGAAGGTATGGTCTTTTTTATATCACGTTGTAATCTCCGGTTGTAAAGGTTAACCTCCAAGCGCTGCATGAGTTTATCTTCAATGTTATGGGCCTCATCCAAGACCATCAGATCCCGTTTACCGAAGTGTTTCACGTAGTTCAGTTCCAGGAGGGCGTAATCATAGTTCATTAATGTTATGGAACTTTCCGCTGCCTGGGCTTTTTGGTCCCAGTAACGGCATCTCTGGTTGGAACGGAAATAAAGGGGCGATCCGAAGGCATCCTGAAAGGCGTGCATCTCCCCATCAAAGGGTGATTTGCTAATACCATAGTCACAAGCGAATTTCTGGGTGCTGGGGATGGTCTGGCAAGTTCCCTGGTCACAACTGAACTCCAGATTTTCATTCTGACACAAAAAGTTTCCCCGACCTTTGACCATAGGATAACCAAATTCTGCAGCGTACTGGGACTGAAGCTGTTTGGTCATGGTGAGTATGTAGGCCGGGTGATATAACCGGGCAAGGGTGGTGGCCACCACGGACTTACCAGTTCCGGTACCTGCTTCCAGAATGATGTTAGAGAAACCCTCATCTATGGCATCCCGTATTTCGGATATTATTTCCAGCTGACCTTCGCGGGGTGAGGCGAATGGGAATTTTTCGATAATATCTTCATCTATATGGGGATATTCTTTTTTGATAGCGTTAAGCCTTGATGTGGAGATTTTCGGTGTTTCAACACTAATATTGTCTCTAATGTCTCCAGATGAACATATGCAGCGGTCTTTAATCATTCCGCATTTGTCACAGAAAAAGCCGATATCCATAACCAATTATATTTTGGGTAATGGTATAAATACATAAAGTTTCCCAGCGTATGAGTAGTATTCTTTAAAATAGTTTAAATTTTTAACTTTTAAGAGGTTTATTTAAATTTAATCAGGGGGTCACTGTTTAAAGGCTCTGAACTAAATGTAATGGGAATAATACCTTTTTTAGGTAGTAACTATAAATTAAAAATTAATAATAACTTTATATGAACTATTATTAATGAGGGGCCTATTAAGCAGGATTTAATAGAAATATTTACATCTTCTGTAAAGACATCTAAGATAAATACCATATGTTAATTAGGATTATAAAATAAACGACTAGATTTACTAAGGGTTTACATAATTCGGTGTTATCATGAATATAAATAAAGGAAAACTCATTGGTATTGGTGTGGGTCCGGGGGACCCGGAATTACTTACAGTTAAGGCAGTGAAAAAACTGGAAACTGTTCCGGTGATTTGTTCACCTAAATCATCCCCACAAAAGCCAAGTGTGGCACTATCTATAGTAAAAAGTATATTGGATGGTCGAAATGACGAATATAAAATCATCGAACCACTGTTCCCCATGATCGAGGATAAAAAAGCCCTGGAAAGTTACTGGGCTGGGGCTGCTGAGCTGATTATAAGTGAATTAGAGGGCGGTCTGGATGTTTCATTTATCACCCTGGGAGACCCTGCAATATATAGTACGTTTTCCTATGTGGCCCGGATAATTGGGAGCCGTGGCTATGTGGTGGAAATGATACCGGGAATTAATTCCTTCACTGGCTGTGCAGCCAGTGCTGGCATCACTCTTGGTGAAAAGGATGAGATCATCCTGGTGGTGCCAAAGGTGGACCAGAGACTGGGAGAAATCTTGGAACATGCCGACACTGCCGTGGTTATGAAAACTTCCCGCCACTCCCACACGCTGGAGGAAATAGTAAACCAGGATTTAAGGGATAAAGAGATTATATCAGTTCAAAACTGTGGTATGGAAGATGAGGAAGTATTTGATGGATTTGCCAGAAATGGGAGGTACCTTTCCACCACCATCATCAAATTCAAAAAACCCGAAAACAAGTAATTTTTTTGATAAAAACAGGTAAAAAATACCTTTTAGAATTTTTTAAGGATATAAATTATGATAAAAAATATAATAGTTAATGGCTGGAAAGTAATTAGGATGATTTCATGTTAAAACCAGAATATTTCACAATAAATGATTTTAAATTTGAATCTGGTGAATTAATCCCAGAATTGAAACTGGAATACGCTACACAGGGGATTAAAAAACTGGATAGTGATGGGAACATAACCAATGCCTTCATATACCTCCATGGTTGGAGTGGGGATTACAGCTCAGTGGAAAACCTGTCCAGTGTAATCGGCCCAGGTAAAATCATTGACACCAATCATTATTATGTTATTAGTCCCACAGCTTTGGGAGCACCAGGATCATCCAGCCCATCCACATCAAGCCAGGGAACAATGTTTCCCCGCTACAACATAAAAGACATGGTAAAAGCCCATTATCAGCTCATAACTAGGGGATTGGGGATTAAACATCTCAAGGGAATTATGGGCACATCCATGGGTGGTTTCCAGGCTCTTAATTGGGCGATTGAGTACCCTGATGTTATGGATTTCTTGATACTTAATGGAACCAGTCACAGAATCTCTAACCGGATGTACGGAGTTTATGATCTTATGAATCAGATAATCCTGGATGATTCTGGATATGAAAATGGACATTACTCGGATAATCCTGTTAAAGTCATGGAAAAATTAGCTAACCTCAGTTTTCTCTGGTCTTTGTCTCCTGAAAATTATGAGGTGTGTTTCCAGTCCCGTAGTGAATTTTCCCAGGGGGTAGAGGAGAGAATGATGGATGCTCAGGGTTGGGATGCCAATGACTTGGTATGGAGAAACCATGCCCTTTTAGGTCATGATTTAGGGGATAAGATTTCTAAAATTAGTGTTCCTTCCCTGGTGATTGCCATAAATCAGGATCAGATCGTTGACTTCAATTTTTGTGTGTTGCCTATGTATGAAGCCCTGGAGAATTCTCAACTTTTCCGCTATGATTCAATATGGGGACATTATGGTTGTGTTAGGGACATTCAAAAATCAGAAGGTGCAATTAAAAAGTTCATGCAATTGATTTAGCATGGGTCTTATTACAATTGAAAAACTAGTTCTAAATTTTATTTTTAATTTCTAAAATTTATTAAAATTTTTCCATTACAATTTTTTTTAATCAAAAACACGGAAATCACTCATTGGTCTGCACAGGTTTAACCACGAACTGGCAGAAGTTATCTCCCTGTGCATAACACTTGGTTTCCTCGGCTTCCACCTTTTTGCCATAGTAATTGGAGAAAATTCCTTCCAGTAACCCGGAATCAAATGCACAGGCAGGTTTCCCAAGATGGGGTAGATCTTCGCATTCAAAACAGTCGTAGGACTGTATGATTAGGGGTTTAATGCTTTGTATTTCAATATTCCCCAAGTTGTTGGTTTCCCAGAATGATATGAGATTATGGGTGAGTTCATTAATATTCTGACCCTTTAATTTCTTGTAGAATGTTTTTCCAACTTTAAAACCTGCATTGTGGAGTATAGGGTCTATATTTATACCTTCATCAAGGAGTGCTACCCTTATGGTTCTGAACATGTAACGGAAGAATTTAAATGGATCATCTGATTTGGTAACGTATTCCTCCAGAAATTCATGTACATCATCCTCTATTCCCTGTGGGGATGACAGATCTCCTAGGAATCTGGAGTTAATAAAGTAAATTTTCCTGCGACGGTCTTCAGGGTCGATTACCCAGTCAATTATCCCGGCATCCTCCAGGTCCTGCAAGTGGGCGGAAATGGTGGATTTGGATCTTTTGGTGGCAGAAACAATCTGGGATCCGCTCAAGCCCCCTTGTTTAAGAATTGAGAGAATATGCGCCTTCACTGGGCTTTGAACGATGTTAACTCCGGTTTTAGTGGAAAATATTTTTATCCTGCGGGAAGTGTTTACATTAACCATTATGTGTTCCTCTATAACTTTTAATTTATCTAAATATGCTGATTAATGAGTTTTTTTAATGGGATTTTCTTATTCATTTCCTTGTAGCGGTTTTTAGGCGTTCGGTGAATGAAGTTTTCTTATGTAATAGGTGATCTACTCACTTACTATATAA
>JAUNXM010000011.1:0-20605 GCA_030539815.1 Methanobacterium sp.
TTTAATTAGATCATTAAATCTAATTTTTCATAAGATATATTACAGAATAAATGAAGAAGAAAAAAATATATAAAAATTTTAAGGGGATGTTTTTCTTTGATAATAGGAATAATAGGTGGAACTGGAGATCAAGGACTAGGACTAGCATTGAGATTTGCAAAAGGAGGAGAACAGGTAATTATTGGCTCTAGAGATGTCAAAAAGGCCGAAAATGCAGTTAGCCTCATTGGAAACATGTTGAAATCGGATGAATGCCCCAATGTAAGAGGAATGACCAATGAAGAGGTGTGTGGTGAGGCAGATATCTTGATTTTAACCGTGCCCCTTCAAGCTCAGATGATTACCCTCAAAAGTATCAAAGACCATGTGGAAGGTAAAATATTAATAGATGCCACCGTTCCTATGGAAAGCTGCCTGGGTGGAAGTCCAGTGAAATATGTGAATGTGTGGGATGGTTCCGCTGCAGAAAGAACTGCAAACTTCCTTGAAGATAAAAATGTGAGGGTGGTATCTGCTTTTAACAACATCAGTGCCGCTAGCTTAACCAATATCAAAAATAATGTTGATTGCGACTGTCTCATCTCTGGCAACGATGATGAGGCCAAAAAAGAAGCAATGCAACTGGCCGAAAAAATTCCAGGAGTAAGGGCTATTGATTGCGGCCCCCTTGAAAACGCCAGAATCGTAGAAAAAATAACCCCATTACTAATCAATTTGAACATACGAAACAAAATTAAACTGGCAGGTATCCGAATAACCGGACTTTAATAGGGTTTTCCTAATACTTAAGAAAAATTAATTGATAGTAATTCTGGAAATAAATGTATTTTTAAAAAAAATAAAAGGTTCATTGAATATGGAATACATAACAAAGACTGCTGAAGGTATAGCTAAACATGCCTTGGAAGTTATTAACCGGATCGATGAGGAACAGGTGGAACTAATGATCCAGTGCATAAATGAATCTGATTCCACCTTCATTGTAGGAAGTGGAAGATCAGAGCTAGTAGGTAAGGCATTTGCCATGCGCCTGATGCACCTTGGATTCAGAGTTCATGTAGTTGGAGATGTAACCACCCCGGCACTCAATGATAAAGATTGCCTCATTGCAATTTCAGGATCAGGAGAAACCAGGACTGTGACCCTTGCTGCGGAAACAGCTAAAGAAGTGGGAACAAAAGTAGTGGGAGTAACCACCGACCCCCAATCCACTCTGGGCAAGAATTCGGATGTGGTAGTTAACATTGACAGTAAAAGTAAGGTTCCCTGGAAATATTACACATCACATGTACTAAAAGGAAACTATGATGATTTAACCCCCATGGGAACTCTTTTTGAAGATAGTACCCATTTATTTCTGGATGGACTTATAGCGGAGTTCATGGTCCGTATGGGTAAAAAGGAAACTGACTTGAAAAAGTTACACGCCAGAGATTAATAAATGAATAGTTAATAAAATTATTATTTATCCCTGGTAAAAAAAGAGCCTGATTGGTTAACCCTGGTTTTTTTAGCCACAACAGTATACTTACAAGGTGAAATAAGATGGATGCAGATTTAATAGGAGAACTAGTAATTATCAAAGATAAAAAAGCTGTTGCCCTTCATGAAAAAAGTCATTACGGAAAATTTAACCAGGATGAACTGCAGATTTCATTAATGGAAGCTCATTATCTCCAGGAAAAGGGGAAAATAAACATTCTTGATCATGGGGAAATTTTTTCCTTGGATAAAATGAGAGAACTCATCCAAAACAAGGACCTCCTTTACAGATACATTGTCTTCAGAGACCTCAGAAACAGAGGATACATTGTTAAAACCGGTTTTAAATATGGTTCAGAATTTAGATTATATGAAAGGGGCAAATCTCCAGGAAACGGTCATTCTGATTTTGTGGTGAAAGTAGTAGCTGAAAATCAAGACATATCTATACTAAATTTTTCCAGTTACGTCCGTGTAGCCCACGGAGTTAACAAGAAACTCTTACTGGCAGTGGTAGATGATGAACAGGACATCACATACTACAATGTTGAGTGGACCCGACCATAATGCTTAATAAGCTAAACAAAACTTTATAACTAAATAAACAACGATTAATATCATTAAAGGTGATTTTTATTGATAGATCCATGGAGTTCAGCCATAGTAAACTATGAGAAACTCATAGAAGAATTTGGAATAAAACCCTTCCACGACATTTTAGGAGACATCGAAAACCCCCATATCCTCATGCGAAGGGGAATTATATTTGGACATCGTGATTATGGTAGAATTGTTAAAGCTATCCGGGAAAAAACTGACTTCGCAGTGGTCACCGGTATGATGCCCAGTGGTAAAATGCATATTGGTCATAAGATGATTGTAGACCAGTTAACATGGTACCAGGAAAGGGGTGCTGAGATCCACATTCCCATTGCTGATATGGAATCATACTCCGCCAGGGGAATAGACTTTGAAGAGGCTAAGCAGATTGCCATTGAGGAGTACATCACAAATTACATCGCTTTGGGCCTGGACCCTGATAATGAAAAGTTTCACATCTACCTACAATCCCAGAACAAGATAGTAGGAGACTTGGCTTATAAGCTGGCAAAAAAAGTTAATATGAATGAGATGAAAGCCATTTATGGGTTTTCAGGCTCCGCTAACATAGCCCACCTCTACGCACCACTAATACAGGTAGCGGACATATTACACCCACAAATAAAGGAATGTGGTGGACCAAAACCCACAGTAGTTCCAGTAGGTCCAGATCAGGACCCCCACATACGTCTTACCCGGGATATTGCCGAACGCTTCCAATCACAGTTTAAGTTCATAACCCCCTCTTCAACTTACCACCGTTTCATAACGGGATTAACAGGGGGTAAAATGTCCAGCAGCAGACCAAAAACTGCCATATTTCTTAGTGACACTCCTGAAGTTGCAGAAAAGAAATTAAAAACTGCTAAAACTGGGGGCCGGGAAAGTTTAGAGGAACAGAAGAAGATGGGTGGTATTCCCGAGGACTGCGTGGTCTACGAGATGTTGCTTTACCATCTCATCCAGTCCGATGATGAATTAAAAGAGATATACCATCAGTGCCGGGAAGGTAGTATAATGTGTGGGGAATGCAAGGCCCGGTCTGCAGAGATGATAAAAAACTTCTTTAAAAATTTCCAGAAGAAAAGGGAAAAGGTTAAGGACAAGGCTGAAACTATATTAAATTTATAATTATATTATGTTTAAGCCATATTATATTAAACCACCAGATTGATTGCTTGATAAAGATTTAATGAGGAAATAGGAGTTTAACCATGGCCAGGGAAAAATATGAAGGTTTGATAAGTGGATTATACAATCGAAATGAAACATTTTTCATGCTATCTGCCATGCTGTTAATAGCTTCTCTTTTCATAGGATACGCCTTTGCAGGGATGCTGGAACCAATTCTGGGAAAAATACTAGGTGACTTTAAAAGGCGCGTGGTTGAAGGTGACCTGCAGATCACCACATTCTCCCTCTTTTTCAATAATCTTAAAGTTGCATTACTGATCTATGGTGGAGGCTTAATTTTTGGAGTGATAACTGCTTATTATCTAATCTCCAACGGGATCTTCATTGGTTACACCGCTGCTCAGTTTCAACTGGGGGATTTCATCATATACACATTACCCCACGGAGTGTTTGAGCTTGTAGGTATTATAATTGCTGGTGCCGCAGGATTTAAACTGGCCAGTATCGAAATAAACATTTTAAAAGGTGTTTTAAAGCTGCAATCAGATTTTTCCATATCCAATCAGTTTAAATATTTGTTGGAAGCAAACTGGGAAGATCTCAAAGACACCCTGGCTATGCTGGGCATAGCCATAGTTTTGATCCTGATAGCCGCCATCATAGAGGCGAATCTCACCCTTAGCTGGGCTAGCTACATGAAGGGAATTACATAATATAATTCTATTCCCTGTGAATTAAAAATTCAAGAATAAATTAAGAGACAAAGTAAAAAAATTTATAACACTACACTGGTTCAAACAAAGGGAATATTTTTTATACTGTACCCAATGATATTTATTTTGAAGTATTCACATGAAAAATATATTTCAATGAGAATTCCATTGGTTTAATTTCATAAATTAATTTATTTCGAATATTATTTAATTAACAAGGATTCCATTGAATAATAAAAGTTTATAGAAAATTAAAGGTGATTTTATGATGAAATGCATATCCTGTGGTGCAGAATACTCTGACCAGGAAATAATATACACTTGCAAGAAGTGTGGTTCAATACTGGAGGTAATCTGTCAACCAGACGTTTCAAAGGATGTTTTCCAGTGCCGTAAATCCACTATGTGGAAGTACAAAGAGTTCATGCCAGTTGATCCATCGGGCATAGTCAGCCTGGATGAGGGTGGTACTCCTTTCTGCAAGTGTGATAAACTGGGAAAAGAGTTGGGAGTGGAACTATATGTAAAAGTAGAAGGATCTAATCCCACTGGAAGTTTCAAAGATAGAGGCATGAGTGTGGGAATTACCAAAGCCATGGAATTAGGCGTGGATACAGTGGGCTGTGCATCCACCGGTAACACTTCCGCTTCCCTGGCTGCCTACGCTGCAAGGGCTGGTTTGAAATGTGTGGTCCTACTGCCTGCAGGCAAGGTTGCCCTGGGTAAACTGGCCCAGGCCATGTTCCACGGAGCCCAGGTCTTATCAGTGCGGGGGAATTTTGACCAGGCCCTGGAAGCCATCACCAGCCTGGCCCTGGAAGGTCAGCTTTACCTTTTAAATTCCATAAACCCATACCGGTTGGAAGGCCAGAAGTCAATAGGATTTGAAATAGTGGATGAGCTGGGATGGAAATCACCAGACAGAATTATTTTACCAGTGGGAAATGCTGGAAACATATCAGCTATCTGGAAGGGAATAACTGAATTCCACCGGGCAGGTTTCATTGATGATCTGCCTCGTATGACTGGTATTCAGGCAGAAGGAGCAGCCCCCATAGCCCGGGCTGTGTGGGAAGGAAATGATGATATTGTGCCTGTGGAAAATCCCGAAACCGTGGCCACCGCTATTCGCATAGGAGCCCCTGTAAGTTCTAAAAAAGCCATTCGGGCAATTTACGAATCGGATGGATTGGCAGAAACAGTTAGTGATGAAGAGATATTGGATGCCCAGAAACTACTGGCCCGAACCGAGGGTATTGGGGTTGAACCAGCCTCCGCAGCATCAATTGCAGGACTTATTAAGTTAGTAGAGGCAGGTAAAATAGATAAAGGCGAACAAATAGTATGCGTTGTTACGGGACATGTATTAAAAGACCCTAATGTTGCAATAAACGCTTGTGAAGAACCTATAGAAATAGAACCTGATATTAAATCCATTTTAAAGATTATTAAAGGAGAATAGTGGATTTTAAACCACCTTTTTTTTCTGGATAATCTGGACTATTTCTATATCCCAATTTTTTTTCCGGTAGCCAAGATCATATAATTTGTCATGTGGTGTCCCAAGATCATAGGGATCATCATGACATGACCCAATACCATATAGATCACCAAATAATGAGTGCTTTTAACGATACATATATATAGGAGTACAGCAACAGTGTATATTAACAAATATACAAAAATGAGGTGATTAATATGTAATTACCAATAGCTCCAATTGGAAGAATAATAAAGAACGCCGGTGCAGAAAGAGTAAGTGACGATGCTAGAGAAGCTCTAGCCAAAGCCTTAGAAGAAAAAGGCGAAACCATCGCTACTGAAGCTGTTAAACTGGCAAAACACGCAGGAAGGAAAACTGTTAAAGCTTCTGACGTCGAACTCGCCGTCAAAAGACTATAAGTTTACCTTTCTTCTTTCTTTTATTTTTTAAAGTTTTAAAAAAACGATTGTTACTGCTACTTTTTTGAATATAAAGCTTATCTCACTCTACTATTTTCAACCTATGTCCCCCTGTACTACACCATTGGGGAGTTTGTGAGTAGGAACGTAACTTCATTGAGATTATAATAAAAATCCCAATTGGAACTAGTGATGTTGAAATTAATCAATTTAGTTTAAAACTAACATTAACATTAGGAAACTGGAATTTTTATCAACCATTTTGTTCCATTTTCAGACTCAAGTTCCAAAGTACCATTTATTTGATCTGTTAAAATTCTTACTAATGTTAAACCTAGTGAATTTGTTTTTTCTATTTCAAAATCTTTAGGTAACCCAATACCATCATCTTTTATACTTAACATATACATTTCATTATTTCCTCTAAAATCTACCTGTAAATTTCCTATTTCGTCTGGAAATGCGTATTTTAAAGAATTTGTGAATAATTCATTGACAATTAGTCCTAAGGGGACTGCAACATCATTTTTCACTGATAAATTTTCAATATTGAGTTTTAAAGAAATGTTGGGTGAATGTGTGTAAGTTTTGTAGAGATTGTTACATAATCTGGTTAAATATTCTCCAAAATTTATGTTTTTTAAATCCTTAGACTTGTATAACCTCTCATGAATCATGGACATGGAATTGGCACGATCTTGGATATTTTTAAAAGCATTTAATGCTTCATGGTCGTCAAAATAAGAAGATTGTAGATTAATAATACTTGAAATAATGGTTAAGTTATTTTTAACTCGGTGATGTGTCTCTTTTAGTAAAATTTCTTTTTCTTCTAATGATTTTTGCAATTTTAGTTCTAGTTCTTTCCTTTTAGTAATATCAACTACAGTTCCCTCAAAAAAATCTTCTTCGGGATATAATTTGAATGAAACCAAAGCTGTTTTAATATCTCCATTTTTATCCAAGATATGGACTTCATGATTCTCAATGAAGCCTTCTTCTTCTAATTTCCCCATAATAGTCTCAATTTCATCATGATAAGGAAATTTGACAATTGAGACATCATTCAATAGTTCTTCTTTGGTATAACCTGACAGTTCAGTTATTTTCTTGTTAACATCAAGTAATTCTATTTTATTTATTCTACAACGAAATATTCCAACACGTGCATTATAGAATAGGTCATAATATCTTTCCTTATTTTTCTTTAAAAATTCTTCCGCACGTTTTAATTCAGTTATATCTTTAATAATAACACAAGCTTTTCCTAAACTTTTTTCTGGTTGTTTAAGAGCACTATTAACATGCCCTGTGAACTTTTCACCATTTTTCTTGATGAAAATCAATTCACCCTCTACATTTCCCTCTTTTTTTCTTGCTTCAAGATAAACAGATGTCCGAGAATCAGTTGCATCCACAAGATCTGATCTCTTCAAATTACACAATTCATCCTCAGTGTAACCAAAAAGTTCACAAGCTGACGGATTCGCTGACAAAACTGTCCCATCTGATAAAGTTAATAATATGGCGTCAGGACAGTTATTAAAAGCAAACTCATATTCTTCATTAGTAATAACCATAAATACCAAACCCACGAACTAACCAATAAAAATGTTTATATTAGATCTGGTTCCGATGTATATAAGTTTTTTGCCAAAATAGAGCTTGATTAACCATTAAAGATCTCCATTAGAATCCAGCATTACCCCCAATTAGCACATCTCTAAGATAATTCCTTTAAGTTCTTCTTTTTTGTACTTACAATCACTTGGATTTTTAATATTTTTGTAATAAAAGCACATACTCCAAGTCATTTTTTATACTGTACATCAGAACAAATTATTTTTCGTAAATCTTTTAGCCCGAATCCACATGGCTACATATACTTCTTTCAATGGAAACCTGGGTATGGTTGGCAGAAACCACTCATCACAATAAAATGACACCATCATCACAATTATATCAAATACAGATCAATCCGGATTAAACAAAATATTCAACTAATTGAGTACATAGATTTGGAGAAAAATTTTCCACAAATAAACAAAAATTGTCAATTAACAGTATATTCAATTAAGGTTTGTTCAATCCTAGGACCCGGTTTAATGTCAACAGTAGTCCAGTGCAGCCCTGTTTCGGCCACTTATTTAATCCTTAACATGATCCAGATGATCTTATCAAGTAAAGTATATATACTGTGATTGACCAACTTTGTTACATCTAATTTTAGAATTCTAAAATATCTTTTTAAGTTTAAAATTAGAATTTTTTTGGTCTTTAATCATCGGGACCAAGAGCTTCATGAATGATTAGTTTCATTTGAAGTCTAAAATTAGTGTTTGCCGATGGATGGTTAAAACCAGATGAAAAAGGAGGTAAATAAATGGCAAAAGCAATGTATGTTAAATTTGATGTACCTAAAGAGTTAGCGGACAAAGCTTACGAAGCTTTAGAAATAGCAAGAGACACTGGTAAAGTAGGTAAAGGAAGTAACGAGGTTACCAAGGCCGTTGAAAGAGGCGACGCTTTACTTGTATTATTAGCAGAGGATGTAGATCCTGCAGAAATTATCGCTCATATGCCTGTTCTCGCTGAAGAAAAAGAAATACCTTACGTCTACATACCTACCAAGGATGAGCTGGGAGAAGCAGCTGGTCTGAATGTAGGAACTGCATCTGCATGTATCGTTGATGCTGGTGAAGCTGAAGATCTCATCAAAGACGTTGTAGAAAAGGTAGAAGAACTCAAGAAATAATAACACTAACTGAAGAGTCCCGACTCTTCAAATTTTTAAGGTGATTATATGGCAGAAGCAACTCCTGCAGAAGTTATTGAGGTTCTGAAAAGAACCGGTATGACTGGAGAGGTCATGCAAGTAAAATGCAGGATATTAGAAGGAAGAGATAAGGGTAGGATTTTAACCCGAAACGTTATGGGAGCCATAAGGGAAGGCGACATTCTGATGCTCTTGGACACCATCAGGGAAGCCAAGGAAATCCGTACTCCCTAGAATTAAAGGTGTTAACCATGAGAACATGTTCATTCTGCGGAGAAGAAATAGAGGAGGGCACCGGCAAAATGTACGTCAAAAAAGACGGTACGGTGTATCTTTTCTGCAGCAGCAAATGTGAGAAAAATCGAATAAAACTCGGTAGAGTTCCCAGGAAGGTTAAGTGGGTTAAACAATGAAACAAAAAAGTTTTGTTATGCTAAAACCCGATGCAGTACTGCGGAGATTAACCGGAAAGATCTTAACCCGCTTCGAGGAGCGGGGATTACAGATCCTTGCCGCGAAAATGATGGTCATCCCCCGGGTTCAGGCCGAGGAACACTACGCCGAACACCAGGAAAAACCTTTCTTTGGTGATCTAGTAGATTACATTACCTCCGGACCAGTACTGGCCATGGTAATTGAAGGAGATGAATGCATCACCCTAATCCGGAAAATGGTAGGGACAACAAACCCTAAAGAAGCAGATTTAGGAACAATTCGTGGTGATTTCGCCATTGAAACTGGTAGAAACATAGTTCATGCTTCTGATTCACCGGCTTCGGCAGAAAGGGAAATTGCACTATTTTTCCAGGATGATGAAATTTCTGAGTACCAGCTCCCAGACCGGGAACTAGTATACGAAGAACCATAATTTGGGAACCTACTCAAATAAACACAGGGACTTTCTTTTTAGTTCCCTACATTTTTTTCAGAATCGGAGGATAACCTTGAAGATTAGATCACCCATTGTATCTGTTCTGGGTCATGTTGACCACGGGAAAACCACACTACTGGACTTTATCCGGGGTAGTGCTATTGCTCAAAAAGAAGCAGGTGGAATAACCCAACACATAGGTGCTACTGAAATCCCTATGGAAGTCATAGAAAACATCTGCGGTGCTTTCCTGGACAAACTAGAAATTAAGGAAACACTTCCCGGACTGTTCTTCATTGACACTCCTGGTCATGAAGCCTTCACCACCCTCCGTAAACGAGGAGGTGCACTGGCTGACCTGGCAATTCTTATGGTGGACCTCAATGAAGGATTCAAACCACAAACCTATGAAGCCCTGAATATTCTTAAAATGTGCAAAACACCCTTTGTGGTAGCAGCTAACAAAATGGACAGGATATATGGTTGGCAAACACATGCAGGAAAACCTTTCTCCCAAACCTACGCAAAACAACCGGCAAATGTTCAAAGTGCTCTGGATAACCAGATATATGAACTGGTGGGAATACTGCATAGGGAAGGATTTGAATCAGAACGTTTCGACCGGGTGGAAAATTTCGCCAGACAAGTAAGTATTATCCCTGTAAGTGCCAAAAGCGGAGAAGGAATAGCAGAACTCTTGACCATGCTCTTAGGGCTGGCTCAACAGTACCTCAAGGAACAGTTACAGATCGAAACTGATGCACCTGCTAAAGGTACCATTCTTGAAGTTAAAGAGGAAACCGGGCTGGGAACCACAATTGACGCAGTTATATATGATGGCATTATCCGGCATAAAGACACTATTGTACTTACAACCCCTGATGACGTTATCACTACCAAAATAAGATCTCTCCTGAAGCCAAAAGCCCTGGAAGAAATCAGAGAAGCGAAAAAACGATTCAAAAAAGTGGATGAAGTGGTTGCAGCAGCAGGTATCAAGATCGTGGCCCCTAACATTGACAAAGTCATGTCTGGCTCTCCCTTAAGGGTAGTGCGAGACGACCTTGACCAGGTTAAGGAGGAAATACTCCACGAAATTGAAGATATTAAAGTTGATACCGATGAAATGGGAGTCATAGTTAAAGCAGACACCCTGGGATCACTGGAAGCACTGGTAAACATGCTTCAGGAAATGGAAGTACCCATACGTGCCGCAGACATTGGTGATGTTTCCCGCAGAGATGTGGTGGACGCATCAATAGTCACCCAGGAAGATGACCTTCACGGAGTGATCATCGCCTTCAACGTTAAGATATTACCCTCGGCTGCGGAGGAAATTAAAAACACTGATTTGAAAATATTCCAGGCCAACGTGATCTACCAGTTAACTGAAGATTACCAGGAATGGATCCGGGCAGCTGAAGAACGCAGGAAAAAGGAATGGTTCGATGCCATTATAAAACCGGGTAAAATACGTATAATCCCTAAACTGGTTTTCAGACAGAGTAAGCCTGCAATAGCAGGTATTGAAGTCTTGGGTGGCAACATCCGAAAAGGTAGTTCTTTATTGGATGAAAATGGCCTGCGCGTGGGATCAGTGGAGAGTATGCAGGATAAGGGGGATAACTTACCCTCAATTTCCAAGGGACAAAAAGTGGCCATGGCCATAAAAGATGGGGTTTTTGGACGTAACCTAGAAGAAGGAGATGTGCTATACGTAGAAATTCCTGAAACCCATTATAAAGTTCTGGAAAATGAAATGAAATCAGATCTCAGCGAAGATGAAATAGATATACTACAGGAAACTGTGAGTATTAAGAGAAAAGATAATCCAAGCTGGGGAATCTATTAGTTAACTAATAATATACTATAATATATTGAATCATCATCAACTAGATGGAAAACGATAAATAATATGAACTTAAAACACCAAAAATATATGGAGGAGATAAATTGGCATTCAAATTAATTATTTCCCAAGGTGAAAACAGTCATCAGATGGAAGTGGAAGGAGCTGAGTCCAAAAAATTAATTGGACTAAAAATCGGCGAGGAATTCGATGCTGCACCAGTAGGACTTGCAGGATATACTCTATGCATAACTGGTGGAAGCGATAAAAACGGTTTCCCCATGAAAAAAGACGTTGACGGCCCCCGCAGAATAAAAAGCCTCCTTTCTGGAGGAGTTGGGTTTAAACCACAACGAAAAGGTCAGCGAAGAAGGAAAACTGTCCGTGGAAACACAATTTCTGATGACATAGTGCAGATCAACACCATTGTGGTGAAGAAAGGTACTAAATCAATAGAAGATCTATTACAAAGTGACGAGTAAAATAATCAGGTGTGACGAGTGAAAGTACAGTCTGAGATTAACATTGGGCTAGTGGGGCATGTTGACCATGGTAAAACCACCCTCACCAAGGCCTTGTCCGGCATATGGACCGACACCCATAGTGAGGAAACCAAAAGAGGTATCTCCATTCGTTTAGGTTATGCAGATATAACCTTCATGAGATGTATGGAGTGCCCCGAACCCCAGTGCTACACCACTGCTATGGTATGTGAACACTGCGGCAGTGAAACACAGACACTACGTAAAGTTTCCTTTGTGGATTCACCAGGACACGAAACATTAATGGCCACCATGCTATCAGGAGCAGCCATAATGGATGGTGCTGTACTGGTGATTGCAGCTAACGAACCCTGTCCTCAACCACAGACCAAAGAACACCTAATGGCACTGGATGTTATTGGAGTTAAAGAAGTGATCGTGGTTCAGAACAAGATCGATATCGTGTCCAAAGAACGAGCTGTGGAAAGTTACCAGGAAATAAAAGAGTTCGTGAAAGGCACATGTGCCGAAGACGCTCCAATTATACCAGTATCTGCCCAGCAAGGTGCGAATATTGATATTCTAATTGAGAATATTCAACACATCATAAGAACACCCCGAAGGTCCCTTAGAAAAGCACCCCGTATGTATGTGGCCCGGTCATTTGATATCAATCGACCAGGTTGTAGTCCTGATAAAATTCAGGGTGGAGTAATCGGCGGATCACTTATACAGGGAAAATTGCACATTGGGGATGAAATAGAAGTCAAACCCGGAATACAGGTTAAAAATAAGGGTAAAATAGAGTGGATGAGTCTCTATTCTGAAGTAACTGGATTAAATGGTGGAGGCGAAACTGTAGATGAAGTAGGTCCCGGTGGACTCATAGGTGTTGCCACCAATCTAGACCCTGCACTCACCAAAGCAGATTCCCTTTCTGGTTCTGTAGCTGGAAAACCCGGTACCTTACCAGATATCATGCACCAGTTCACCATGAAAACCCATCTCCTGGATCGGGTAGTAGGTACCAAGGAAGAGAAGAAAGTGGATCCCATCCGCTCATCAGAACCACTGATGATCAATATTGGAACCACCACCACCATTGGAGTGGTGACCAGCGCCAGGAAAAATGAAGTTGAAGTGAAACTCAAACTACCGGTTTGTGCTGAATCCGGTCAGAGGGTTGCTCTCTCCAGAAGGGTAGGTGCAAGGTGGAGGTTGATTGGTTATGGAATCATACGTTAAAGAGGCGGTTTTAGACGCAAATTTTTAATGATGGCGGCCCAGTTCCCACTGGATCTGGTGGAGGAACTGGAACGCACCTTACCCTCTTACCATCTTTACGTACCTTCACCAGTGTTATTTGAACTGGAAAAAATAAAAAAAAGAAGTAAAGGCAAAAATAGGATCGCAGCTGCCATAGCCCTTAAAATAGCGAAATCAAGTCCTTTTATACTTAAAGAAGTAGAACTTTATAAGGGAGAACTGGTAGATGATGTTTTACTTCGCATATCACAAGTTCTATGCACCAACGACCGGGAACTAAGAAACAGGGCAAGGAAAATGGGGATTAGTGTTGTTTACCTGCGCCAAAGACGATACTTGGCCGTGGATGGACATCTTGAAATTTAGTTAGCTCCATCTAGGATGTTTGGAGATTGAAATTTATTTAATCATTGAAAGTCTAAATAACTATAATAAATTTAATCATAAAATTAATGAGATTAAAATTATGCCAGCCATTTTGGTTTGGTTTATTGGAGGAAATATAACATGAATCTCTGGAAGGATATAAAAAGTGGACCATCAGCTCCAGAAGTGGTATACGCAGTTATTGAAATACCAAAGGGATCAAGAAACAAGTATGAATACGATAAAGATATGGAGGCATTCGCCCTGGACAGGGTACTTTACTCCCCATTCCATTATCCGGGAGAGTATGGAATAATACCCCAAACCCTTTATGATGACGGGGACCCCATGGACATTTTGGTGATCATGGATCAGGCCACATTCCCGGGGTGTGTAATTGAATCTAGACCCATAGGAATGATGCGCATGATCGATGGCGGGGATAATGATGATAAGATCCTGGCAGTTCCAGTGGATGACCCCCGTTATAAAGAAGTTAAAGATATTGGTGATGTACCACAATCATTCCTGGATGAAGTGGCCCACTTCTTTGGTGAATACAAAAGACTGGAAGGTAAAGAAACCGAAATCTTAGGATGGGAAAACGCTCAGAAAGCTAAAGAAGCAGTAGAACACTCCATAAGATTATACCAGGAACTTTAAATCAATATACCACTTAACTAAAATCCATTTTCTTAATTCCAGTCTGGTCTTAAGAAACCTGGTTAAGGGTTTGATTAATTATGCAGTTACTTGAAATAAAAGAAAAATAAACTGAGGGATTTGTTTGTATTTAATATCCAAAATAGAGGACACAGTGAGAATCCCACCCCACCGCTTTGAAGAACCCCTGAACGACGTGGCCATTGAAATTATTAACGAAGGTTACGTGGGCAAGATCGACAAGAAAATGGGATTAATGGTCACTGTTAAAGATATAGAAGAAATTGGTGTGGGCAAAGTCATAATGGGTGACGGAGCCGCCTATCATGAAGTAGTATTCACTGCACTGTTCTTCAAACCCGAGTTACATGAAATCGTAGAAGGAGAAGTTATCGAAGTAACCGAATTCGGTGCTTTCATACGCATAGGACCTATGGATGGCCTGGTACACGTATCCCAAGTCACTGACGATTACATTAACTACGATGGTAAAAGAGGGGCCTTAATTGGTAAGGAATCCAAGAAAACACTGGAAGAAGGCAACAAAGTCCGTGCCAGAATCGTGGCCCTGAGCTTAAAGGGTAAATCTTCCAAGGAAACTAAAATCGGCCTTACCATGAGGCAACCCAACCTGGGACGGGTGGAATGGATCGAAGCGGAAAAAAAGAAGCGAAGTAAGAAAGGCAAAAAGGAGAAGAAATAATGGTTACAAAAGCATGCACCAAGTGTCATCGCCTCATGGAAGAGGACCGGTGTGCAGTCTGTAATCTGGCCACTTCCAAGAACTGGAGTGGATTTTTGATCATCGTGGATCCGGATAACTCGCCCATTGCCCAGGAATTACAGATCACTCTACCTGGAGAATACGCTTTGAGGGTTCGATAGTGCTGATACTTAACAAAAAGTCACGATATGAATTTAAAAAACCCATAGGAGTACTCTACCCTTCTCTTGATGATGCGAAGGAGTTCATTGAGTCCAAATATCCCGGTGAACTGCTGATCTCAGTGGGTGACGTGACCACGCAGAATCTGCAGAAAGCCGGGCTGATCCCCCATCTGGGAATTATTGATAATGTGGTGGAAAGAAAACCCGCCACTTATGACGTGGTCTATGACAACGTTACTTTAAATGTTAAAAATCCTCCGGGAGTTATAACCGACGAACTACAGGAAGCTATACATAAAGCATTTCAGTTGATAAAAACCGGTTTCAAGGTTTTAATTCTGGTGGACGGTGAAGAAGATTTAGCTGCCATTCCCTGTGCCCTTATGGCTCCCCCAGGGTCTTTGATCCTTTATGGGCAACCTGGTGAGGGTCTGGTGGTGTGTGAAGTTGATAAAGTTATAAATAAAGTTAAAAAGTTGAAAGATAAATTAGAGGAAAGATAGGAGAGATAATTATGGAGATAGACATTAAAGAACAGGTTGAAAATCCACTTTTAAACCGAACTGAAATACACTTTGACTGCATTTACCAGGGCGAAGCCACCCCTAAAGTAATGGAAGTTAAAAATAGGCTCGTCGCACAGTTAAACGTGGACAAGAATCTTTTAGTAGTGGACCGTGTGAAACCAAGCTTCGGTGAAGGTCGAGCAGATGGTTATGCCAAGCTTTACGATTCAGAGGAGAAACTAGCAGAGATCGAAAAGGAACACGTCCTCGAAAAGAACAAAGAAGCTGCTAAAGAAGAATCTGAAGATCAGGAATAAAATTCCACTTATCTGAATAAATTTTTGAAGTTGAATCAGGAGGATGAATCATGAAGAAATTTGAATTGTACGAAGTTAAAGATAATAAAATCATCCGCAAAAACCCTGAATGTGTAAGGTGCTCCCATGGTGTTTTCATGGCAGACCATGGAGACCGGTACGCATGTGGTAAATGTGGTTACACCCAATGGAAAGGTAAAGAAGGTAAAAAATAATTATTCAGTGAAGGATAATTACAAACAAGGTGTATTTTTTTGAATCTTCGTTCGGGACGACTTAAAGGGCAGATGAGCCGTGAAGTGGCTGATTTTACATCTTCCCTAGAATTCGACCGCCGCATATTCCAGGCAGACATACTCACCAATCGTGCCCACACCACCATGCTTATGGAGCAGGGGATCATCTCCCGGGAGATCGGGGAAAAAATCATTGGTGCACTTGTTGATCTAGAAAAGGAGGGTATTGATGCTCTGGAACTGGACACTGCAGTGGAAGACATTCACATGGCAGTGGAAAACTACGTTACCAAGGTGATAGGTCCTGATGCCGGTTTCATGCATACTGCTAAGTCACGAAACGATCAGGTGGCAACTGACCTTAAAATTGCGTTAAAAGAAGAGATTCAAAAAATACAAAAAGAATTACTCATTTTTATTGAAGTTATAATAGAAATGGCTGAGGAAAACCTGGACACCATGATGGTGGGTTACACCCACATGCAGCATGCCCAACCCACCACCTTTGCCCATCATCTTCTTTCTTATGCCCAATCCCTGAAGCGTGATTATGGTAGACTCCAAGATGCTTACCATCGGATGAATCTGTGTCCCCTGGGTTCAGCTGCCCTTACCACCACCAGTTTCCCCATCAACAGGGAACGTACTGCGGAACTTCTAGGATTCACGGGTCCTATGGAAAATTCCATAGATGGGGTGAGTAGCCGGGACTTTATTGCAGAAACTGTTTTTGCACTGACCATGCTGGGAACCACCCTCTCGAAAATCTGTGAAGAGCTCATTATCTGGAGTACCTATGAGTTTCGGATGGTGGAACTTACTGATGAATTTTCATCAACATCATCCATAATGCCTCAGAAAAAGAATCCAGACGTAGCTGAAATTATAAGGGGAAAAACAGCTGTCTTAAATGGTGAACTAGTAACCATACTAACCATTATGAAGTCTTTACCTCAAAGTTACAACCGGGACTTGCAGGAAGTCACCCCTCACTTGTGGAATGCCACCGATACCTTAAACTCTGCACTTAAAATTACCATGGGTATGCTCTCATCCGCAGAGTTTAAAGGCGCGCGTGGGGAGGAATTGGTGAGGGCTAACTTTTCAGCGGCCACTGAACTGGCTGACCTCATGGTCCGGGATGTAGGGTTACCCTTTAGAACCGCCCACCAGATAGTGGGACGAGCAGTGACTGTTGCTTTGGATAAGGGTATGAAGGCTGAGGATATCGATGCCCATTTTCTGGATGAAATCTCCCAGGAATTAACTGGTGAAACACTGAGAATAGATGATACTGTGGTGAAGCAGGCATTAAATCCCCGGGACATCATTAACACTAGAAAAGTTATTGGCGGCCCTGCCCCATCCATGGTTCAAAAGGTGATTGATAACTTAAGGGAATTTATTGAAAAAATAGACCCTAATGATTGTCGCGTAGAATAAATATTTGCTTTTAAACATTTTTCTTACTTTTAAACTATTTTTCTAGGTTACAGTCATATATCCAATTTTTTTTTATATTTATTAAATTTATATAATTATTTCTTCAGTTGATAATGACTTTTTATGGGATAATCAGTTTAAAATTTTGAAAACTGGAGATAAATACCGGTTTTAGCCCTGTTGATTCCTATTGATTTATTCCTTTGATTCTATCTCTTTATTTTTATATTTCTCTAAGAATTTTTCCCTGATCTCCTTAGCCATCTCCCCATCCTCGATTACCACTGCCCCCTGATATCCACAATCCCAACACTTCCATATTGACCACATTTGAGGATTAACCCATTTTATATTCGTTGACCCACAATTTGGGCAGAATTTTACTGATTTTTTCATGATTAGCCTCATTTTGATTGAAGTTAACTCTCTTCACAATATTTATATACATTCTATTACAAAAAATAGATGTATGAAAGAAAATACCACTCAAGAGATAATCGCTATAATTGCAATTATATTAGGGGTTTTGATGCTTATTTATCCCCAGCTAGTGGGTTACCTGGCCGGATTATTCCTGATAATATATGGTATACTGGAATTAATTAAATAGCTAAATTATTTCAGTTATCTGCTCTAAGGCCTCACCCGGCTCGAGAACTCCCGCCCTAGTTTCCCTTAAAACTCTTTGAATAGAAAAACGACGCATGTATGGATGTTTTTTGTGAACCTCTGCAATGAGTGGACATCCATAGCCTCCTCGTTTTTTTACCCCCCAATCACCAGCTATTTTTTTAACATCACCTTTTTTAAGGGATAACAGTGCAGGTAGGTTGATTTTTAAAATATTTCCCTTAATTAGGGTATTCGTTTTCCTTAAATATTTTACATCTCCTAAATTATTTCCTTTTCCCGCAATTAAATTTGTAATCCCTAAACTATTTTCTCCTTCACTATCTACCCCTAAATCTGTTTTCAGAATATTTTCAGGATTATTTTTTTCCAAATGTACAGACTGTGCCCCTGAAGAGAGTAGATCACCGTAGATCACCATGGGGATATTATTTTCTCTGACGAAATAGAAAACAGTTTCTTCAATGATCTTGGAACACCTCCCACAGGGATGGAATCTTCCTTCCAAGGAACCATCAATTACTTCTTTCAAGTCCACATCCAGGTACCGGTGCTTAACTCCTAGCTTATGGGTGAGATTTTCCACATTTTCCCGGAAATAACGGGGAAGTATAATATCCCCGGGGTTAACTGTTACTGCCAGGGGATTGAATCCTAACATTTTGGCGATTATAAGGGATGCACTGCTATCAACTCCTCCAGATAATGCTACCACTGTTTTAAATTCATCATTATCTAGTTCATCTTCCAGGTGGGGATTTGAACTATGGAATTCTCTCAAAACAGAACCAAAATCATAAGGGTTTTCAATACGAGCCTTTAGAAGATAGGTTAAATTTGCAATGGGTTTATTATAAAGAGAAGTGCCATATTTTTCCATTATTGTCTCCAGTTTTTTTAGGGCAAGGTTCATACGATACTGGGATACTATGAAGTCAGAATAAGCTTCTACATGGATGGAATTTACTCCCAACTCTTCACGGAGCCGACCCACCACCCATCCACCCTTACCAATTATAACTGACTTTTCAGGACGATCCGGAGTAATGATCAGGAGAATTTCAGACTTTTCATTAAATATAATATCAGATATGTTTACATCAACATCTTTATGACCTATATCTCTTCTTATTTTA
Source organism: Methanobacterium sp. (assembly GCA_030539815.1). Classification (GTDB taxonomy): domain Archaea; phylum Methanobacteriota; class Methanobacteria; order Methanobacteriales; family Methanobacteriaceae; genus Methanobacterium. The sequence goes on from JAUNXM010000011.1 coordinate 19,261, forward strand.
GAAATTAAAGATTTTAAGTCTTTTTTTCCAATTTTCAATATTAATTCTCCAGATATTGAATTTTTTCTGTTCCAAGTTAATTTAAGACTATGTGCATTATTTACGAGTGTAAGTGCCCATCAATTGACCTTCATCAATGATATGACCTTTCATGGCCTTTAAAACTTCTTCTTTGCTAGTTCCAGAGGGCAGATCAAGTTTGGTGTCCAGTAAGTAGATTTTGAAGTAGTAATGGTGGGTTCCACTGGGTGGGCACGGCCCACTGAAACCAATGTTACCCCAACTATTCACACCCTGTAATGCTCCGTTTTCCAGTTTCTCCCGTGGCATCACCATCTCAGGCAAGCTTCTAGTTTCAGGAGGTAGGTTGAATATAACCCAGTGGATCCAGGTGCCTCCAGATGAGTCAGGATCTTCACATATAATTGCAATACTTCCCCCGGAGGGTATTGATAAATGGGATCCATCCCAATTAAGAGGGGGAGAAATATTCACATCTTCACAACTATATCTGGGGGGTATTGGCTCTCCTTCATTAAATGCAATGCTAGTTACTTTAACAGTCATTTAAATCATCCTTGTTAAGTTCATCAATTTAAAACTGAAATTTTTGGGTATATTAACCCATATTTTGCATTAATTATATAAGACAACAAAGTACTTATAAATGAAGTGGTTGCACAACACCCAGTTGGATGGTAGTTTTTGTTATAGGGAACTCATGACAATATACATTGGGAAATGAATGTTGAACTTGGCCATAGTTAATTATAATTTTCAAGTTGAACATCTTTGATGGTAAGGGTTTTTTCTAAGGACAAGATCGACAAACTTAAATATTATGGAGACTCTAAAGATGAATGAGGTGATTAACATGGCTGAATTGCCAATTGCTCCAGTAGGAAGGATCATTAAAAATGCTGGTGCTCCAAGAGTAAGTGATGATGCAAGAGACGCATTAGCCAAAGTATTGGAAGAGATGGGTGAAGGGATTGCTGTAGAAGCTGTTAAATTAGCTAAACACGCAGGACGAAAAACCGTTAAAGCATCAGATATAGAGATGGCTGTTAAAGCAGCCTAATCTTTTCTTTTTTTCTTTGTTATTATTTTTAAGTTATTTTAAGGGTTCTTATCATTGCTAATTTGAAATTTAGATTAAGATCTCTCATTCAATTGTTAACTATTTTCTAGATTACAAACATCTTGGTCGAAGTTTTTCTAAACAAGGATCGCACGGAAGTTTAAGACTGATTCAATGATCGAGCCAAGGGAGTGGTGTGATTTAACAGGAAATCAACAGACTATATTAATGTCTTTATTAAATTTTTTTTGTTGGTGGTTAGTT
>JAUNXM010000011.1:20618-29476 GCA_030539815.1 Methanobacterium sp.
CATAAGCACCATATTAAATTAAAACATAGTATAATTAGATAAGCATGAAAATATGATGATTTCTGATGGATTGATTATATCATCAGCATATTTTACATTACTTAAAGCTATTTAAGGTTTTGATAATTTTGACTAGAATATCCATATTAGACCATGACCGCTGCCAGCCCAAGAAATGCAACTATGTATGTATTGAATACTGCCCAGGGGTACGCATGGAAGAAGACACCATTACCATAGATCCTAAAACTAAAAAACCCGTCATGTCCGAGGAGTTATGTTCCGGTTGTGGAATATGCACCAATCGCTGCCCCTTCAATGCAATTAGCATCATAAATCTACCCGAAGCCCTGGAAGATCCTATTCATCGTTATGGGAGGAACCAGTTCGAATTATTCGGTTTACCCACTATAAAGGATGGTTCAGTGGTAGGACTTCTGGGACCAAATGGTATTGGAAAATCAACTATTATACGCATCCTTTCAGGGGAATTACAACCTAATTTAGGTAATTTTGATGATGAAACGTCCTGGGATGACATAATAAGTTTCTTTAAGGGTAACCAACTACAAAATTATTTCCAAAAGCTCTCTGAGGGTGATTTGAGGGTGGTGCACAAGCCTCAAATGGTGGATCTGCTCCCTAAAGTGGTGAAGGGCAGAGTGGATGATCTTCTTAACAGTGTGGACCAGCGGGACCGTCTGGAATTTGTCACCAGCTCTCTGCAACTGGAAGCCATAATGGAACGGGAAATTGTTAACCTTAGTGGTGGTGAACTCCAGCGGGTGGCCATCGCTGCTGCGGTTCTCCGGGATGCTGATTTTTATTACTTTGACGAACCCACCAGCTGGTTGGATGTGAAGCAACGTCTATATGCAATTAATGTTATTCGGGAACTGGCTGAAGAGGGAAAATCAGTTCTGGTAATTGAACATGACTTGGCAGCCCTGGACGCCATCTCGGACTACATACACATCCTCTATGGTCAGCCGGGAGGATATGGTGTTGTTTCCCATATGCGCGGGGTCCGTGTGGGGATAAATGCCTATATAAATGGTTTTTTAAGGGAAGAAAATGTACGCTTCCGGAAACAGCCCATTGAATTCCATGTACGACCACCTACCACCGAAGTGGAGGCAGAAGCCTTATCAGAATACAGCAGCCTGGAAAAGTCCTACGATGGATTCCACCTGGAAGTAGATGAAGGCCTGGTGCAACACGATGAAATTCTCACTGCCTTCGGACCCAACGGTATTGGAAAAACCACCTTTGCCAAAATGCTAGCCGGAGTGGAGAAACCAGATGCCGGAAAAATAAAGAAAAAGGTTAAAATTAGTTACAAACCACAGTACCTGGTATCAGATTACAGTGGAACTGTACAGGAGTTCCTGTACACCACCGCCCCTAACTACGGCACTAACCTCTTCAAAACCGAGATCATGAAACCCTTCCTCCTGGAAGAATTACTGGAGAAGAAGATGGATGAGTTGAGTGGTGGTGAACTCCAACGGTTATCCGTGGCCATATCACTCTCACAAGAGGCAGATATATACCTTTTCGACGAGCCCACCGCTTATCTGGATGTTGAACAGCGCCTGAGGGCTGCCAAGGCCATTCGCCGAGTTACTGAGAGTAAGAATGCAGCCGCAATTATCGTTGACCACGATATAGTGTTCATTGATTATATTTCCAGCCGGGCCATGGTCTTCACCGGCGAACCAGGGGTAGAAGGACATGCCACCAGCCCCATGGACCTGCGTTCGGCCATGAACAAGTTCCTTTCCCAGGTGGGAATTACTTTCCGCCGGGATAAAGAAACCAGAAGGCCACGGGTTAACAAACTGGACAGTTACTTGGACCGGGAACAAAAACAGAAAGGAGAATATTATTATCTAAAAAGCTAAATGAGTTAAAATCCATTAATTTCTTATTTTTTTATCTTAATTCATTATATAATCATCGTTTTTTAAAATACCATTCATTAATAAAATAAATCAATAGTAAAACTTCTATTCTCCATTCATTAGGTTTAATTCATTTTTTTTAATAAAATATTGAAACAATACTGAATCTATTTAATTCAGAATTATGGTTTTATAACAAAGAAATATTTTAAAGAAAAAGAATTAAGAAGTTTTATTTTGAACCCTTCAAGGCGTCCATACCTTCCAGGAAGCACTCGGCAAAGAATTCGACCTGAGTGGTAGGTATGGAGAAGCTTACCCTTAAGTAGCGGTGGCCGAATTGTTTACTGGTGTAGGATCCTTCCCTAGTGAATATTTTACGTTCAATAAGGTAGTCTGCCATTTCCCGTGGTGTGACTCCAGTGTCGATCATGTCAATGGCCATCATGTTCCCATCGGAGGGGTAAACTGCTATGTGTGCTCCTTCTACCTGGTCAACTGCCTGTTTTATTATATCCTGGTTCTGGCGGGTAATTCCTTTCACCCGGTCAATCCATTGTGGTTTGGATTCGATGGCTGCCATGGCTCCGTTCTGAGCTACCAGGTTGGTTCCAAGGTCGTTGATAACTATGGAGCGTATGGAGTTGATGATTTCCGGTACTCCAATTAGGGCACCAATTCTGAGGCCGGCCATTCCGTAGATCTTGGAAAAACTGTACACAGTTACAGTATGCTCAGGACAGATCTCTGCCATGAGTTGGTGATCGTGTGCGAAATCCCGGTAAGTGATGTCATGTAAGAGGTAGATGTCATGATCCTCGGCAATATCCTTGAACTCTTTTCGTTCCTCCCGAGTGTAGGAAGATCCCAAGGGGTTAAGTGGATCAACCAGGGATACCAACTTAGTATTCTTATCCAAATTTTCCCTAACCAGCTCAGGAGTTAGCTTGTAGCCACATGCCTCATTGTAGATTGGTACTGATTTAACATGATCCCCGAAACGGCTGGCGAAATTATCAATGATAAGGTATCCGGGGTCACAGGTGATGGTGTTATTTTCTGGCTCCAGGATGTCATTGGCACACAGATACAATGATTCCGTTGCCCCTGCAGTGATTAGAATATCGTATTCACTGCCCAGTCCCAAGTCATTCATAACCAGTTCTTTGAGTCGAGGAAAACCTTCTGGTGGAGGGTACTTGCAGTAATCATTCTCCTGTATACTGGCGATCATGGCTTCCATGATCCCGTCCTTGTTATGGAGGTGGTTGGTGTTTTGACCCATCCAAATCATGTCCGGGTCATTGTAAACGTAGTTGAAAAATTCGTTAGCTGTTTTAAAGCCTTTTGGCAGTACTTTTGCGGCTTTAGCGTACTTTTTGGGTGAAATCATATCTCTCACAACACAATCCATCTTAAATTTGTTTATGATTAAAATTAGATATTTGGAATTAACCATTTAGTTGGGGACTTCTCATAATGGACAACTTACATAAGGTAATTCCAAATTCCATTGGTGAATGTAAACCTGCATCATGATCATGGGATGCATCATATCATCATTTATCATCACTTAATTTAAAACTATCTATCACCTATCTTAGACCATTATCCACGATATGGAACCGGGTGCGCAGTCCTTCCGGTCGGCTGCGATGTCTTTTTAAGATGGCATATCTTTCCCCACTAACATCTCCTCTCTCCAGTTCCACCATGATCTTGCTCCTGTATTTTAAAATAGTGCCCCCCACTGGTTCAACCATTCCCTCGCCTTCAAAACTGGCGTATACCTGGTTGGTAATCACCACTGCAATGTCGTGCTTACGGGCCAGTCTGGTGAGTAGGCCCATCTGTCTTCCTAGTTCCAGGTTGATCTGGGACGAATCACCGTCGCGAACCCGGTAAAGGGCCACAGCAGAGTCCAGAATAATCAGCTCCACCTTTTCTCCAGATTCCACCATTTTCTCAATCCGGCGGAGAGTTGAATCCTGTTCAGTGAAGGTTGAAGGCTCGAATACTATGATATTTGAGGCCAGTTCTTTGAAATCAGGGCCTGAAATTTGTTTAACTCGTTCGATGGATAACCCACCCTCAGTATCCACGAATATGCCATTTTTACCGGTTTTTGCATTATGGATCAGGAGATTCAGGACTATGTTGGTCTTACCAGACCCCGGAGGACCGTAAAACTGTGTTACTACTCCTTTTTCTACACCACCCCCAATCAGAGAATCAATAGGTGATGATGTTGGTATCTTGCCCTTTTCTTTTATGTTGGATAAAATTTCTGACATCTAAACGCCTGTTACTTTATTTAATTAGTTTAGCAGGAATGATATTTTCATTAACTATTACTTGGATTTAATCCATATAATAATAGGTTATGATTATTTTAATTTATAATTAATAATATTAATTTATATGTTAGCACGTTGCAAGGATTAAAAAAATAATATATTTCCATGAAGCCTAATGTCACTGAATTAAAAAAAAAATCAAACATCATTAGTTATTCCAAAAATTTACGTAATTTTCCCATTCCTGCACCTTCCCTTATTATCCTTGGAGGAGTTACTGTTAAATCCATCACGGTGGAGGAGATTCCACCCGGGCAAGGTCCCGAGTCAATGATGATATCTGGATTTTCTCCCAGTTCTTGTTGTGCTTCCTGAGCTGATTTGGGAGAAGGATGGCCAGAAAGGTTGGCACTGGTGGTAGTTATAGGAAATTCCCTAGAAATATCCCCGCATATAACATTATCCGGAATTCTTATACCTATTTTATCCATTCCAGCAGTAATCTGAGACGGTATACTTCCTTTCTTATTCAAAATCAAGGTGTAGGGACCGGGGAGGATTTTTTGCATTATATTCTCTGCATGAGGGTTTAAATGAGCTAACTGTTTAATATCCTCTATTTTTGACACACAAACAGATATTGGTTTATTCAAAGACCTTTTTTTTATATGATAAACATTTAACACAGCTTCTTCCTGGAAAATGTTAGCTCCTAACCCATAAACAGTGTCGGTGGGGTAAACCACAGTTCCACCCGCACTTAATACTTCCCGGATCATAACCATTTTACTTTTTTCAGGATTATCTGGATCAACTTTAACGACTTTCATCTTTCTTACCTTAAACTCCAAAGTATATATTCTTATAAAACCCATATTCGAATTATGCTTAATAAAGTTCGTCCTCACTTTCAAAGATTCATCAACCCCCTAGCCAATAAAATCGGGTTGCACCCCAATATACTTACCATCATTGGATTACTGGTTAGTCTTTGTGCTTCCTACGCATTTTCCCAGAAAAGCTTACTGTTAGGTGGACTTCTAATCCTTGTTAGCGGTTTTTTTGACGTGATTGACGGTGCTGTAGCCCGCAACAATAACACCAAGAGCAAATTTGGTGGTTTCCTTGATTCCACATGTGACCGCTTCGCAGATGCATTCATAATAATTGGAATCATATACGGAGGATACGTGGATTGGTTCTGGGGTATTCTTGCATTACTGGCTTCTTTGAGCGTAAGTTATGTTCGGGCCCGGGCCGAGGTGGAAGGAATTAGATGTGATGTGGGAATTGCGGAGAGGGCAGAACGCCTGTTCATAATACTGGGAGGAGCATTTATCGGGTATTTCTCCAACCCCCAGCTGGTCATGTCACTGGCCATTCTCCTGGTTGTTATACTGGGATATGTAACTGTCTTGCAACGTGTTCATCACTCATGGAAGGAACTTAAAAATCTTTAATCATTTGATTAAAGTATTCTAAGGGGTTCAGTAAAGTTGGTAATTAAATAATATCATATAAAAGAATTTTTTTACTGTAATTAAGTACACCTGTGATATTATGGATGCAATAGAGAGAATAAAAAAGGATTTAGAGCTATTTGCAAAAAATATAAAAGAAATAGAATCTATAAAACTCCATGGTGAAGAAGGAAAAATTGTGGAAATGGCCCAGAATTATCGGGATGACACCACCTACTACTTGGAACATGAGGATTATCTTACCTCTTTTGGCTGCATAACATACGCTCACGGACTTTTAGATGCAGTCCGACTTTCACACCACCTCATAACTGATGAATAAATTTCATTAATCATGATGAAGGTATTAATATGAGGAAATTCTTTGGCCGGGAATCCATGGTGGAAGGGCACTCCCGTCAACACGTGGAACTGGTTTACCAGTGCGTTCAAAAGCTCAGAGAAATCATGCCCCCATTTTACAGGGGAGAGTTCGATATTCTGGATGATAAAGTAATTGAAATGTCCATCTTGGAAACCAAAGCCGATGAAGTTCGTAGAATTATGGAGATTGAATTTTTTAAGGGTGCTTTCCTTCCTTTTGATCGGGAAGACCGGATTATCCTGGCAGAACTGGTGGATAATGTGGCAGACATGACCCAGGAAGCAGCCTATGGAGTAAGCCTTAGTAAAATAACTTTCCCCCCAGAATATAAGGATGATTTTGATGAACTAGTGGACGAAGTTATAGATTCAATTGCAGTTTTAAAAGAATGTATTGAGTTATTGGATGTGGATCTGGAAAAAGCCCTGGCTAAAGCCCACGAAGTAGAGGAACGAGAAATTAAAGTGGATATGATCGAAAGGCGTATAATAAAAAAACTCTATCAATCGTATCGTAATGATGAATTTGGAATTTTAAGATTAATAGAACTGAAAACCATGGTCACCCGTTTAGGGAATATTGTGGATCGGGCGGAAGATGCCTCAGACAGGGTTCCCATCATTGCGGCTAAGAGAAGGGGTTAAAAAAAGCAGATTTTCATTTTAAATTTTTATAAACGAATCCGCAATGTTTAGAAATATGAATTTTATTATCGGAAGAATCTAAATGAATTCTAATAATATTTTAAAAGACAATTATAATATTCAGGATGCAAGTAAAGATTTTCAATACCTTTTAGATCGTGGTTTTCCCCGTGCCGGTTGTCTGGAGTTTGTAGGGAACCATTATCTTCTGAACCAGTTAGAGAGGAATTATCTTAACCGCACAGTTTTTTCCCATGAACAGATTGAACGACGGAAAAGTAAATTAATTCTTTTATCTGATATTGAAGGTAAAGATGTTCTCTTGGACGGTTATAATGTTCTCATCACCACTGAAACCATATTTGAGGGTGCCGATGATTTAATTGTCAACTGTGATGATGGTGTTACTCGGGATATTAAGGCTGTTTTTGGCAAATATAAAGAAAACAAAAATACCACCAACGCCCTCAATTCCATTATATCCTTACTGAAAGTTTTTAAACCTAAAAGTGTGCTTTTTTTCTATGACAGTCCCGTTAGTTTAAGCGGGGATCTATCCAGAACCACCCGTGAAATTTTAAATTTACATCAAGTAGCAGGGGATGCTGAAACTTCAGAAAATGTTGATAAAACTCTTATAGTTTTATCCCAAGAGCTAGAGGCTGTGGTGGCCACTAGTGACGGTATAATAATTGATAAAGTAAATAGCGTCCTGGATATACCGGGTTACATTTCAAGAGTCAAGAAAAAAATAGTTAAAAGCTAAGATATTGAAGATTTATTTTTTTTAAACAGACCTAACAATAATATATTCTAAATAATATAGTATGAAAAATTCAAAATTAAGTGAGAAATTTGACATTGCCTAATAATTGAAATTAAAAAAAATAAAAATATGATTAGAGTAATTCGTCCATATCCTCTAATCTACCTTTTAGTTTTTCCATTACACCAGGTAATGAAGTGTATTCCATTTCATCAGCTGGTAGTCTGTGTGGTTCGAAAGGACCGTGTCTTCTCATGTAATCAGCGATTTCAGCTGCTTGTTTTCGGGCAGGATCATATGCGGGGTCATCGAACATGTCAGCAGGACCCACCAGTTTACAGTCAGCAATTTGGAATCCGAGAGCCATTACACGTGGTGGGCCGTCAAATCGTACTGGATAAGCGTTTTTCTGTCCAACAGGCATTAATGGTCCATTGTGGGAACCTCTCATCCATCCACCTACTAAGTGTGGGAATGCAAATGGTTCAACAACTTCTCCTGCTGCCGGGAATCCTGATTGAGATCTTACAATAGCCACTGGGTCGTCTTTACCCACGTATGCACCGGCCATTAAGTTTAGTCTTTCGGTACTGATAGAAGCAGCGATTTCATTGTCGTCTATTCTTCTGACTCTTTTTATTACATAACGGCTAATGGTACCAATCAATGCTAATAAGTCGTACATTTCAGCAGGACATTTAAGGGTTACTTTTTTGTGTTCCATTACATCGAATACTTCAAATTCAAATCCATTGTGTAATGATGGGTCAATTACTAATCCTGCAGTGTTGAATGGGTCTGCGAACATTCTAAAGATAGGCAGGTTAAAGGCACCTGGTTCGGTTTTGTCCATACAGAAAACAACCACCGGGTCACTGGGTCTTTCTTTGAATTCCATTTCGGCGCATCCTGGACCCATTCCTTTAATGTTTCCAGAGAAAGTGTCCACCAGTAAGTCCTGGCCGGCACCATAAAGTTTCAGTTCTTTGGCAACTGCAGTTGCTTCAGTAAATGCAGTAAATGCCAGTTCGTGGATCTCTTCGTTTTCTTCACCCTGACGGTGAGTCATAATGAGCTCAGTGTCATCACCACAGTTGGTGACATAAAAGTCTTCTAAGAGGGATTCTTCCTTAGCTTTTCCTAAAATATCTTCACACTTTGCAAGTAATGCAGGGTGAGCTAATCCGTGACCTGCTACACTTCCAACATCTGCTTTTATTACACTAATGGTGGTTTTCATATTTTTTACACCTCTAAAAAAGTCATGAACATCTAAAACAGCATTTGAATGCTGAAAAGGGCAGTTCGAATCAATAGTTATAAACTAGTTTTTTTTACAAAAACCAGCACAAAAACAGCCTTATGCCTGTTCTTATCAACCCTTTCTTATTGACAAATTATG
>JAUNXM010000147.1 GCA_030539815.1 Methanobacterium sp.
CCATGATTTTACTACCGGTTCCTATGCTGGTTTTCATGTTACGTAGTTCTGCTAGTTCACTTTCACTGATCACTCCATCCATATTTGCATCCAACTGTTGGAGGTCCCTTATTTCATTACTTGCGTCGGAGATATCATTGACAAAGAATGCCTTTACCCCCTCCACTTCTTTAACTTGTCTCTTGTCCAAATTAGCGGATCCATAAACCAGCTTGTAAAGTGCACTGGCCAGTTTATGGGGTTTGCCACCGATCTCCACACTTCCCTGGTCAGCATAGTATTCCCGAATTCTACTCACGAATAATACCAGTAACTGTCCCAGTAAATATCCTACCAGTGCCACTATTCCAATTATTCCGGCATCACTATCCCTATCCCCAAATAGAGTGCTGATGAATATCCAGTAACAGATTAAGGGCACCACGCTGATGAGGGTCATCACTGCCATGTCATTGTGACGTATGTGACTGATTTCATGCCCCATAACTGCTTTCAACTCTTCTTCATCCAGGAGATTCAAAATTCCTCTGGTAACACAGACCCTACCATCGCCCTTGGTGCGGCCAAAGGCAAAGGCATTGGGAATGCTGGTCTCGGCAATTCCAACTTTAGGTTTAGGAATCCCAGCATTCATGGCCAGTTCATCCACCATGGCATGCAGGTTCGGTGCTTCCTGTGGTGACACATAATGCACCTGCATAACCTTTTCCACCATGACCGGCCCCAACATGTACTGGGCAAAAACAACCACTATTGCCATTATGGCAAATATTAATGGTGTTCCAAAGCCTAGATATGTGCAAATAACCGTTATTATGGCATAAAGTATGGCAAACAATAATGCAGTAGCTAACCATATTCGAAGTGTTAGCAAGAATCTTCTCAATTTATTCACCCGCCTTATTCATTTCAAAATCTTATTTTTTTCAGATAATTTATTTTATTTATTCGCGATTAATAGTAAGGAACCAAGTATATAAATATAGTTAATTTTTACAAAAAATAAATCCCACCAGGAACCATAATAAACTAATTATAAAACTCCAGAAAAATGATTTGTGTATTTAAATATTCTAAATAGATAGTTTAAATTTACTTTTGGATAGATTATTCCACGTGTTCTTTTCCACGATAATGATAAAGTAAGTAGGCCAGAAACGTCACAACCCCTATAGCCACTACAATATCAAGGTAATGGAAATAATTTTGGAGATTAGACCAGTTGGGCCCCATGAGAACCCCCACATATCCAAGAGTCAGACACCATGGTATGGAACCGAAGAATGTGTATGTGATAAATTTCTTTAAGTCCATGTGGGTAATTCCGGCAGGAAGGGAGATGAAAGTTCTTACTCCTGGGAGTATTCTGCTGATGAGCACTGCTTCGTGCCCGTATTTTTCAAACCATTCATCAGCTAGGTTCAATTTACTGTGACTGATGAGAATGTACTTACCGTATTTTTCAAGAAGTGGTCTTCCCCCTTTCCAGCCCACATAATATGCAATGAGGGAACCTAAAAGATTTCCAAGCGCACCAGCCAGTGTGATTCCCCAGAGTGTCATTTGACCTTCCCATACAACATATCCCGCAAACGGCATTATGATTTCACTGGGAAGAGGTATGCAGCCACTTTCAATGGTCATACCAATGAAAACACCCCAGTAACCTAAGGATTCTATTAAATGGATTGCTGTTTCACTTAGAAATTCCACTGGACTAAACATGTGGAGGGGCCTCTTTTTTTGTAAAGGTTTATTTTATTAAATATTATTAAATGGACTAAGATTCATTGAATTGTTAAATTACATATAATGTTAATTAAGGATTATATCAAACTTAAATTGTAAATTTAACAGTTGATGTTTTAAGTGTTGTTGTAATAAGTGGAGAATTTGTTATGCGAAAAATTGAGATATACCGGGATACAATTTTAATCTTCTTGCGAGGGTTGTTAATGGGCACTGCCGATGTGATCCCCGGAGTTTCCGGGGGTACAATGGCCCTAATCACAGGTATTTACCAGAGACTGGTTCATGCCATTAGCCAGATAAATGCTAACTTCCTTTTAGCAGCTTTAAAGGGGGATTTTGCAAAATCCAAGGGAGAACTTCTGAAATGGGATTTTAACCTGTTCATACCTCTGTTGGCCGGTATCGGGGTGGCTGTTTTAACCATGTCCAAGATCATGACGGTGATGTTAACGGTTTATACTGCCCCTACCTTTGCATTCTTCTTTGGACTCATATTGGCATCAGCTGGTTTTGTTTACAAGCATGTGGATGAGCTTAACTTTAAGAACATTGCCTTTCTGGTTGTAGGTCTAGTTTTTGCCATAATCTTCGTGGGATTAAACCCTATACAGGCCAACCATACCCTGCCCATTATTTTTTTGTCTGGGATGGTGGCCATATGTGCAATGATTCTTCCAGGAATATCTGGAGCATTCCTATTGCTTCTTTTGAATCAGTATGAGTACATGCTGGCCGCTTTGAATCAGCTTAAATTTGCGGATATCATTACATTCTGTTTAGGGGCAGTGATCGGGATTCTATCTTTCTCACGCCTACTGGATTATCTTTTGGAACATCATAAATCAGTGACCATGGCTTTCCTGGTGGGGCTGATGATAGGAACCTTGAGGTTACCTTACGAGAAGATAACAACCACCATGGACTCCGTGATACCAGTGATAATAGCCGGGGTGATAGGATTTATACTGGTGGTAGTTCTGGAAAAACAGTTCGAAAAATACCATCTACACTGGGAGGCTTAAAATCCTTCCCAATATTTTTATTTCCATTATGTCAATAGACCAGACTATTCAAATGATTTAATACGTTTAAAATCGCTTAATTTGCCCATGAATCTTATATTATTCTTCAGGGTAACCTTATTCTCCTTATTCGAACTTCTTAAAACCACTGGGATTGAAACCCTGGGCAATGAGTAACTGCTGGTCTGCATTTTGGAGAGGTTTTTCACTGACTGGTGGTATGGGACTTCCATTTTTAGCTAGAATCATCCCATTTTTTTTATTAGCAGCTAAAAACTTCCCTGCATTTCCATTAACGATTATAATTCCCTTGATCATGTCGATAGCTGTAAAATCATCGGTGTCCCCATTAATTATAATTGTACCTCCATTTAAAAGGGCGCCGGTGTTTTTTCCAGCATTACCGTTTATTCTAGCAGTACCATGGCGCATGAGTATCCCTGTGGAGAGATCCACATCTCCACTCTTCACGATCTCCATTTCAACATCTAAACGAGCCCCCACGGTGTCCTTCACGGTACCGTCATCTATAATGATCTTTTTCCCGATAAACTGACAACCCACCAGTTTATCACCTTCCAACCCATTGGAGACAATATCGGTTATGCTTCTAAACTGCCGGTAATCTTTTTCCCGAGATTTAACCTCAACCAAGTTCCCTATAGGTTCCTTTACGCTTCCTTTAACGAAGATGTTTCCTCTGGTCATGCTGATCCCCATTCGGGTGTCAACATCTCCTTCCACATAGATATTTCCCACTGGAATGTCACCCCCAGTTCCACCAAAGTACTGGAGATCCACCCCCATACTGGATGCCAGGCGGTGCCCGGCATCACCATTAATCCGGACATCACCCCTATTTTTCAGGTGTTCCACAACTTCGCCAAAGGTTAAATCGTTTCCAGGTATTTTCCAACTGGGATCCAGTTTTTCCCCCTTGTGCTGCCAGTGGAAGTTGAAGGTAAAGTCCCCCAGACAGTCCACTCCTTCAGTTACTTCTATTTCCAGAAGTTCCCTTTCCCTTCCTTCATCTGATTCACGGCTGAAGATTTTAAACATAACAAGCCCCTCATCTTGTTTAACATCATCTGTTATATTATCTAATCTTTCTTTATAAAAAAACCATATCATTCAACATCATTGCATATTTTCAAGTAAATTTATTTCCATCAATCAATTCCCTATTCAATCAACTTTAATCATCTCCTGATATCTAATCAGCTTTAAATATCATCTAATGATTAATTAAATTGCCTAAAATCCCCTTCTATTCAATCAATTCACTCAAACCCTTTCTACCTTCGTCTACTGTTATAAATTACACAACTAGTTAGAGAAAACCTATAATTTGTTAGATCATGGTGGATAGTAGTTTAATTTGGATTTTGTTTGAATTTATTATTACTAATCTTTTGGCAGGATATGAAATGGTAATAAATCATAATGTGGAGCATAATGTGGTTAAATTTCTCCAGAGAAACGGTGTGGAAACGCGATTCGTCAGCATAATTGATGAAAAGATTTATATTAATAATCTAAGATTATCAAGGTTTTCGCGTAAAAAGGAAGCATTGTTCCTGGAGAATTTCCCGTCTTTTGAGGTAATACGATCCAAGGTTTTCCAGAGGATATGTACTCGCGCATCCCGTGTGCTTAAGGATGGGCTGAGTCCTGGTGATAGGATCATGCTGGCAGGTCCGAAAAATTGTGTTAATCTAACATTGTACACAGTTTTAGAGCCTTACACCCGGAAGTATGGTGTGGAATTAATCATGATAGATGATGAATTAGATTCAGCTAATGGATTGAAGTTTATAGGGGAAAAACAAGATATTGATGCAGTGGCCCTGCCCCTTACCCTTGACCAGGAAGTGGAACACATATTGGAATCCATTCTCAATGGGGATAGATTAGACCTTCTAAGCTCCCACTCTGAGAAATACGGTGTGAAAATGATTTATCCTCTCATTAATGTTCCAAGGTCCTGGTTAAAGTCTTGGGCAGATATTGAAGGTTTATGCTGTGTTTTTGAAGATAAAGAAGGGCTTACTGGGGATATGCTGGAGTTTTTAGAGGGTTATATACCTGATGTGAGGGAGAAGATGATGAGTTCTGCAGTTTACCTCTATAATAAGGATGTTCATGATTAGGGACTTAAATATTAATGATTATGG
>JAUNXM010000148.1 GCA_030539815.1 Methanobacterium sp.
CCAAATCCAGTTTTCATCTTCAACTCAAAAAGTAATGCCCATGCTTCTTCTACCTGCGGTGAAAGGGTGGATGAAGCCAGTTCGATGAATTTTTCCAGTGATTCAATGGCTTCTGGGTATTCATCCAAAAAGTTATGGGCAGAACCCCGACCTGCCCATGCCTGGGCATTATTCGGGTTAAGCTCTGTTGCCCGGGTAAAAGATTCCAGAGCTTCTTTATATTTTTTCATACCAAAAAGTGCTGATCCACGATTATTCCAAACTTCATCATTACCATCTTCCAGTTTCAGGGAATGATCAAAGGACTTCACTGCCTCCTCAAAGCGGCCCTGTGATGCGTATAGAACTCCTAAGTTGGACCATGCCCTGGAATTGTCTGGTTCAAGATCAAGAGACACTTCAAAGGATTCCTGGGCTTCCTCTTTCAACCCCACCCTGGAAAGGGCAACACCACGAATGTCCCATATTTTACCATTATCAGGGTCCAACTCCAGTGCCTGGTCAAAATATAAAAGAGCAGCTTTGTAACTACCTTTACTGAAAAGTAGATTACCCTCCTTTAATAGAGCAACCTTATCCACCTTATCCTTCTCATCTTCCGGGTTATTCATGTTAGGAACCAATTAAGTCACCAAAATCCATTATAATAATAGTATTTGAGAATGAATAATTAGACTGTTAAATGAATTGTATTGTTTTGAATAATTATTTCAGATAACAATTTTATATCATTCACCATGATTTAATCTTTGTTTTTCATTACCATGATCGGGTTATAGTATATATTTTTCAAATCCATCGAAAAAAATTTGTTCTTCAAAAGCGGTTTTAAATCTTGTAAATACTCTTTATTCAAGAACAAAAATCATATATATTGTGTGAACATAGGAGAGACATGGATATTTTTTCTATGTTTTTTCTGGCAGTGGGACTGGCTATGGATGCTTTTAGTGTATCTATCACCAGGGGAATGATTCTCAAATGTAATTTTAAATATGCATTTACCATTGCCCTCTTCTTCGGGGTTTTCCAGGCTCTAATGCCTGTTGCTGGTTGGCTGGCAGGGGAACAATTAGCAGTGGTGGTTGAAGTATGGGCACCGTGGATTGCCTTCATCCTACTCTTGCTTATCGGGGGAAAGATGATTTATGAGGGTTTGCTGGAAAAAGATGACGATGTTTGCCAATTATTTTCTCTTAAAGACATTTTAGTCCTATCCATTGCCACCAGTATAGATGCCTTTGCAGTAGGCGTGACTTTTGCCTTTTTAAACACCCCTATTCTTCTCCCCATTCTGATCATAGGCCTGGTAACCTTTATTTTATCATTCTTTGGTGTTTACCTTGGGAAAAGAGTAGGACACCTGTTTGGAAATAAAATTGAAATTTTAGGAGGTTTGATCCTTGTGGGGATCGGGCTAAAGATCCTCCTGGAAAACCTTCTTTTTTAGATACAATAGGAATACAAGGAATTATTTCGTGAATTTAAATTAACCCAATAAAGATTTAAATTACCCTAAAATAATTTAATCAACCTTTAAGATGGCTAAAGCCATGTCATCCAGTTTAACCTCATTTTGGACAGCTTTTTTCTCCAGTTCATCCACCAGTGCCTGGGGTGAGAGTTCGTGGTTGCTGGAGATCAGTCTACGCAATACTTCATCACCAGAAATATCCTTATCCTCCATTGCCTTAAGCATTCCATCAGTGTAGAAAACTATTATATCCCCTTTATTAAGTTTCACTTCATGTTTATCAAGTTCTATGTCTTCCAATCTACCCAGTGATTTTTCACCGCGAACCAGTTCTTCTAGTTGATTGGTTCCATCCCGGTAAATAATTGGAGGGATATGAGCAGCATTAACATAGTTAAAACACTTACTTTTAAGGTTCAATTCCCCATAAAGAATGGTGAGGAATATCTCCGGCCCAATATCCACGGCAATCAAGTGGTTCAGATACCTCAAAAGTTTCTGAGGATTCTGATTTTTAGCCTCCCCCCGGATAATTGTCCTGGAAAGTGCCATTAGTAACGAGGCTGGAAAACTATCCCCGGTAACATCGGCAATCACAATACCGATTTTTTCAGAGGATATTGGTATAAAGTCATAAAAATCTCCCCCAACTTCATGTGCCGGTATATTTAAAGCTGCCACCTTAAAACCCTGAAGTTCAGGTAATTCTTCTGGTAGGAAACTTTTCTGGATTTTACTGGCCACATTTAACTCGTGCTTTTTCCGTTCCAGTTCATCAAAGTAAAGGTCTCGTTGCTTGATGGTTTCCCTTTCCCGGAGGAGGTTGGAGATGATGAATGCAAATATGAACATTCCCAGAGCATTGGAAACGATTATGGGTATGGTTAATTCTTCCACCACTGCCAGTGCCTGGGAGTAGGGTTTAGCCATGGCCAGATTTATGAGAAGGTGGAGGGATTCCATTAAAACCGCAAAAACCACTGCCCAAAATATCCCCACAAAACGGCGTTTGTTAATAAGGAAGACCACACCAGCCAGTAAACCTGCCAGTATGGTGGAAAAGGCACAAGGGACTGCAGTGAAACCCCCAAGGCTCAAACGGTACAATCCGCCAATGAGCCCCGCCCCTAACCCTACTATTGGTCCCCCAATTAGTCCGGCGACCATGGGACCCAGATCACGAACATTGGCCATGGCCCCAAAAACATCCACCCCGGAATGGGTTCCGAATATGGATATGGCTCCAAAAATTAGTATGAGCACAGCTTGATTTTTTATGGTGAAGGTTCCCTCCAGGATCTCGGTGAACATGCTTAGGCGACTCACAACATAGGCAATGACCACGATCACACAGGCCTTTTCCACCAGAACCAGGAGGCTATGCTGCACTGAAGACATTGGCATTTCATGAAATTGTAAAATTAACAGAACACTTACACTTCCAATAATGGCCATGATGGCGTGGATGTACATTATAGGGACTTCTTCATCCCCTGCCAAGTAATTCCTGATGGTGTGCAAACGGTCCTTTAATGTAGTTTTTGACATTTACTGAAACTCCCCATTTTTTCCAAACCCTAACTATAAGATAGATTTATCTAATCCCAATATACCTTTTAGCTAAGATATTTAAAAAAGATTCTATTAAATAGTGTATTAAACTTGAATTTATTAAATATTCATAATGATATCATGGAAGATAAAGAAAAACTAACTTCAATTCTAAAAAGGATAGATGGAAGAGGTTATAAAGCATACATGGATTTAAAGGGTATTTATGATTTTCATCTTTATTCATTGAAGATTAAACATGTGCAGAGGGATCCATTCGCCAGCCCCTCCTTGCTTCAAGTGAATGTTTATGATAATTCATTCCCTGCAGAACTTTATGAAAACCGGAACCGGAAAATTGCACTGGAGGATTACATCTCCCGGGTATTCAAAAAGGGTATTTATAATTTAATAACTAGTAGACGAGGAAGTGGTAAGAGTGGGATTTTACATATTGACTGTGGAAATCAGGAAATAATACAGCGTAGCAGTGTTAACATCAGGGAAGATAAACTGGAGCTACGTTTTCAGCTAGGTTTACCCGCTCGGGGTAGAAAAATTATGGGTAATGAAGCTCAAAAAATACTGATACGAATTTTACCAGAAATAATTTTTGCTTCCTGTTTTTATTTAAATCTCCCTGCAGAAGAAGTAGCTAATCATGTGCAAAGTTATGAAGATGCTGAATATCTCCGTGGTCAACTGGAAGAAGAAGGATTGGTGGCATTCATTGCTGATGGTTCCATCCTCCCCCGCCAAAGCGGGGTGTCATCTAAACCACTTCCCGGAGCTATTACTTTCAAATCCCCTAATTCACTTAGAATTTCTTTAAAAACAAGTAGGAATGAGTTTATTAGTGGTATGGGAATCCCAGAGGGGGTGAGTCTTATTGTGGGTGGGGGTTATCATGGTAAGTCCACCCTGCTAAAGGCGGTTGAATTAGGAGTTTACAACCATATTCCAGGGGATGGAAGGGAACTAGTTATCACCCGGGAGGATGCAGTTAAAATAAGGGCAGAGGATGGTCGTCGTGTGGAGAAAGTTGATGTGGAGAGTTTTATCCGTAATCCTCCCGGTATGGGTGATACCAGCAAGTTCTCCACGGATAACGCCTCGGGATCAACATCTCAGGCCGCCAACATCATGGAAGCACTGGAAGCCGGATCAAGACTATTGTTATTTGATGAAGATACTTCAGCCTCAAATTTTATGATTCGAGATGAGAGAATGCAGCGCCTGGTAAGCCCGGACAAAGAACCCATCACCCCATTTATTGACCGGGTTGATGAACTTTACCAGGAAGAAGGAATTTCTTCAGTGCTGATAATGGGTGGATCTGGTGATTACTTTCAAAAGGCTGACACCGTGGTGATGATGGATCATTACCAGCCACAAAATGTTACCCAAGAGGCCCGGAAGATAGCCAAAGAAATGCCACTCAATCGCAGAAGAGAATCACAAGGTAGTTTCAGCTTCCGGATGCGTTACCCTCAACCAGATTCCATAAACCCACTGAAGGGTAAACGATTGAAACTGGATAGTAAAGGAGTTAACCAGTTGCTTATTGGCCCTGAATTCGTTGATCTTTCCCAGGTGGAACAGTTGGTTGAATCCAGCCAGACACGGGCCATTGGTTACGCTATTTATCAGTTCTCCCAAAACATGAAAGATTTCCTTAAAAGAAAACCAGATATGAGGGAGATTTTGAATAATCTGGAAAATAAGATGAACAGGGAGGGTCTAGATTTCTTGGCACCTCCCGGTAGAAGTCAGCCCCATAACATTTCAAGACCACGCAGATATGAAATTTCAGCAGCTATGAATCGTCTACAAACCTTAAAGGTTGATAATTAGGATGATTTTAATTTAGGATTATTTATAGACATTTTAATATAATTACTGGCTTCAGGAATACCTATAG
>JAUNXM010000149.1 GCA_030539815.1 Methanobacterium sp.
TCAGCCAAAATAAGGAGTAATTATCCCATAAAAATAGGTAAAAAGTGTTTTTTAAAACTGTAACTCTTTTATGCTCTGGAGGGTAGAACATAAAAATGTAACAGTTCCTTTTTCTTTTTCAGCATCCCTTATGAGTTTTAAGGCAGTTTTTCTCCAGAGTTCATCAGGATTTTCCCCTGCAACATCAACAGAACCCCTTAGATCACCCCCTGACAGTTGTCCAGGATCAGGTGGGGATATATCTTTAAGCCATAGATCAACTTGAGCTTCTTCTCGGGATACGTTTTCAGGCCATGATTCATCGATTAAAATTCTGAATCCGTCTTCTTCCTCAGGGACTAGGTATATTCCTTTTACTTTCAACATGTACAACACCACTGAATGGTCAATTTATCATGATAAAACATGATGATCAATTTAACATTATTAATCATGATATATAAAATTAACTAATCCAAGGGAAAGTTTACAGCAAAATTAGTTAATTCCTGGCAAGTTTATCCAGGGAATTGATCCAGTATCCTGTAATTTAAATTGACTAAAATAAATTAAAATAAAAAAAGAAACATTATTATAATGGATTCTATTCTAAAAACGAATCCTAACCCCATTTTTAGGTATCCCGTTTTCCACAGTAACCCAATGCCCATCCTGATGTAATTCATATTCCCTGAAACAACAAGGGACACCTTTAGCTGTGATTGGGTCCGGACCATCCATGAGATGGAAATGAAGGTGAGGGGCAGTGGAATTACCAGAGTGACCCACCCTACCTGAAAGATCCCCGGATTGGATGAAATCACCACTTTCGACTTTCACCGAACTGGTTTTCATGTGCCCCAGAAAGACCCATAAACCCTCCCATACCCCTTCACCCTGGATAACCACGAAGTTACCAGCAACATCCTGGATGTTGTGCTTGGGGGGATCGAAAAACCAGGCATTTTTAAAGGCCACTGAAATATCACGTATTGGCTGCACCGGGTTCCGTTCAGGGTGTCCGTCCATGGCTTCCACCACCTGTCCAGATATAGGCGCATAGATGGGTTTTCCATAGGCATAACAATCAGTCAAATGCACCCTGCCCAAGATATGGTCCAGATTACTTTTACAGTGAAATTTAAACGGTTTTTTAGCCCAGTTAACCTGTAATAGGTCGAATGCATAGGTCTGTGCAAATAAATGAGTACCGTGACTGGGAACTCTGGATCCGGGGCTGTTTACGACCATCCACTCTCCCCGAAGAGGAGATTCGATGGGTATTGGTTCCATAGTATCCATATCCATGATCCCCATCTTCCCATTATATTTATTATCCCAACAGTCCCCCCAGACAGGGATTATGTGAAACAGGTGACAAAACAGGAGCCAATGATTATTTTTTTGTATTTTTTAAGTTTATTTATCGTAATTATATTATTCAATGGAGGTGCATTCCCAAGTTTCGGCTTCGGTGTCGATGGTGGCGTATAACTCGGTTTCCACATCCTCGAAGAGATCTTCACAACCGAATTCCAGGTCTGATGATTTTTTAACCGCGTACATCCTACCACGGGCACTCTTGACCACAATATCACCCTCACGGGTTATTCCTACCACTAATTGTTTGATTTCCTTTGCCATTTTTTATCAACTCCTGATGATTAAATTAAATTAGTATATTTTTTTAAACCCCATAATTTCCATGGGACTTTGATGATCTATATTTTATCGGGATAATCACATATTTTTATGGTAGAATTATTACACTTGATGCTTTTTGTAACTATTCCATTTTCCAATCTGCATAGTTTTAAAGTCACTTGGAGGGATTTGGTATTGTAAATCTCCCTTAAACCAAGAAAAAGGGGGAATGTAATCCCCTGATAACTTCTTCTCATATTTTAAAATATGGCCCTGTGAATGGTGAGTCCCTCTGATCAGACCAGATCAAAGCGGTCCAGGGTCATGACCTTATCCCAAGCTTTTATGAAGTCGTGAATGAACTTCTCCTGGGAGTCCTTAGAGGCGTAGACTTCGGCCACTGCCCGTAGCTCGGAATTGGAACCGAAGATGAGATCCACTCTGGTAGCACTCCACTTGAGGTCACCGGTGGATCGATCCCGCCCCTGGTAAACACCATCATCAGGGGATGCACTCCATTCAGTTTGCATGTCCAGCAAATTCACAAAGAAATCATTGGTAAGTGCTCCTGGAGTTTCGGTGAAAACACCATGCTGGAAACCTCCATAGTTGGCATTCAAAACTCGCAGGCCACCAATGAGAACCGTTAACTCCGGTATGGTTAGGGTCATAAGTTGTGCTTTATCCACCAGCAACTCTTCAGCACGGAATGTGCTTTCAGCCTTCTGGTAGTTTCGGAACCCGTCGGCCAGGGGTTCGAGCACATCAAATGATTCTGCATCAGTTTCTCCTTCCAATGCATCCATACGTCCCGGGGTGAAAGGTACGAGTATATCCTGTCCCGCGTTTCTGGCAGCTTCTTCAACACCAGCGCAACCTGCCAGTACTATGAGATCAGCTAGGGAAACCTTCTTGTCATCGGATTGGGCCTGAATGAATTCTTTCTGGATGCCCTGTAGTGTGCTGAGCACTCCATCTAGCTGGTCAGGTTGGTTGACATCCCAATCCTTCTGGGGTGCCAGGCGTATGCGTGCACCGTTGGCCCCTCCACGGAAATCAGAGCCTCGGAAAGTGGATGCCGAGGACCAGGCAGTGTAGACCAGCTCGGGTACTGAAAGGCCTGATGCCAGTATCTTATTTTTAAGATGTTTGATGTGTCCTGCCATATGAGATCCTCGTCTGGCACCTCTACTCCGAGGTAGCGTATTTTTGGCCCCATGTCACGGTGGGTTAACTTGAACCAGGCCCTGGCAAAGGCATCAGTGAACTCCTCCGGGTTTTCATAGAAGCGCCTGGAGATCTTTTCATAGGCAGGGTCTAACCTTAAAGAGAGATCTGTGGTTAACATGCCCGGTGTGCGTCGTTTTTGTGGATCGTGAGGATCAGGGACTGTTCCCTGGCCTGCTTCACCCTTGGGCTTCCACTGGTAGGCTCCGGCCGGGCTCTTCTCCAGCTCCCATTCAAATTCAAAGAGTATCCGGAAGAAGTTGTTGTCCCACTGGGTGGGAGTATTGGTCCAGATTACTTCCGGGCCACCGGTGATGGTGTCATTACCCTTACCAGTGCCCAGTTTGCATTTCCAGCCCAGGCCCTGTTCCTCTATTGGGGCAGCTTCGGGTTCTGGTCCCACATTCTCGGGGTCACCAGCACCATGGGTTTTTCCGAATGCATGGCCACCGGCGATAAGGGCCACCGTTTCCTCGTCGTTCATGGCCATCCTGGCGAAACTCTGCCGGATGTCATGAGCTGCGGCAATGGGGTCTGGTTTGCCATCTGGTCCTTCCGGGTTCACGTAGATCAATCCCATTTCAATGGCAGCCAGTGTTTTTTCCAATTCCCGTTCACCGGTATGGCGCTGGTCAGTGAGCCATTCTGTTTCAGAGCCCCAGTACACGTCCTTCTCTGGTTCCCAGATGTCTTCACGCCCCCCACCAAATCCAAAGGTTGGGAAGCCCATGGATTCCAGGGCAACGTTACCGGCCAGGACCATGAGGTCGGCCCACGATATTTTCCGGCCGTATTTTTGTTTAACAGGCCAGAGCAACCGGCGGGCCTTGTCCAAGTTGGCATTGTCAGGCCAGCTGGAAAGGGGTGGGAAGCGCTGGTTACCACTACTGCCCCCTCCACGCCCATCACTGATACGGTAGGTTCCGGCACTGTGCCAGGCCATGCGGATGAATAATGGTCCGTAGTGACCGAAATCTGCTGGCCACCAATCCTGTGAATCAGTCATGAGGTCCTGGAGGTCCTTCTTCACAGCTTCCAGGTCCAGGCTCTCGAATTCACGGGCGTAATTGAAATCTTCATCCATGGGATTGGATTTAGCGCAGTGCTGACGTAGGACGTCCAGGTTCAACTGGTTCGGCCACCAATCAACGTTCTTCTTGCCACCCATAAGGCTTTTTTCACTTTTTTCATCCATTGTATTTCACCCTCTCTTTTTTACGTGTGATTCATTTTTTAATTGAAAAAACGTGACCCCAATTGTTTAAATGATTCAATTACTCCTGGACAACATTCCCCCCAGTAATGTTGAATTTTTAAATTGTTTCTCACAGTTATATTATGAATTACGATTTTATTAAAAACTTTTATTTGTTGGTAGGACAATTGTACAATCCTATTCCTTATTTAGATTTGTTTAATCGACCCCTTTTTAACGTGACCGTTCCCCCATACTTCACATTTACTGTTAAGTTTAAACAATCTACCATACTCACAGTTGGGGCATGTTTGGTTACATATCCTTCCAGTTTCTCCACACGAAGGATTATTGGAAGTGGAAAATTAATGGTTTTTATAATAGATAACTAAGTAATTTCATTATTACTACAAACGAAATTAAATAGATAAAAAAATATTTCTTAATGTTTTCATTGGTTCTTAAATCAATATTAAATCTTTTTTCTAATTTATCCGAAAATAGAATAATTGTTTCAAATATTAATCCTACTAGGAAACCTATATTCATTGCCTCCGCAGTGATGAGATTACCACTAAAGAAGGATAAAGTGATCATAGTTCCAATTGAGGTACTAAGCCCGATTATAAAAGAATACATGAAAATTATATTATTCAAAGGTGAGTTTCCGTTACTAGTCCCGTTAGAGACTTTTATGGCATCTTTAAAGGCTTTTAGCCTTAATTGGACTATAATAGCAGGATAAAGGAACCATAAACAGATTAATGCAAAGATCATTAGGCGCATGTAGGTTATTTCTTCCATAATTA
>JAUNXM010000012.1:0-20096 GCA_030539815.1 Methanobacterium sp.
TTGCCATGGTATTACAGAAATTATTACAGGAAGAAAAGGGGATAAATATGAATATCGATGGGGCTAATGCAGCACTACTATCCGATATGGATTTTAACTGGAGAGTTGGATGTGGTTTATTCATTGTGGGCAGAGTTCCTGGTCTTCTGGCCCATGTCCAGGAAGAAAAAACCCAGGAACAACCATTCCGGAAACTCCTGAATGTGGATGAAATAAGTCCTGGAAATGATATGTTAAATTCCTTTTAAATAAAGTAAATCTCTAGATATGTTCACATTTGGAGAATATTTTTGACCTTTCTCACTTTAGAAATACTAAATTAATTGAACAAAAAATATCCCCACAACCCACCTTAAAAAAACATTAAATAAAAATTATTGACTCTTTACCTAGAAAAAAATTTCGATATTGACGCCTACCTTAAACCACCACAACCACGCCAAACCCTTTTAAATTGAATTGCAAAGATTTCAACCACCCAAATTTTCGTGAAGATAAAAATGGATTAAAAAATGGATAAAGAAAAAAAGGATTAATCAGGGCATAATAAAAGAAATTATGGTATAATAAAGAATATATAATAAATAATGAAAAAAGGAATAGAATAAAATTGAGTTGAATCATTAAAAAATAAAAGTATTGAATTTGATTAAAATAAATGAAAAAATAAAAAATTGCTATTTTGTAGAATGAATATTTGGTGAAAATCACTATTTTTTCAAGATCTTGTCCTGCGGAAACGTTCGGGTGTGGTAGTTCTTGGAATGTTTCGATAGAACTCACCTGCGGTGTCAATAATTTCGATGGATATGTCACCAATACGTTCAAAAGCCTTTACCACTCTGGATAATGAGAGGTAATAGTTGGATCGGTCCTTGTCCATTACATCATCCTCTGCCATCTGGGTGGCGATGTTGTTAAGAGCCTTCTTCTGCAGTTCATGGATCTTTTCCTCGTAGTCCATAACCTTATCCTTAAGTTCCAGACGCTCATCTAAAAATGCATCCATGGATTGGTTAACCATTTTACGTGAAGTTTTATACATGGATTTCAAGGTTTCCATCATTTCTTCATCAATAGGGTCCGACTCTTGCAGGGCAAAGTTGGCAATATGGCAAGTGTGGTCGGCTATTCGTTCCAGATCGTAACCCACTTCCCCCATGACCATAGTTTTGCTGAACTCTGAGTAGGGGTTAATGGATATAACAGTTTCCACAGATGATCGAATCTTTTCGTGCATGTTGTTCGAAATATAATCTAATTTAAGTGCTTCATCAGCCATTTCAGAGTCATACTGGGATAAAGCTTCAAATGACATGTCAAACTGGCGGCAGATATGCTTAGCCATGTCCCGGAGCATGTCCTTTATCAGGAAAGTACCGGCATGTTCCCGGGAAGTTTTTTCCTCATCAAACATCTCAGAAAACTCGTCGAATTTCTTAAGATCGAGAATATAAGCCCTTCTCACCACTCCTTCCTTGATCAGGGGCTGTAATAGTTTAGTAACATATCTTCTGGTTAATCCCAGTTTATCTGCTATTTCATCTTGAGTAGCAGGATTATCATAGAGTATCACTTCTAAAACTGCCTTGAGAGTGCTGTTTTTAGCCCGATTGGTCATTTTATCGTTGCCTTCATCCCTGTTTTTAATGGAGATGAATTATTAAAAATTTTATGAGGGATAAAATTATATCCTTTAAATTGTTTGTTCCTTAGTTATCTGCTTCAGTTTCCTTAGTTTTATTTTGATCTTCTTTACGTATAATTGTCACGGAATCCTGGATTATGGACACGATCACATACAAAAGCACTGCAATAAGTACTATAGAAATTAATTCACTGAACTGTTGGAATAGTGTAGAATACAACACAACTATTGGCGAGTTATAATCCACAAATCCAGCCATCAGTTTCACCAGCCCCACACCCATTACTGCCAAACCATAAACTGGAGGTATACGATCCGGTTCCAAAAGGGGATAAACCCCCATTACCATAAGGCCCACTCCAATGGTTCTAAAGAGGTTCCATCCCGTGGCTGTTTCCAGGGACTGGAATAATTCATTTGGCATGTGGTAAAATGATGACAGTAGATATATCACTTCAATTCCCAGGATTATAATCAGGGGAAAAACATAAAATATGCTGCTTTCTACCCTCTGGGTTTTTACGGTGTTAACAGTTTCTATGGGTTCCTTGAAAACATGGCTCATGAACTGGTAAAGCATTGATCCCATTACTGCCCCAATAACAGTTCCTGCTATTCCCAGTTGGGATGTGGTGTAAGCCACAATACCAGAAATTAACCCGGCCATAATTATATCTAAAGTTTTTGACATTATATCCCGAACTCTGATCTTCTAAAAATTTTAGTTTTCTCTAAAAAGAATTTATTCAAACACCATGATCAAATATGTAATTAATCGTTAATTTATCTTATCGATTTCAAATAGGTCACACTTTATGTATGGAATTATGGGTATATGAATGAATTACAAAAGATTCATCCTTCACCTCCATTGAATAATGGGCTAACTGTTTTTTATTCCCAGTTTCAGTCTTAACCAGATTAACCAGAACATCTCCATCGTTAATTTCAAGTTCATTGTAACTGGCACACACCGTTCCCCGAAGTCTCCCGGTGGTGGCAGTACCTGAATTTAAAACCACCATATTGTTAAGCATCCAAACATTGGGGACATGTTTATGACCATTTAAAACAAAATCAACCCCATTCTCTGTTAAAACGTGCATTAAATCCCCTGAATCCAGCAAGATATTTCTTTCTCTCCCGGTTTGGGGTATGGGAATGATATGATGGTGGAAGGTGACCACTTTAGCCCGGTCATCTGGTATCTTAGCCAATTCCATTTTAAGCCAGTCCATCTGGTCACGCCCTATCTGACCATGGCTAACATCTGCTTCTGAGGAATCCAAACCAATAATGGTGAAGTTGGAACTTTTATCAGTGTGCACGAATTTACGTTTGCTGATCAACTTTTCAAAATGAACCAGCCCCACATTACGGGCATCATGATTTCCAGGAATTAAGTGGGTTTTGGTAATTGATTTCAATTCATCAACAAATTCACCAGCTTCCTCATATTCATGTAAAAACCCGCTGGCAGTTATATCCCCGGCAAATATTAAAAGATCAGGATTTGCATCTTCTAGCTGGGCCAGGAGATTGTATTTTAACACTTCTGAAAAGGTGATATCCCCAAAATGTACATCAGATATTTGAATTACTTTTTTCCCCATTAAAAACACCTGAACTGCATAATGGAAAAATAGGTGTATAATATGATCTATTTTTTCCAACAATTTTCATGAATTTTAGAAATAAAAATTTCTAGATTTAAAAAAAATCATTATGACGATTAAAAGGTCCCCATGGAATTGTGACGGGTGGAACATACCACGTACTCCTCGTTTTCCACTTTCACTGAATAATAGGCAAGTTGTTTCTTTTTACCAGTTTCGGTGTCCACCAGGTTCACGTAGAAATCTTCATCTTCAAAGGATAGTTGATTGTAAGATGGCCTGGTTTGACCCCTTAATTTACGGGTGGTGACTGTCCCTGAGTTAAGGGTAACCATTTTTTCCACCATCCATACATTAGGGACATGTTTATGACCATTTAAAACCAGATCAACGCCATTATCCGTTAGTAACCTCATCAGGTCACCAGAGTCAAGTAAGATATTTCTCTCCCTTCCAGTTTGGGGTATGGGCATCAGATGATGGTGGAAGGTTACTATCTTTCCCATGTGTTCCGGGATCTTTTCCAACTGGGTTTTCAACCATTCCATCTGGTCAATTCCAATCTGACCATCATTGATATCCGGTTCAGAGGAGTCCAAACCAATAACTGCATATTCCCCATCCTTGTCAATGTGGACGAACTTTCGGTTTCCAATCATGCTCTCGTAGTGGAGGAGTCCCACGTTACGGGCATCATGGTTACCGGGAATCACGTAGGTTTTGGTAAGTGATTTTAACTGGTCCACGAAATCTGCGGCTTCCTCGTATTCCTGAGGATATCCATTGGTGGTAAGATCACCGGAAACAATTACCAGGTCGGGATTTTCATTTTCAATCTGCCCCAGTAGGTTATCTTTTAGTTGGTGGGAAAAATTTTTTTCACCAAAGTGAACATCTGAAATTTGAATTATTCTTTCTCTCAATTGAATCACCGCTTATTCACTATTTGAAACAGTATAAATTCAAAATGTAACTATATCACGATGAAATTTGATTTAATTACACTGAATATAAATTTTACTAATATTTTAAACAGTTAATTGATACAATAAACATTTTAGAAACGTTAAACCATGTTAAAAGAATTAATAAATTTAAGAACTAAAAGTGAAAGCCTTAGGGGGGATTCGAACCCCCGGCCTATACCTTACCAAGGTATCGCTCTACCGGCTGAGCCACTAAGGCAATTAAGTTTAATTGAACTTTTTACTATTTAAACTCTCTTTTGGTATTTAAATCTTTTTTTAAACTTGTACTATTAATATTATAAAGTGCAGGGGAAGGGATTCGAACCCTCGAAGGCCTACGCCAGAGGATCTTAAGTCCTCCCCCTTTGGCCGCTCGGGCACCCCTGCAATACACTCAAGTGGGTGAATGTCATATATTAATTTAACGGTCTGCCGCTGCAAAAATTAATGTTCCATTAATTAAAATTTGTGGGTTATCACCGATAAATCATGGAACATTAAGACAAATTTATCTGATTTTAATCAACAATATCGCCCATTGAAATTTGAGGTCTGCCTAGATTAAATTTTACAACCACTTCCCGGTATTTCAACTTTAAGTGAGAACTATTACTGGATAAAAGAGTAAGTTTTATTAATATAACCCTAATTATAGTACAGATAATGAAGGTAGGTTTCCTCAACCTGCTTAATGGGGGTTTAGCTTTATGAAAATTTCTGCAGAACAATGTGGATGTTGCGGAGCATGTGTAGCAGTTTGCCCCCACAATATCCTGGAGTTATCCTCAATGATGATCAGGACTCATGAAGGGTGTGAAAACTGCAATTTATGCGTGGTGGTATGTCCACTGGGGGCCATTAAAGATGGGAAAAATGAAGTATGACGTTGTAGTGGTGGGTGGGCGTGTGGGAGGATCCACTGCCTCATTATTCGCCTCTAAAAAGGGTTTAGATGTGCTGATCATTGAAAAAAATCAGGAAATAGGGGTCCCTGTGCAATGTGCAGAAGCCACTAGTTCCAGTACCTTCGAAACCCTGGAAATTAAACCTTCTACCAAGTATGTTTGTAATGAAATTAAAGGAGCGGATGTGTATGCTCCTGATGGTTCCCACGGACACTTGGAAGGAGGATATTCAGAGGGATTCATCTTAGAGAGGAAATTGTTCGATAAACATTTGGCCATTGAATCAGCTAAAGCAGGGACTGATATAATGGTTAAAACCACAGTAAAAGGCATCATACTTAAAAATAGTGAAGTATGCGGGGTGGTTGCAAAACACATGGGTCAGACCTTGGAAATTGAAGCGGACCTAGTTATTGCTGCCGATGGAATTGAATCCAAGGTTGCCCAGATGGCAGGTCTTAACACCAAACAGACCCCGCATAGTCTTTGTTCGTGTGCACAGTATGAGATGGTTGGTGTGGATTGTGATCCTCATTATCTTCAGTTCTATTTTGGACAGAAAATAGCTCCCGGAGGATATGTATGGGTTTTTCCCAAGGGAGATGGGGTAGCCAATGTAGGAGTGGGTGTGAGGAGTGATACTGAAACTGCTTACAGTTTCCTTAGGAAATTCACAGCCAATATAAATGCCACCCCAGTTGAACTTAATATTGGTGGGGTTCCAGTTCACGGACCTGTGGATAAAACTTACGCTGATGGTTTGATGGTGGTGGGGGATGCTGCTGGACAAGTGGAACCATTCACAGGAGGAGGGATTCATGTTACAGTCCAATGTGCCCGGATTGCCGGGGAAATTGCAGCAGAGGCAATTGAAAATGGAAAAACTTCTGCAAATTTCCTTAAAAAATATGAAAAACAATGGAAAAAAGAACTAGGGGGAAATCTTAAACAATCACTTAAATATCGTAGAATAATGGACCGTTTGACGGATGAAGAAATGAATATCCTGGCTAAATTTCTTAAAGAACAGGATCTGGAATCTATCTCCAAAATGTCAATGCTGGGTTTTTTACGTGACTACCCCCAATTTTTAAAACTTTTAAAGGAGATATTATAACTAAATAGCATAATTATAACTTCCACCACATCCAATAGAATTATGATGAAATTATCCTCATTTCCAGGAGATTGCTATGGATTCTGATTTGAACATTGAGTACCTCGAGGAAAAAAGAGATGTTGAGGGTTTAATACGAGCCCTTAAAGATCAGGACTACCTTACCAGGAAAGAAGCAGCCCGCGCCTTAAAGAAAGTAGGCGATGAACGAGCAGTTGACGCCCTTATAGAATCATTACGTTATAAAAGTTGGCATTCTGATTACGTTGTTCTCAGTGCAGCTAGAGAGAATTCTGCAGAAGCACTAGGTAAAATAGGGGATTTTAGGGCTATTAAGCCACTAATTCAGGCAATGGAAAATGATCCTGATGAAGAAGTGAGGTTAAAGGCAACCTGGGCCCTGGGAGAGATAGGTAACCCTGAGGCAGTGGATGCATTGATAGCTGCACTGGAAGATAATAGTTGGAGTGTTAGGCGGAATGCAGCCAATGCTTTAGGAATGATTGGTGACCACCGGGCTGTTCCTTACCTTATTAAATCCCTTGAAGACAATGATTGGCATGTGCGTAAATATGCGGCCGTGTCTTTAGGTAAAATGCGGGATGAAAAGGCCATTCCCGTACTGTTAGAAGCAATGGATGATGAAGATGCCGATGTACGTTGGAAGGCCATGCTGGCCCTGGGAAATCTAGGTGAAAGTGCGGTTCCGGCCCTGATAAAAACCCTTAAAAATAAGAATTGGCGTGTTAGAGCCAAATCAGCTGAAGTATTAGGGAAAATTGGGGGTGAAGAGGCACTTGAAGCACTCATATGTATCCTTGGTAAAAAAGTTGATAAACATAGGCATGTTAGGGGTAAAGCAGCCGAAGCTCTGGGTAGAATTGGGGATCCAGAAGCACTGGAAGCACTTCGGCATGCTCAGAAAGATGAATATAAGTATGTGAGGGATAAAGCTGATATATCTATACAGAAAATCCTCAAGCCCCCTAACGAAGTTCGTATTTTTAATTATGATAATGGTGAGGTTTCCTTGGATTATTCTGAATACTGGGAGATGATAAGTACTTCCGATGCCAAGAAGGTTCTTAGAGGCTTGTATGCCAATAATTCAATAACCCTCTCCCTTAACCGGAACACGGATGTGGCCGAGATATCATCCCAAGAATTTGCAGAAATGCTCAAAGATGTTTTCCGGATCCAGGGAAGCGAAGTTATGGATGAAAGGGATTTTGAAAGGTATGGGATGGAAGTCTACGAAATTTATGGTGAAAACCATGAGGTGACACCAACCAGCATCCTGATTGTCTCATTTAAGAAAGAAAATTTACTATATTATCTATGGTTTGTAGGTGATCCTCATGCTTTCCAGGAAGCAAGTGAGGATATTGAATTAATGGTGGATAGTTTTTACATCTACGGATAATCAGAATAGTTACAAATAATTAGAATAGTTAAGTAGTTGTAAGAATGTTTAGAATGTTTATATTCAGGATTATTTACTAAAGATTAAAATAGAAATTCAATTCTGACATTTTTTTATTGTCATTTTATGATTAGTATAATCATTAGAATTATTTCTGGATTATCTTAAACTGTTTAAAATATCTAAAAAAGAATAAAAAGAGAATAATATTCGTAATAATAAATAATACTCAATTTGAATCCATTAAAGCTTATTTTGATAGGCTTTCATGGCTTCATTAAGCACTTCAGTGTAAGATAGATCCTTTTTAAGTTCATCCAAATCTTCTACAGAGAAGATCTTAAGAACGTTATCCTTGCAGGCCTCTACACATGCTGGCAGTATCTGGTCCTCTGCATCAAGACACAGGGTACATTTCTGTACTGCTTTTTTATCATCATCAATTACCAGCATCCCTACGGGACAGGCAATCATGCACAAACGACACATTATACAGGATTCCTCTTCCACCATTAAAGTTCCATTTTCTTCTCTTATGGCACCGGTGGGACATATCCTGGCACATGGAGCTTTTTCAGGATGGCATTGCAAACAAAACACTGGGACTGAGCTGGTTTTCTTGGTTCTGGCCACTCCATGGGCTTTTTGGCATGCATTAATGCAGTCCTGGCACTCACTGCATCGGCGAGGATCAATCACCATCAGGGTTTTCATCTATATCACTTTCCTATAATTTGCTCTTTAAAAGAATTCTGGGTAATCCCAAATAATAGGATTGCCCCTTTTTAAGTTCTTAAGGATATTTAATAGCTATGCTTTCTCTTTAAGATCTTCAATGAATCCAGGTACTGCTGATGAGTCTCTTGGACCAACCAAAACTTCCCATCCACTTTCATCCTCTATTTCCCCACTCACGGGTGCGGCTAATCCTGGGATGATGAGCTTACGGGTGTCTACCTTTTCTTCAATTCCAGTTTCCTTTATAAGATCAGCAACTGCCTCTGCATTTAGCTGACCTCCTGCCAGGGACACATCAACAGCACGACCTTCAGTATCCAGGACCAGGAGATAAGCACTGGTTTTACCCTTGATATCTCCTTCTACAGTGTAAAAGGTGAGGGCAAAGTTGGTGGTCATCAGTACGGGTGAGTCTTTGCCAACATCACCAAATTCATAGAGACCTGCATCCACAGCTTGGGGTTTCCTGGGATCAGTGTATATTCCCTGTCTAAGGGTGAGGACTGGTATTAATTCCCATATGTTGGTTCCATGGAATATGAGTATGTCAGCATATTTATTCATGAGGGTGGCAGCGATAGTGGCCTCCCGGATTCCTCCCTGAATTTCATCCTTTTCATATAGCCAGGTGAGGGCGGGTATTCCCAGTATAGGGAATCTGAAGTCTTCATCTTGTTCTTCCACTGCCAGCCGTCGGATCATAACGAAGTTATCAAGGCTGTCACCTATTCCTTCTTCCACATATGTTCCCGGATCCAGTATAATATCTTCTATTCCTTTTTCCCTCAGGGTCCTGCTGATCTGTTTCATTTTCTCCAGGTCATTGGGTGAGAATATGGTTACTGGGCAGTTATATTCCAGTGCCAGGGTGGACATTTCTTCCAGGTTCTCTTCAGTAACCCCGTAGATCAGTGGTCGTTCATCACCTACTTTTTCCAGGGCGGCTTTCATTGCCCCGGAGTCGAAGGAACATAATACCAGTGGTAACTTAGCTTTTTTGAGTTTAGAAGCAGCTTCAGCGAATTTATCAGAATTTCCTGATGCATTTCTAAGGGCTATGGCGTCAAGAGTGAGCATTTCACCTATCCGTTCAAATTCGGTTTCTTCTATGATTTTAACCCTTTCGGTGAATTCATCGTCGTCCAGATTATCAGCGATGTCAATAACCAGAGAGGTGGGGTTGTAGTAGGTTAATTCGTAACGGTATAATACCTCATCCCCACCAATAGTGATGGTTTTATCCCCGGTTCCGATGGTTATTTCCCTCACTGCTGGTGCTAGGAGGGATTCCAATTTAGCGTGTCCTTCAGGAGATAATTCAGTACATAATTCTAGTTGGGCTTCTTTTTCAGAAAGTTTGGTGGCAAAGGCCATGCAGGAGGCCTCTCCACAGGCGGCTTCTTCACAGTCTTCACAGTTAGTCTGGGGAAGCAGTCGGTATATATCCATTGCAGTGACTTGCATACTCATAACCTCCTATTCAAGCTCCGTAATCCAGTTGGATATGTCTGGTACATCGGTAGTCAGGTAATCCTTGGTAAAGGTGGAGCCTATTTCGCTTAAAATCTGTACTGATAATGGGTGCAGCATCATGAAGATATCCACTCCGCAGAGCATCATGGTAAGTCCGGTGAAGATCTCCCATATTGGTCCACGGTAGTCGGTAGGCCCCCATGAGTCGTTCTTCATCCATGCTTCCCTGGATCCCCAGGCATTGGTAGTTCCTGAGCTCATTGGCATCTGCAGGTCCTTGTCACCCTTGAGTGCAGCTAGTCGTGTTCGGGTGATGACATCAATGGAGAATTCAATCCCGTAACCAAGTGCACAGGTAGTTGGGTCCATAACAATATCCTGTTGAGTTAAACCCTCTTTCATCAGGTACTTGTTAAGTGTTTTCTGCATGTTTATATCAGTGATGGCCCAGCTTAAGACTGCGTGGTTGTAGTCCACTGCTGCTTTGGCAACCCTCTTGTAATCAAGATCAAGATTAGCAGAAGCCAACAAACACCTTTCACCTTCAGCAGCTTGGGCTGCTGCTTCTAATATTATTGGATCTTTCTGCGGGTCTCCAGAGGCCCCTATAACCAGGGGAACATCCACTGCCTGTAAGACCTCCTCTATGTCCTGAGCAGCCTGCCTAGGTGTTTTGTCCATTACCTTGGGCCCGGTTCCAATGAGATGTATGGTAACCATGTTAGCTCCAAAATCCTTCACTGCCTTTTTGGCCCAGTCCCCAGGGTGTTCCATAACATCGGAAAAGTGTTCCCTTATTGGACGTGGAAGTCCCGGCATGGGGATATCAAAAACATCAAAGGTTACCACTGGTGGGTTGGGTTGTGGCTCTTCGAAGCGGTACAGTGCCTGTTGACCACCAAGATATACTGGTTTTCTGCTTCCAGCACCCAGTTGCACTTGGGCAACTTCACCCGGATAATCTTTTATTGGAGGAACAAAATCAATGGCTTCCATTGTCTTAATGGTTTCCTGAACTGCAGCCTGTTTGGTTACTGCCTGTTGCACTACTCTCTGCATTGCTGGCATTAACTGCAATTCCAGTTCCTCAAAATCCATTCTAAACTCGTTGATCTCTATATAGTCCGTTTTTTCCAGTAGTTTAAGAAGTTGCGACATTTTATCCATATACCCACGCCCTTATTCTACTTTAATACGGGATAATATCCCGGATACTGTTTTTACAGTCTTGGATTCATCAGGAAGTTCCACCAGGGGTCTTCCCTCAATATCATACTGGGTTACCTCATCATCCTCATAGATTACACCCACCATCTCCAGACCAGTTTCCTTGGCTTTTTTCAGGATTTCTTCTTCATTTTCAGCGTTCACCCTGTTTAGTACCAAGTATAACTCCTGGAATTTGATTTCCAGTTCTTCGGCAAGTTGGCCGATTCTTTGTGCGGTGAGTATTCCTCTTTTAGATTTATCCGTGACCACCAACATTACATCCACGTTTTGAGTGGTCCTACGGCTCAGATGTTCAAGTCCGGCTTCGGTGTCGATGACGATCACGTCATAATTAGATGATAAGTTTTCAATTATTCTACGGAGCATGTTGTTTACTGCACAGTAACATCCACTGCCTTCCGGTCTTCCCATAACCAGAAGGTCGAAATTGGGGGTTTCAACTATGGACTCCATAATTTTGTAGTCCAAGATATCCCACTTGTTCATCCCGGTTGGTATCCTGCCCCGAGCAGTGTCTTCTTTTAACTCTTCCCTAACATCCCCCACTGTTTTATGAACATCAACCCCCAATGCTTCGGGTAAGTTACTATCGGGGTCGGCGTCAATTGCCAAGATATCATTTTGGGTGTCTGACAGGGCTTTTATCAGAAGAGATGATACCAGGGTTTTCCCAGTTCCACCTTTACCACTTACTGCGATAATCACTTTATTGCTCCTTTAATTTTTTCAATTATTCACAAATTAGTAGGCTTCCACCTATTAGTAAGCTAAATACCAGATATTATTTCTTCTTAATGATCACCTTTTCTGCGTACACTTTGGCATTTTTGAAGATTATTTTAACTCCTCCAGATGAGGGCATTGTTAGTTCTGGTGCGTAAGCCACGGGAGCCATTTGCATGACTTCCGGTTCCATTTCACCCCATTCTTCTGAAGTTTCTTCTTCAAAGGTGATCTCTTCTTCAGGAGTTTCGGTGCTGGTAGTTTCCATTCGCTCAATTATAGGATGTCCCTTTTCTTCCAAGAAGCTGCGTATCTCCTTAAGGGTGGATCCATCCTCTTCGGTGGGGATCTTATCCATCATATCTTCAGGTATGTACTCTTCAACAGAATCCTTTATCTCTTTAGGTAGCCATACAATCCGTTCGAAACCACCATCTGCTTGCAGGAATTTAGGGGAACGCATGTATTCCAGGCTGAGACCGGTAAATCCTTCCACCTGCTTTCCACCAGAACACTGGCCGGCCATTGCGGAGAATGGTATTCCCAGTGGTGTTTCTCCTCTAAAATCACGGTCAACTATTCCAATACCATCCAGCTCAGGGATATAAAAGGCAACTGCCTCGAAACAACCACAGGAAGTGTGAGGATATTCAAATACACTGTGCAGGTACACTTTATCAACAGTACCCTGGGAACGTTCCATTAAAACTGAATTAACATTACTGTATTCACCTTTAACGTCATCAATAACTTCTCCCTTTTCAACTTCAAATATAGGACCTTCAGGATCCATTTTTGCTGCTGCACGGCAGTCAAACCAGTTTATAGCACCACAAAGCGCAGTTCTATCAGGGGTCACCACACAGACGTGGGTGGGTGCAAATGATTGGCACATCACACATCCATAAAACACATCAACATCCTCGTCAGATAATTCGCGAGCTCTTGCATCCCTGGTCTGGTATTCTTCCTTGGCCCTGGAAACGAATTCTTCCACCATGGCAGGTTCCGTGAGGATAGTAACTGCAATGGATTCAATCAGAGGGAATTCTTCCTTGAAGAGTGTGGAAAGAGTTTTTGCCAGGTGTTCCAGTTTGAAACCTGCTTCCAGGGCTTCTTTACTTACCCGGCACCATATGGCATCGCGCTGGTTAAGGTGCATGAATCCCTTAACGTAGTTACAGAGTTCGTGAGTTCGGCGTTCTATCACACCTTCCAGTTCTTTCTCTAAGTGTTCTCCCTGGATTTCAATCAGAATACCCAAAGGATGGACATCTCCTTCCTGCATGGCATCCAGTTCTGACCCTATAACTTCTATTTTGCCATCTTCAACGTTTTCCTCAACTTGCACCAGCTCTGCGCCCATGGACTTGGGTCCTGCCAGTTCCACGAACATGTTGGCTGCTCTGATACGTTCCCCCTCATACATGGGGCTTACATCAACAGGTATATCTTCAAACATCCAATTCCTCCGTTTAAATCCACCTTTTTATTCTCTCCAATCAAATCAATCTAACTGAAAGTATTATACTTTTGATCTTTCCTACCGATTTCCCATATAACCTACGAGTTTTCCATTAAGATTACGTAATTAAGGTTATCCTCCTTTACCCATTTTTTCAAGATAATTAAACCATTCCTCATCTTTCATGTTAGGGAATGATGCATCTGCATTGGAATGGAAAAATTTACAGATAGTAAGAGTTTTCAAGTGAGGGGCAAAGTGTTTGAGAGTGGACAACCCCTGTGATCCAATGTAATATACGCATCCCATGAATATAACCAAGTCATGTTGTCCTTCACCTTTCACACCCTGCCATTTCGGGTCTTTAAGAAGGTTAACAATTTCCACCACACCATATGCAGTGGATTCAAGACCTTTATCCTTGAAAGATTTATATGCATCAGCTGTGGTAACCACTGGAAGATCCCATTTTTCTGCTATCCTGGTTGCAAGTGAAAGTACAGGGTCTTCTTTCACTAACGGTCCAAGAATTAAAAGAGGCCTTTTAGCCTTTTTAATCATGAGTTCAGCTGTTTCGGGCGTTACCATTAAGGCCTGTTTGGGCCCTGCAATTACCGTGGGTTGCCAAGGTATTACTCTATCATTAGCCATTTAATCACCGTCCATTCCCATTAAAGATGGTTCCTGAGCTACTTTTCTGGGCTCCCATCCAACTTCTTCCAGAAGTTTCTGAACATCTTTTTTGTAAGTGATGGGAATATCCTTCTCATTTCTTATAAATAAATGAACATCCGGAGCTAACCTACCATAATACCGTTTATACAAGTCGAGGTAGTGGTTTAGTTTGATCTGCCGTCCTTTAGGAGTGTCAGTGGGGCGTATGCATAGCTTGGCAATTACTGGTAGGGCTTCTTCCTTGGTTTCGGCAGCATAAAGCAGATGTTCTGGTGCAGGTTCCCCATCCATAACCTCCCCCGTCCTTAAATCCTTTATTTTCCAGCTTTCTTCATTATCTGCCCTTCCCAAATAGAGTCTACGATATTTAGAACCATGCGGTCCTAGAACTACAGGGATTCCCCAACGGTTGACACCAGTGGCTATTGCTGCTGCTTTTTGACTGTATGCTCCCCAAGCCACCCCACATGCTCCAACTCGATTTAGAATGTAGTCTGCAATTTCTTCGAAGTTACCTTCCAGTGGTTTCTTGGCGAATATGTTTGCGATCTTAATGGTTGCTCCCACCACATGGGAATTGGATACACAGGATCCCATGTTAACCAGGCCCCGGGCATCGAATTCTCCACCGTATTGTTCATATAGTGTTTTTCCTTCCTCGTCTCGGTACTCCCCAATGTTCATTGCTCCACAACCAGTGGTGAGTACAATGTAGTTACGTTCCAAGAATTCTTTGGCCATTTCTGCTACTTCTTTTCCACCATTAGGATAATTAGAACATCCCACAAAGGCAATTACACCAGGTATATCCCCCAGGACAATGGGTGCACCTACCCGACGTATTTCAACGTCCTGAGCAGGCCCTCTTCCTGCCCTTATGTTGAATTTCTCCTCTTTAGATAACTTTTCACCAACTTTAGCCAGCATGGACATGAGTGGTAAGTCCCGTTCACATTCCTGTTCACATCTTCCGCAAGTGTAACAAACATCGTTTGCATAAAGCTCTTCAAAGGTCGTATAATCTCCTTCAGCAGCTTTAACCACCGCATCCATCATTGGTTGACCGTTAGGGCATACCCTAACACACCAACCACATTCTGTACATTCAGAAGCCAATTTCTGAACTTCGTCGAGATCAGGTAACTTTTTCAGTGATTTGCGATCAGGAGATAGTATGTTTGCTGTTTTAACTGCAACTTCCCCCACTTTAACAGGATCTAATATTAATGCACCAGGTATTTCCTTGTTCACAAGTTTACTGACAATTTTGTCGGCATCATCATGGGTTAGATCAGGTAGTCCCAGGCAGATCTTATCGGTGGTGGCAATTACTGCTGTGTTTTTAGCCTGTGCTTCTTCCAATACATCAGTACGGACACACTGTTCATCCACCACCACAACATCAGCAACCCCGCTGCGCACAAATTTAAGTTGTTTGGATATGGGGCCCACTACCTTTGCCTGGTCATTGTATCTACTTATATCAATGGCTGCACAGCATATTCCACAGACTTCCAGGTCTTCTTCCTGGCCAGTTTCATCCATATAATCCATTATTCCCGCACCGGGAAGAATGTTATGCCCAATACACAGGATCACTGGTTTTTCAGTTTGGATTGTTCCAATACCCATTT
Organism: Methanobacterium sp.; assembly: GCA_030539815.1. Lineage (GTDB taxonomy): Archaea > Methanobacteriota > Methanobacteria > Methanobacteriales > Methanobacteriaceae > Methanobacterium. The sequence continues at coordinate 15,616 of JAUNXM010000012.1, forward strand.
CTACCAGTGGCGCGTTTTCATCTCCTTTAGGTAAGTTAAGGGCTGCTATCTGAGAGATGTCACCTATTTCCATACCCAGGTTATCCATTAATCCCGCGTGTAATGCTTTAGATTCAAAATCTATTGATTTTCCCTCTTGACCAGTGTGACATGAGGACAATAGGTGTATCATCTGTTCCTCCAAATAATCAAGGGCTTCTTTCAGGTCACCCAGTTTTGTGGGTTTTTTACCCAACACCGTCATCATGATTGGTGCTTGAATGTCAATATTATTCCCCATGTCAATGGGTTGATCAGCACCGAATTCTTCGATTAAATGATCAACCAGATGCCTTGAGTGGCCAGAGTGACATGCAGAACCAATACAACTGGCCAGTAAAACTGTACGAGCCTGTTGAGCAGCTGCATCTATCCCACAGGCGCCCTTTTTATTGGTCAAATCACACTTACCAAAGGTGCACAGGCAGCACATATCACAGAATGGAGCATAAAATGGCTCGTATCTGCTCATTAGCTTCATATCCCATGACCTTAGATCGGTTATACTGGGTTTAGGAGTTGGTCCTTCAACTTTGGGAGTCTCCCTTTCCACTCCTTCTTCATCAATTTCACCAATGGAAATTTTAATGTCCTTGGTTTTCCAAAAATCATCCTTGAAATCTTTTGGTTTAGACTTTGGTTTAGGTGCCACAACAATCACCGAATTATTAATGATTTATAATGATATTTTTTCTTCTACTGATTAGAACATATATAGTTTGTGCATAACCAATCCCATTTTAAAAACAGTTAGTAATATTGTTAATAACAAGTCTTGAAAAAATCAGTTCCCCGCATTTAATAATCGTGATTTCCTCTAGGAAATTATCAATTATCATAAGTTATATATAAATCTAAGGTCATTCAGGGAATATATATAAACTATTAAGAAACAATTTTACCATTGAAATTCTTATGTTAAAAGAAGTAATTAATAACTGAGGAGTTATTCCCCAGTTTATATTTTAAAATTAGACCTTGGGTTCCAATCTTTTTATCATAAAGGCCATGAAGCCCACAATAGCTGGGAATAAGAATAGATACATTATTAAAAGAAGTATAGGTGGTACAACTCCCCCCATTACTGTGGATGCGGCAATGATCATGATCATGAAGATAACCGGACCCAGTATGGCTACGAACATGTAGATCATGGTGAAGGAGTTGAGTTTCTGGGCGTAATCCTTCAATTTCATTCTCATTTCATAGGCAGTGTCATCGGCAATTACACTCAGTGTTTTTGCCAGATCTCCCCCACTGGTAAGAGTTCGTGTGATCTGATAAATAGCTCGGGTTAGTCCCTCCGAGTTAATTCTCTCACTCATGTCCACCAGAGCCTTTTCAGTGGTTTCCCCATATTTTATTTCCTCCAGAGCTCTGGCAAATTCCTCAGACAACGGACCATAACCAGACATTGCCACCGAGCGCATACTATCATGTAAACCTATACCTGCTCTTAACTCTGTAGCCATTTGCCTAAGGGCAAAAGGTAGTTCTCGTGAAGCTGCTGTAGAACGACCACCAGTTTTTATTTTGGGCATGTAAACAATGAACATGGTCATGAGCAAGATAAGGATACCGAACACCAGTCCAATCTCAATACCAAAACCTAGAACCACGATAACTGTAAAAACCACTGCAAAAGAAAGAACTCCTATGATTAAGATAAGTTTTGGATCCAGACCTTTCTTCTCTTCTTCTTTCAGGAGTTCTTCCAGAGAAGCTTTGCGTACTGCTGCTTTTTGAGCTTTGTCTTCATCATCCAATTTTTCTTTCCGCTCGTATTTCTGGTCAATTAGGTCACGGAAAATCTCAATTTCATCCTTTTCCATTCCCATTTTCTTTATTACCTTACGAGGCGCCTTGGGTGTGGATTCAGAAGGTTCAAATACGTTTGAATCAGTTTTTGATCCCCTTCCCATTTTAGGCCTGGAGATTTTAGGCCTTTCAGCTTCCCTAATCTTCTTAACAGGTTTTTGAACTCCTTCACCGACCTTTTGAACGCCACCACCTACTTTTTGACTGGAGTTAACCGTTAAATCCCCTATACGGTTGAAGACCTTCTTAATACCGCCAAAGACCATTTATCTCACCAAAACCTTTTTTTATTATTCCTATTGCGTTACCGTTAAATCTCTCATTAGTTATTAATATCAGTAAAGTTATTAATTTCCATTGAGTTATTAGCAATTCTACAGTATTCGATCTAGCATTTCATCTGGATCTTTGTAGTAACTATTAACACAACGCCCCACTTCTTCAATGGAACGGATGTTATTATCTGCCAAGTACTCCAGAACCAGCCGTCTTTTTTCTATTTCCTCTTCCAGTTCAGTTATGCCCACACCCCTCATTTCTGCCATTTCTCTCAGGGTCTGACTGGCAATTCCCACGTATTCCACTTTATCGGTGACGTTATTCCATTCAAATACCCGGTTTAACTGCACGTTTCCTTCTTCCATCCCCACCACTTCCGCAACTTCAGTGATACGCCTGATGGATCCACCCTCAGCACGGTACATTCGGTTTTGCATGATGATGAAATCCAATGCCGGGATCATGATGTTAGGTACGTTCATAGGTGGGTTTATCAACCGGGTGATTGTTTCCCGGGCAGTGTTAGAGTGAAGGGTTCCCATTCCAGAGTGTCCAGTGTTTAATGCTGTGAATAGTGTAATAGCCTCTGAACCACGAACTTCCCCTACAATCACCCTATCCGGCCTTTGACGAAGGGAGTTCTTCACCAAGGTGTCCATAGTTAGTTCACCCTTTCCCTCAATGTTAGGAGGGCGTGTTTCCATACGAAGGACGTGAGAGTGAGGTAACTGCAATTCCAGAGTATCTTCAATGGTTATAATACGTTCCCTGGGAGGTACAAATGCAGCTATGGTGTTCAGGGTGGTGGTTTTACCGGAACCAGTACCCCCCGCAATGATGGCATTACATGGTTTTACACCCATACCATCAGTACACAGCCACAGGAATCCTGCTAGGTGAGAAGACATGGTTTTGAAGTTGATTAAATCTACCACAGTAAGGGGATCTTTCCTGAATTTCCTGATGGTAAGGGTGGGTCCATCAGCAGAAACCGGGGGCAGAGTGGCGTTAACCCTGGAACCATCCTTCAGGCGGGCGTCCAGAATAGGTGTTTGCTGGTCAATTCGACGGTTCACCTGTCGGGCGATAACATCGATTATGGCCCGAATATCATCATCAGAATTAAAAACTACATTGGTGACCATCATTCCAATTTTACGGTGGTAAACAAACACACTACTATCCGTGCCTATAACCATGATTTCCTCTAGATCATCATCTTTGATCATGGGATCCAGTTTCCCGTATCCCAACATCACCTGAGAAATCTGAGTGGCCAGCCTTTCCACATCCCGAACTCCACGGGTCCGGAGGAATTGTTTAACCTCTCCTATGAATGATTCTTCATCAATATTAAATTCTTCGCCCTGGGAAACAGCAACTTCCACCAGTTTCTCCCGGACTTCATTAAAAATCATTTCTTCCTTACCAGAAAAGTGAGGTACACTCACATTATACTTTGGGATCAATCCTTCCTCAATAATCTCCGCCTTCAACCCATCAGAAGCTTTCCGGACCTTTTTAACCTTTTTAGGCGGTTTTTTCATTATCTTATCTAAGGAGAATTCCTCTTCATCATCCTCTTGAACCTTTTCCAGCACTGAAGATACTTTATTTTCTGTATTTTCGCGAGGTACTTCATACTCTTCTTGTTTTTCAACGAAATCTTCTTCCTCATCTTCTTCAGAACCAAATTCGCCCAGAAGATCCTTCAGTATTTCCTTGCGCTTGTCCTTCATTTTCTCACAATTTACAAGTGGCTTATCCGTCAACAGACAGTATAACTCTACATAATTAAAATATTCCGTTATTATTAGATTAACTTAATATTATTTATATAAAGTATCAAATATTTAAGTATATGGACATAAAGTGCAGATGCAACCAAGAATGTATAAAAAAACCGCTTGTGGTCTTAGAGGAAATTGAATATATTTATTCTCCCTGTGATAACTGTCCAGAATGGAATTTTAAAAAGTTCAAACCATTTCTTGAGCAGATAGGACCCCATGAAAAAATAGGTGGAAATTGGGAAAGATGTGTCTGTGGTCGTCGCCATCTGGACTTGGTTGTGGCCCATATCTTAATTATCATGCAAGAAGAAGGATTGAAGGATGAAAATGCCAGTCTGAGGGATGTTTGTATTCCCTTAATAACCCCTGCTTTCCCCCTTAAAAATGTTCCCTACCTTTCTCAGGATACATTAGTAATATTATCTCCAGATGTTAACCAGAAATGTGCCCACAGAATAATAAACGAAGTTCCAGAAGTTAAAGGAGTTTTAAAAGGATATATAAAAGATACAGTGGGAATAAGGGACAGTGAATCATTCCCCAATAAATATG
>JAUNXM010000012.1:20106-28823 GCA_030539815.1 Methanobacterium sp.
TATGAACTATTGGCTGGCTGTGATATGCGTTGTGACCTGGTGCAAACCCCTGATGGCCCACTCTGCATCTACAAACATCAGGGAGAAATCCATATAGAATTCCCAAAACCAGTATCTCCCAAAATATCATCATTAATAAGAGCAATGGCCAAATATAAAAATCCAAAAATATTAGACTGCACATGTGGCCCCGGGACACTGGGGATTGCTGCTCTTAGAAACGGTGCTCATAAAGTGGTTTTCAATGACCTCTGGTACCCTGCTGCATGTACTACCGCCCTTAACCTGGAAGTTAATGGGTTCCCAGTAGAACTATCCAACCGTGAGGAAGGTTTAGTAGCCCATGGAAAATCCTGGGCAGTGTACTGCCGGGATGTGAAGGAACTGGAAAGTTTTTTAGAAGAAGAATTTGATATTTGTATTGTGGATACGTTCCCTGGTGCCGACACTAACATCTTTACCACGGCTGTAAAAAGCCTGTGCAATGAAATTGTGATTATTTAAAGGATTATTTTATCAATTACTTTATTTTAATTTACTATTGATTTCTTAGATACTATCTAAATAATCTATTTAATTCATGCCAATTTTTTTCAGGCAATACCCGCATAAATCACAATTGCAGGAACAATTAACACCCCCATAAGGTTAGATTTGTTAATATCAAGGTAATGAGGGAGCAATCCCAGGGCAATGGAGGTGATGTAGGTCAGCATAACAAAAAATAGATTGGCCTGCTCCATCACTGCAAAGAGTACTACCAAAAAACTCATGAAAACAATAACCACCCCTGAAAGTTTTTCATAATTAATTTTTTCCATGGAATGGCTAAACCAGTCCCCCAACTTTATACATAGAACCAGGGAAATTGATACTGCAGTTACTGATGCGAATATCATGATTAATAGGTGATTGAAGTCCAATCCCTGGAGTAACTGGTTCACGTAAACTGCGATTCCACTTCGGGGATTGCCAATTAAATAAATGGCTATCAGGGAAAAAAGTGCATCGGATACGTTAACCCCACTCATGGCCACCAAAAATCCCTCCCTTTCACTTCCACTATCTGAAGACCCACTTAACTCCTGGGCCAGCATACTCCCCTGAGCCGGGCCCATCCCTGGTAAAAATCCCAGTATGCTCCCTGCAATCCCTCCTGCGAATATCCCCCTGAGAATGTCATTGTTGATTTCAAGGTGATGATCCTTCCTCTGAGGAGGTAGGTACGAGTTTTGGGACAGACTATGTAAAAGGGTACTTACCCCGAAAAGGCCTGAGAATAAACAAAGAAGAGAAACACTGGAAGATAAGGGAGAATTAAGAGCAACCCAACCCATTATTCCCGAAAAGATAAAAAGAACAGAGGACCACACTATTGATTTTAAATCCCTGCTGAGACGTATTAACATGTAAACCACAGCCAAAGATAGGATGATCCAGATATACGGCTTTAAAAATCCATATATAAAGGGTAACCCCACCATGAAAATGGGTAATAAGAGAATAGTGGTGATCATTGCTCCAAAACCTCCTAACGAAACCAGGCGTATGGCTTCTTTTCCCCTTCCCTGAAGCAGAAGGTGGTGCCCTGGCATTATAGAGAGAACTGTCCCTTCTTCAGGTACCCCTAAAAACATGGATGGTACAAATTCCAGTAAAGCATGCGATATGGACATGGAAAGAAGGAAAACTGCCAGCACTTCAGGCGAATAAGAATAAAGTAGAAGTGGTGATGCTGAGAAAACAAATGCACCCACGGTGTTTACGTGAATGCCAGGTATTAAACCAGTTATTACACCACAGAATACCCCCATTATGCAGGCAAATATAATTTCAAACACTGTATACACCCTAAGACCAGTTATTGATATTGGCATATTTATGTAATAATCTCAAAATGTAATTAATATTAATTATAAAAATAGTATTAATATAATTTTCTAATCCATAACTGACAAACCTAAACTCAAATTCTAATAATTCTAAAAAAATAACTTAAATATTTAAAAATAAAAGGAATATGTAAAAAGCCTTGAAATCAAAAATAGGAAAAATAGGGAATATTTCCCAATTTACATTAACCGGCGCACGTCCACAACTTCTACACTGGCAACGTCATCGATCTGACCGAAGATTTCCTCTGCTTTTTCAGTTCCCCCTTCACCATCATCAACAACAACAATCACATTGAGAGCTACCAGACCAAAAGCTATTGGTTCTTCATCTATTTTATGTAATTCAGTTCCTTCAGGTATTGATTGGGTAACTTTTTCTTTAATCTGAGCTAAATCTATTTCAGGACTTTCTGGCATTAATTTTATTGTTGCAACAACTTCTCCCATCTATAATTCCTCCATTATTTAATTTAAATCCCCTGCTTGAAATTACAGGGCATGTGAATGTATTAAGTTACATAATTATTTACTTAGGAATTTAATCTGACTTATCAAGCTATTATCTGACTTACTAAGGGATTTAAATAGGAAAAATCCCATTTTCAGTAAAATGGATTTAATAGAAAATCCTATCTATTCACCATTAATCTATTAATTTCAGTAAAATCAGTTTTTTTTGGATTAATGAATTTTATTCTAAGGATTCATGCATGTTTTAATTGCATGTAAATATTTTAAAGGATATTTAAGGATTCAAAGTCCTTTAAAGTCCTTGGTAATTATGGGCCTTTAAATCCACATTTGCACTGGTAAAGATGGCCGAATGTTCGGCATTTCTGGCAGCGGTATAATATTTCCTCGCATTCAGGACATTCAAATTTTACATAGGTTTCTACAGGTGATATTTCTTGTTTACATGATGTACATTCTATTTTATCCATTCAATCTCCTCCGATGAACGTGTTTATAGAGCTTCGCCCTTCCAATATGGCCATAACCCTCTCCGGGTGTTTGCCATTAACAACATAAGCGCTGGTTTTATATTTAAGTAAAAGCTCAGCAAAGCTCTCATCTAATGATGTTTCACCAAAATTTAGAAGTTTTTTTGCACTAATTTCCTTGATGAATTGGGCGCCATCTAGGGATGGTCTATGTGTGTATATACCATCTACATCCGTGCTTATTAATAGTTTCGCATCAAGTAGATGTGATATATATAATGAGATGGAATCAGAGGTCACCCTCCAGGAATGCTCCAGAGTATCCAGATATTTCAGGAGTAGTGATGGGATCAAAACTGGTAATTGACCCTCATCCAAAACTTTTTTAGCTTCTTCTAATGATCTGACATGTACTGCTCCTTTAACCTTGTCTGCCAGGAGAATGCCCAGTATATCCATGCAAAGGATGGCAGTTTTATGACTGGTAGTTGCCGAGAAATCCAGTTTTTCATGGTACTGGCGGATACTGTTGGCCATTTCTCCCCCTCCACATATGATCAGGACATCTTCACCCACCAATTCTTGAGCCAAACTGATTGCATCATCCGGGAAGAGACTCCCACCAACCTTAACCACCCATTCCATATCCAGATTCTCCGTTACATTTGTAAATTTTTATTTCAATATTGCCGGGATATTACAACACATTTAACATACTCATTTAAGCAATTTAAGATCCTGGGTTATTCTATCTATCCGTCCATCCTTTTCCGGACCAATACCCAAGCCAGTTACGGTGGATGGTGGGATTTCAGTGTGACCTGCATCTTTTACCAGGAAACTGGGAATTCCAGCAGCTTTTACCAGTTCGTACACTTCGAATAATTCTTCCTGACTTTTAACCTGGACAACCACCTTTTTACCACCTTCCAGTTCCCATTCTCTTATAACTTTTTCATCGGCCTTTTTATAGGCACCTAAACTAGCATGACATGCCTGGGCTGCTAATTTACCCTTGCTCATTTTCAGATCTGCTCTCATCACAATGACTTGTTTCATTTTCTCCACCAAATTAAAAAGAATTAACTCCAGTCTTAATGGAATAATTAACTGAATATAAATCGTAGATTTGTAAGTATGATTTCAATTATAAATTATTTACTCTACCCAATTTAATGTAATCAATTGGTTAAACATTGAATCATTTATGTTAAAATATGGTCTACTATTTGGTATAACGATTTTATTATCATGAACCGGCCAAAATACATACTATTTATTAAAAAAACGCTTCATGAACATTTAAAGAAATAAATCATTCCTAAACCTTTCAAAAAAAGGAAATGGGAAAAGTATTGAAATTCTTAGGATTAATGCCCAGTTTATTGAATCTCAAAACTATCTATTATTAAGTTGAAGTTAGATTGTTGTCTGTCGAAGTCAGCGGTTGGTGCACTGCATACGATATAGTATCGGTTGCCGGCATCTTGCAGGGCGACAATACGTTCCTTTTTAGCAACTCCAGAGTTAGTGCTTATGGAGTAAACCATGTCTTTAGCAGGAACTCCATTTATGGTTCTATCTGTTTCAGATAGAACTTGACCCCCAACCGCCTGGATTTGCGTTTTTAAGGATGCAGTTGCCACAGCCAGCGTGCCAGTGGTTGGAATTCGCTGAAAGAATACTAGAGTCTGGTAATTATTGTTCTGAATGTTTTCAGGGTCCACAACCACGGCCAGGACCTCAGAAGTGCCCTCCACAGTTAAACTCAGCTGGTCCGGTGAGACTTCATTCCAACCGGTAGGATAATGGAAACTGATCCCATTACTATCATATGTTTTGTAATTATTGGTGGTACATCCAGATGCAAAAGCAACTATTATTACAATACTTAAAATCAAAAGAGCATATTTTTTCAACTTAATTCCTCCTTAAGATTATTATATCAATTATTACTAAATTCTCGTTTTGTTGATATAAATAATTTACCATTTTTTATCCGTAAATTCCAGGATGGAGGGGATATTTCATCAAACAGTTCTCTTCAAACGATTATTCATCTGATAATCCGTTTTTAAGAGAATTAAAAAAGAATAATTAAATATAAAAAAATTCACAATCTGAGAAGTCTTTTCCCCACTCTTTCAGAATCAACGGAATATACTTCCATGCCCGGAATGATGACTCGCACCACTGGAATCTGGATCTCTGGACGGGTAAGATCAGTGAAAAGAACATTATCAAACCCACATTTCTCCAAAAGTTCCAGGGAAGTTTCAATATCATCTTTGAATGATTTTTGAGATTTATTCTCCATATCGGTGAGGTTTATTGTGCCCTGTGATTCCCCGAACCAGTGCTGGTTAATTCTTTTCATACGTTCATAACCTGCCTTGCGCATGAAAACTGCCCGGTTGGTGTCTTCGCGTGTGCCGTGGATCTGGGTTGCTCTACTTTGAGCCACCTCAGTCAATGCACGTAAAGCAGCAACTTCAGGGTCGAGATGGGTTCCCACCCCTAATGTTAGGAGTGCTGGGTCTTTAAGAACAGTATCATCTGATACTGCAGCCATGGTGGTAATTTCCACATCAGCAGTTAAATCAACCAGTTTAACTTCCACACTTGCTTTGTGGAATTTGGATAAAACATCATTTATCAGAGGGTTATCCGTGCCTGTGCAGTCCACTTCCATAAGGGGCTGTCTTGTGGCCTCGAAGATACTCCAGGCATCCCTTTCCACCACCTCAGTTATACCATGGAAAACCGCCTCTTCCAGTACATTACCTGAAGCCAAACCATTGGTACTGGATTTAAAAAGAAAACTTCCATTGGTTGATTGGTAGGGATGGTAAACTGCATTGGCCGGAACCAAACATTGGGTATCATTACGGGCATCAACTGCATTTACCCATTCAATATCAGTTTTAGCCATGCCTTTTGATTTGGCAGGTAATATTAATGTCGAAGGATCAATACATTCCTCCAGTTCTTGGAAAGATCCAAAAATTATCTTTTCACCATCTGCTTCCTGTTGTTCGGCAGAATATCTTTCAAAGGCTTCCATCATGGCCGAGGCCTTGGCCTGTGGTTTGGTGGCTCCTTTACCAGCGTAAATACTTACCGCACCTTCTGCAGCCCCGGGTCGGATCGCGGAATATACTGGTATTCCAACACGGTCAAGGTGAGTTATTTCTGCTATTCGGGTAACTCCTGCCACCAAAAGTTTTCCCTCTACCTTTTCTATGGTTTCCTGAGGATCACGACAACGGTGGGTACCCCCAAAGTATTTAATCGGAACTTCTTTAAACATACGAATCGTCTAGTGATTTAAGCTATGAAATAATATATTTGTAACAAAATTTATTAAAAGTCAATAGAAATACTGCAGTATGTAGGGATAAGCCATCATTATAAAGGCTATTCCAATGGTAACCACCCATATAAACGGGTTCCATTTTAAAACTTTTGCCCCGTCTAACATAAATACTGGTAACAGATTGAAAAATGCTAGAAAACTGTTTATCATAAAGCCAAGACTACAGACTAGTAGTAATAGAGGGGATAATGATATAAATTGGATTAAAATAAAGAATATGGTTGCCAGAGCTATGTTAGTTAATGGCCCGGCAATGGATATTTTTCCATTCTCTTCCTTTGATATGTACTCCCCGTGAATGTACACCGCACCTGGTGCTGCAAATACAAATCCAAGGGCAGCTGTTACAATGGCCAAAATTAAGCCTTCAACCCATAGGCGGTATTCAGCATAGAAACCGTACCTCAAAGCCATGAATTTGTGAGCCAGTTCGTGGAAGACGAATCCAAATCCCACTGCAACCAGTGTAACTGGAATCAGTGATATGAAATCCCCCTGGTTAATACTCCGGAATACGTACGCAAAAACCCCGGCAATAACCAGCATGGATATTAATATGTCTCTAATCTCACGGGATGTGAAGTTAACCATAATTATATTAAAGAACCTCTCTTCATTTATAAATGATTTCCTCAAACTCATGAATCATTTTCCAAAATCTAATACTTTTTATTTTTTGGTGGAACCATCACCATATTAAAACCATCACCTATGATATTAATATTCTAATATCAACAAATATTCCATAATCAATATCATATTATTAATTAAATACAAATTCCTTTAACCTGCAAATCCTGTATTCAGTTAATACTAAAAGATGTGATTTTCTATGAATGATGCCCAGTGTGAATATTGTCAGATTATAGGGGGTTATGGTCAACTGATCTGGCAGACCCTCCACTGGAATATATATCTTGCACCTAGCCAACGTTATCTTGGAACCTGTGTAGTTGCTCAAAAAAGGCATTGCCAGGATCTTTCCCAGGTTAACAATGATGAATGGATTGATTTTGCAATGGTGGTACAAAAACTGGAAGGAGCTCTGGAAAATACTTTCAAACCCACCCTTTATAACTGGAGTTGTTTTAAAAATTCTGCATTTCGAAATGAAAATCCTGAACCCGAGGTTCACTGGCATTTCATACCCCGTTATAAAGACCCAGTAACTTTTAATGGGTTAATCTTCCGTGATCCTGATTTTGGATATATCCCCCTTCCTGAAAAGAGAGAAATACCCCCAAAAATCATGAAACAACTGGCAATAATAATTAAGGATAATATTTTACCAAAAAATAAGGAGAATGAGGATAAAAAAGGATTATAGTTGAACTATTTTTATTCAATTTAAATATCTATTCTTTACCAGAATTGAAACTGCAAGGTAATCCCTATGAAAATAGATGAAATACTACAAAAGATGGAACAAGAGGATTTATTCTCATTAATTATTCTTAAACCCGAAAATATAGCATATATAACTGGTTTTAAACCTTCTAGTATTTCTGCCTTAATATTAAAAGAAGAACCATTGCTTTTATGCTCAAAATTAGACTTGGATGAAGCTCGTGACAAATCCCAGGTCACGGTGAATGAATTCATATCTTTGGGAGAGCTTAAAAAACCATTGCTAGAAACTGTACAGGGAAAACTGGGTGTCGAACATTCCATGACAGTGGGAACCTACCACCAATTATGTAAAGACTTTCAAATAAAAATTACAGACATTATAGAGAGATTTAGAGCAGTTAAATCTTCCAGTGAGATTATAAAAATTAAAGGAGCCATCAAAATTGCTGAAGATTCATTTAAAGATCTGGATTTTTCAGTTAGTGAGGATAATCTAGCTGCTCAACTGGAATACAACATGCGGTCTGCTGGTTCCCCCAGACCTTCTTTTGAAACTATTGTAGCCTCAGGACCAAGATCAAGCTTCCCCCACGCTTCCACCACATCACAGAAATTGAAAAGCCCCATAATGATAGATTGGGGGGCTTTATACCAATATTATGCATCAGACATGACCCGTACCCTAATTCAAGGAAAAGAAGAGGAGGAAATACTTTCCATCGTCCTGGAAGCACAACAGAAAGCTATAGATGCCATAAAACCAGGTGTTAAAGCATCTTATATTGATAAGGTAGCTCGAAATGTTATTGAAGAATATGGCTATGCTGATAATTTCATCCATTCCACTGGACACGGAGTGGGGTTAGAAGTTCATGAAAAACCATCATTATCCTTCAGAAGTGATGAAAAGCTGAAAAAAGGGATGGTATTGACAGTTGAACCAGGAATATATGTTGAGGGGAAATTTGGAATCCGAATCGAAGACATGGTGCTGGTTACAAACCAGAGGAAAGTTTTAACCAGCAAATCCCGGAAAATTCTCGCTCCTTAAAAAAATGTGAGATTTTTTTTTTAGTTAGGCCAATTTTAATAAAACCCAGGAAAAAATGGTAAAAAATAATTAAAAGATTAAGGTAAATTAGAACATAATATATT
>JAUNXM010000150.1 GCA_030539815.1 Methanobacterium sp.
TGGATTAACCGGTGGAGGATGGTACAATTTAAAATGGATGTACTCGGAGTAATAGTTTAAATTGTTGATCTGTGTGTTGGGTTGGTTTAGGTTGCTTGGTGTGTAGAGTAGGTTGATTGATTGGATTGGTGTAGCAGTGTACATTCAAGAAGAATGTGTTGTGTTTTCCGGGTAACTTGTGTATCTGGGTAAACTTGCAGATTTAGTGTACTCAAAGTAACTAGTGTAAATAAGTACACCAAAAAGTGTACACAAACTATCCAAAAACTCCAAAATATGTAAAAAATTCAAGGTGTTTTCATGCCCAATATGCCATTAGGAATCCCTTCAAATCTTGATAAATATTTTTTTAACCGCAAGAAAGAATTAGCACAATTAAACATATTTTTAAGCGGATTTAAAGATGATATAGCTAACCAGTTGCTAGTTACTGGTCGTAGGGGGGTTGGAAAATCATTCCTCCTAATGAAACTAAAGAGGGAGCTTCCGGACAATGTGCTCTCAGCCTACCTTGATCTATCTAAGATTCATGGCATACAGAAGGGGAACCTGACTGAAGAAAAGGTCATGCACAGCCTTTTTGAAGCCATTTTAAATTCTCTGGAAGATAAAAGTTCATTGAGGAAGATTTACAATCTTAAAGACTCTCTGTTGAAGAAAATATCCCCTAAAACTTATGATTTTAAGGGGGCAGGTAATCTGTTAGGTATACCCCTACCCCGGGTAGGGTACTGATTATGAAAAGTTGAGTTCCCTGGTCATGGAATTTCCCCAGAATGTTGTGGATAACCATAAAACTATAGATGGATTTGTCATTATACTGGATGAATTTCAACTTATTGGAGAATTTGAAAATCCAGAAGCCTTTTTCTGGCTGATAAGGAGTTATACTCAGCATCAGGATAATGTTACCTATATTTTCACTGGTTCTACTTCCGCTGCCAGTGAGATAGTGGATCAGATAAACGGTGCGCAGGGTGCCTTTGGGGGTAGGATGATCCAGTTCCCAGTGGAACCCTTCAGTGAAGAAGATACCTATGATTACCTGAAGGAAATGATCCCGGAGATTAAATTTACACCGGAAGGTCTAAAAAGATTTTACAGGTACACCGGAGGATACCCTTCATATATAAACAGTTTTTGTAACACCATGTCTGGAGGGAGGGTCTACGATAACCAGATGGTTATTGAAACATTTTACAGTAAATTAGATCAAATAGCCATAATGTGGGTGACTATATGGTCTTCTCTTTCTGATTATGAAAAGGAGATCATCAAAATACTGGTAGAAAATGGAGCAATAAGCTGGAGTGAACTGTTATCCCGAGTGGATTATTCCAATAAGACCCTGCTTAAATATACCAACCGGTTAAAGAACAAGGGAATCCTGTCCCATATAGATCGAAAGTACACCATTGATGATATGATGCTACGTTCCTGGTTAAAATATCGCCAGGAAAATGACGGATATTACCCTCCTTGAACTATTTTCAACCTTCAAATGGATTTTTTTAAAGTAAAGCACAACTATTTAAAAAAATCTTGAATATTAAAAAATAGGAGAACTTATTTTCCTTTCCTGCCCTGATTAAGCAGGTTTTCCAGGTTTATGTTAAGTGCCTCGGCCAGGTTGAATATAGATGTCACCACGGATTCCTTGGCTGCGTTGGCATCTTTCTTGGCTTCTCTTACTCCTTCCTTGAAACCGTTAACTGGCCCGTCCACTGTCCAGTCCGATGGTTCCTTCAGAACCTGTAGGAAGGCTGATAACCGGAAGAAAAAGGTCATCAACCGGTAGACTGGTAGGAGGAGTATGAAGGGGAAGTACTTCTCGATCTGGTGCTGGGTGTTGGGAGGTGAGTTCTGGTAGACGAAGATGATCACCACCAGGTCGATGGCGATGTAGAATGCGTAGAGGAGCAGGGCCACCACTGGTATGATGTAGAGGTAAAGTCCCAGTACTGGGAATAAGGCCAGTACAAACACCCAGAGGAGCCGGGGGAAGGCAATGGTGTGGTCCACCAGGAGTATCCTCTGCAATCCCATGAAGTTGAAGGAACTGTAGGTGCACTGCCGGAGCCTTTGTATCTTAATTGACACCCGGTTCTGGAGGTAATGCCCAATCATCCTCGGGCTCTTTTCAGCCCAGGCAATGTCCAATATGTCCCGGAAGGGGATGTCTTCCTTGGGAACCGGGCATTGCTTCTCCTGCATGGAGGCCACCTCGATCTGGCCCCTTGCCCAGCGCACCCGCTGGCTGTAAAGGGTGTCGTAGTCAGTTATGGCCTCCACGTAGGCCACTGCCTCCGGTACGTGTATAATGCTCACCTTTCGGTTGTGGAGCATCATGGTCATGTGCATGTCCTCAGCCACGGTGAGGGGCCAGTAACCACCCACCTTGCCGATAACCTCCCGTCGGAAGGCGCTGAAGGCCCCGGACATGGAATATATGGATTGCACGTAGGACTGGTAGCTCCGTTCGAAATTAAAGGCGGTGATATACTCCAGAAATTCACAGCGACTGAAGAAGGTTTCCAGTATACCATCCCGAACACCCTCGTGTTTTCGCACCTGGATACTGGCATCCCCGGTAGCCGAACCTGCTGGTGTAATCACAACATCACCCTTTACCACATCGTCCCTGCCTGGATCTTCATGGTAGCTGGTTACAACTTCCATAGCAGTGGCTTCATCCAGATGCAGGATGTTTACAATGGCTCCAGATGTTAAACTGGTGTTTTTATCCAGGTGAATGCCAGGTTCAGGGACTGTGATTTCGATGTAACCGGTGGCTGCTCCCACCTCTGGTTCATTTACAAAGGGAACCACTATGTTGTGGATGGCATCCCTGGCCATCCGGGCATCGGCATCAATGGTGATGATGATGCTGCCCCTGGTGCTCTTAAGTCCTGTGTTCAGGGCCTGAACCTTGCCAGTGTGGGGTTTTGCAATGATCTTTAATTTCTTACCCATCTCCCGAGCCGGGGTTTCAAAGGATTTGGCCTTTTCAATGGTTTTATCTTGGGAACCATCGTCCACCAGGATGATCTCCATCTTACCCTCCGGGTAACGAGATGCTATTAATGATTCCAGGCAGAATCCAATGTTAAGCTCCTCGTTGTGGGCGGGCACCACCACGCTAACCTCCGGTAACCTGTCATCTCCAATACTTGCATCCACCTTTCTCCGGGTCTTCTGGGAGAAATAGAGCTTGTAGGGTATGGGCAAACCATCAATGATTATGGTTAAGAGTAACCAGGTCCCCCACACTAAGATAACTACCCAACTTGGATCCTGCATATTATTATCGGCCTACCATTTTTTTCCTTAATTGTCAATGTCTCAAGTCTTAATTTGTTATTTCCAGGTTTAAGTTTCTGATTAATTGTTATTTCCAGTTTTAATCATGTTTATATCTTTTTACCTGTACTGGGGCTCTTAGAACTTCCCGGATTTAATGTTCTTCCGGACGGTGTTCATGGTGGGCTTGGTGAGTAAGTACCAGTAGAGGATCACGATGAGAGCGAAGAAGATCAGTTTCCCGATGATGGCGTGGGCCAGGTACACCGAGGTTTTACCAAAAACGGCCACAATGAACACTATGGACAGAATCCGGATGATATTAGCTGCGAAGGTGGCCACAGTTCCGATGGTTGCATATTTCAGTTTGGTTTTCCAATTGTAACTGGGATAAAATAACAGGAGCGCCACGAAGACACTTATCTCGATTATGGCCGAGCATTCCAACCCTATTCCGAAGATGCTCCAGCCGGTGGGGTCCGGGAATAGGAAGGCATTGGGTGATAAGTACTGGGAGGGCATGCCCAGCAAGCTGGCCACGTAGGCCATGGACTGAGCTTCCAGGCTCATAACGTAACTATCATAACCAGTTAACACGAAGAAGCTCATTATGAAGGCCACCACCGAAACACTACCCACCAGGTAGTAGGACAGCCACCACCTCTTCTTCCGGGCAAAGGCAGCAATGGTCATGGCCAGCCCGGCTATGAACACCAAGAGCCAGGGTGAAGGAATACTGGTGAAAGTAGTGCTGGCAGTGTCCATAAGGTGACCGGGATTGTGATTGGTGCTGTCGTACCATCTTGCGGTGATGGTGTAGCTACCCTCATTGGGGAAGTTGGTGTTACTGGTTACCCAGGTATTGGTGAAGCTATCACCCTCCTCCAGATTACCTAGAGTGGCGGTGTGGCTGGATATCACTGTACTGCCATCGGTGATCTCGTAAACCACCTGGGAACCGCTGAGAGTTTTCCCATGGCCCTTGGCATCGGTGAATATCCCCTGACAGGTTATGGTGATGGTCTCACCGGGATTGGGATAACTAGCTTTATCTGGAGATAGGCTGGTGATATCTCCACTGAATTCCGCGGCAAAGGCAGGTGTAAACATTAAAAACGAAATAGCCACAGCCATTAAGCAAACCATTGATAACCGTTTGTACATGATAAAACCAATATTGTTTATGGTAAACAATTTATTATTTCGGTTATAAATATCTTGGTAATTTAATTAACGAATTGAATTTTTAAGGTAACGAATTGAATTTCAAGCCATAAATAATATTCCCAAAGGCAAGGAAGAGGCCACGAACCTTGTTAGTAAAAATTTAAATCACTTAATTCCATTAGTTTGACACTAGATTAAATTCCAGAATCCATCACCGGGATTTAGAGGGGTTATATGGAATTTTTATCATTACACAAATTAAACTGACATCGCGGGGTTTAATCATGACTGGAAGTAATGTTATCTCGTTATCTAATCCTCGCAGGTGTTTTTCGTGGTTACTTAATCTTTCCTGTCCCTCAGGTGTTTTTTAGGGTTACTTAA
>JAUNXM010000151.1 GCA_030539815.1 Methanobacterium sp.
ATCCTTTTTTCCCATAGTTTATAAAGAATTCAAGGAATTTATAACCATCCATGATTTTTTCAGAACTTTTCTTGAGGATATCTCTAACTGAAACTTCATCGTATGATTTTGTTTCATCGGCCTGGCAGCCGGGAGTATACACTGCATAGGGAACCGGGTCTGAAGTATGGGTTCTTATATCTATGGGTGTAGGGTGGTCTGGTAATACAGCCAGGGCATAATCATCCAATGAAGGGAGTTCTTCAATTAATTTTCCCAGTATACGTCGATCAATACGTTCAATGGCACTTATTTTTTCCTGAATATCACCGGCATGACCTGCTTCATCTGGAGCCTCCACGTGAATAAAGATTAGGTCATGGTCTTCCAGGGCTTCCAGTGCATGTTTAGCTTTTCCACAGTAATCAGTGTCATAGAAACCAGTGGCACCCGGGACATGGACATTGGTCAGCCCTAAATAAGTTCCAATACCTTTTATAAGATCCACTCCGGTGATCGTTGCACCTTTAATGCCGTATTTTTCTTGGAAAAGTGGTAACCGGGGTTTAGGTCCCTGCCCCCATAACCAGATCATGTTAGCTGGATTTTTACCGGATGCGATCCTTTTCTGGTTAACAGGATGATCAAGAAGAACATCAGAAGATTTATACATTAATTCGTTCAGCTTGTTGGATAGATCACTTAGATTTTCATTCCCTTTAAGGAGATGTTCAGTGATGGGTTCTCCAACCACATCATGGGGTGGTGTTGATTTCAGGAGAGCTGCATCTTTATCATTGTAAACAAACAAATGCCTGTAGCTGGTCCCCAGATAAAATTTCCCATAACGGAAGAAAGCCTGGTTTAAGCTTTCAATCAGCTCGGCAGCTTCCACAGTGCTGATGTGTCCAGCATTAAAATCTGCCAGGAGACCTTTTTTTTGGGTTATGAGGTTACAGCGGAATGCCACATCATCATCTTTCAGTGAAGCTCCGATACTAGCTGCTTCCAGGGGACCTCGGCCGGTGTAATATTCTTTGGGATCGTAACCCATAATGGATAGGTTGGCTACATCTGATCCGGGTTCCATTCCTGAAGGAACAGTCTGAAGCATTCCTGATGATCCATTTTTTGCAATAAAATCCATATGGGGTGTTCTAGCTTTCTGTAGTGGTGTCTTCCCATTAAGTTCGGTCAATGGTTGGTCAACCATCCCATCTCCAATAACAACAACGTATTTCATTAATATATACTCCCTTAAATCTCCTGGTTATAATATTATATGGTGGTAATTCCCTATTTTCAGTTTTATTATCCTATATCCATTTTATTTAATTGATTCATTTGATAATTGGTCATTTAATGAATTCGATATTTATTTCATGAATCAGCATTTAAATGAATCAGTATTTAATCTGTTCATAAAAATTATGAATCTCTTTAGGATATTCAGTATCTTTAAGTTAAAAGAATTATCTCATTAAAAATCCTTAAGTTAAAAAAATAATTATCAGGAAATTTCCGAAATATTAGATTTCTATTTCCGGATTTTCCAGATACTCAGAATATCGCTTAAAATGGCGGAGGCAGTTTCCACTGATCCTGCACCTTTACCCACCACAGTTACCTCATCAGCCAGGTCGGTTTTAAGGGTGGCCACGTTTAGGGTGCCTTCCACTGCAAAGGGAGATCCTTTAGGAACCAGGCGTGGTGATACTTCCAGAGCATCTGGTGAAGCTTCTCCAATGAGTTTAATGAGTAATCCTTCTTTTTTAGCCAAAGCAATTGATTCAGCAGTTATTCTGGATATCCCTTCTACTTCCACATCTTTAAGAGTTACCGGGAGGTTTAAAACAGAGTTCGCGAGTATGACTATTTTGCAGGCAGCATCAATACCTTCAACATCCTGATAAGGATCAGTCTCTGCTATGCCCATCTCCTGTGCTTCGGTTAGGGTTTGTTCATAGGATGAACCTTCATTAGCCATTCTGGATAGGATGTAATTGGTGGTCCCGTTTAGTATCCCATAGATCGATTGAACACTGCACCCAGCCAGGGTTTCATGGGCAAAGTTGATTATGGGCATGGCCCCACCCACTGATGCTTCAAATTTAAATTCCACACCATTTGATTGGGCTGAAGTGGCCAGTTCCTGGAATGATAATGCAAGGGGTCCCTTGTTAGATGTGACCACATCTTTACCATCTCCCATGGCTTTCAAGATATGGCTACGGGCGGGTTCACCATTATCAATGTCAGTGGGAGTAACTTCCACCAGGCAGTCGTAATCAACATCCTCCAGAACCTCAAGACTGGAAACATCAGCAGTACCGTATTCTGGGTAGGAAGAGATTTTACCAGTTTTTTTCTTGGTTTTAAGGAGTAATTCTTCATCAAGGCCATTTATATTTATGGCAGCCCCGGAACGATCAGTCACCGCCACGATCTGGGGGTTAAGATCATATCTATCATTTAAATAATCTTTTTTCATGGACAGGACTCGGGCTACTCCCTGTCCCACTGCACCAAAACCTAAAATAATAATTTTCATGGGATCACCATTTATTCCAGTAGAATCCTACCATATTTCTATCTTCTCTCTAGAAATCATTTTTCTTATTTAAACTTCATTAATAACCAGGAAGCCTTTTTGATCCCCAACTTCTTTGATATTTTTGAGTATTTCCTTTTTCTGACCGAAATCTGCTTCCATAACTATCTTGGTGGCGGAATTTTTAGGTTCATCGGACATTTTAAGATCCAGGTCTGCAACCCTTACCCCTTCCATCTGATTTAATAGGGTTACAGTTTCCTTAACATCTTCCTCCACAATATCCCCCACCAGAACCGTGGTGATCTGTTCCTTCCTCAGAACACCGTCCACGGCCATTATTTGAATATCCTTGGACTCCATAGCATCCATAACCCTGTCAAGGGTTTCCTTATCTCCTTCTATGGTTATTTGAACTGGAACTGTTCCGCGTTCTGTTTTAACATCCCTCTGGTGGATGACTGCAACAATATTGGCACCTAACCGCCCCATTGGCTCAAGAGCTTCTAATAATTGTCCTGGAACATCTGGCAAGTCCAGTACAAGATTGAATCTCATTTTACCCACTTTCCTTTCTCTGCGATAAGGTTACCCTCGTCATCTACATGGGCGTTGCGAATGATCTTTGAAGAGTCTTTATCCTCTGCATAGTCTTCCCGGGATAGGTTAACATTATCCACCATGTAATGGGTTTCTTCCAGATCCGGTATGTCTTTCAGGGCATCAGAAAAGCTCTGGAGTATCTCTTCGGCCTCTTTTTCAATCTTCAACTTTTTCACTCCCAGAAATTTATTGGATTAGTATTTCCAGATTAAATCCAGAATTCCAGATTAAATCCAGTAATTAAATTATACATTAATTTGTATCTTTACACTGATTATGATTTATATGAATTATTTGTTCGTATGAACTTAAATATCTATAAATTTAAAGGATTTCCTCAATTGTTGCATGTATTCTGGATCTTTAAGTACACGTTTTTTAAGGATCTTATGAATACCTGAACCATACTGGGCTGCCTTTTTAGGTCTTTTAACAATCTCTGGGGGGACACCCATCTGGCTGGCCACTTCTCTGAGGATACACTTGCGCATTCTGTCCTCTGGGCCACTAATTTTCTCCTTTATAGGTATCTTCATGGCCATATTTATAATTTGAAGGTCCAGGTAGGGAACCCGTAATTCAACGCTATTGGCCATGCATACCTTATCGTCACGCTCCAGATTCACTTGGTAAAGATTTTCCACATCACCCTTCAGGTCTTCCTGGGCTTTTTCACCCTTCTGCTGATAAAAATTGAGGTAGCGGTGGTATCCTCCGAAGAGTTCATCAGCACCCTGACCAGATAGCATCACCCTCTCCCCATTTTCATGGGCCATCTTTGCAGCAAGGTAGGCAGTCATTCCTACCCCTAATTTCATAACATTCCATTCTTCTATGGCATTTAATACACGGGGAGTAAATTCTCGCACCACACTCTCATCAACCATCTGGATATAAAGGGGTAGATCCATATCATCTGCTACTTTACGGGCAAAGCTGAGGTCCGGTGAATTCTCACTACCCACAGCATAGAGATCAGTTTGAATTCCCAGGTTTTTACAGATCACTGCCAGGAGGGTGCTGTCCACTCCTCCGGAGAACAATATTCCCACTTTATCCAGTCCCCTGATCCTTTTCTGCACAGATTCGAGGATAAAGTCCTTTAAAATCATTTTAAAGTACTCTTTATCAGGGTTTAAGGTGGTAGTTTCAGATTTTGATGTCTCAATTGTTTGGTTCAATTTCCAGGATAGCCTTGGTGGTAAAGGTACCAACTTATGATTGTGTAACATGAACCCCGGTGGTAAACTATGGGTTTCATCTATTCCCACATCCCAAAGTGCCTTTCTTTCCGAAGCAAAAGCAAATAAACCTTTATTACCTCCATAATATAGGGGTTTGACCCCTATGGGGTCTCTAGCTGCGGCCATGTTTTCACCATCGTGGACTGCAAAAGCATAGTCACCATCCAATTGTTTTACAACTTGGGGGATGGTATGCAGTAGAGAACCATTATAATGGTTAAAAATTAAGGCTAGAATCGCTTCAGAATCACTATCAGTTTTAAAATCATAACCAGAATTCTTTTCAAGCTGGTTTCGTATTTGGGAATAATTATATATCTCCCCATTACAAACCAGGACCAGGTTCTCCTTTTCCAGGGGTTGTGCAACTTCTGATCCTACAATGGACAGTAGATTGTGACCCAATCCGAAATTTCCTTCAGGTATTTCTGGGGAAGCCTTGTTT
>JAUNXM010000152.1 GCA_030539815.1 Methanobacterium sp.
TCAATTCAATTCACTATTTAAATCAATCCAAATCAATTAGTTAAATCAATCCAAAATCAATACTACTTCTTTTGGTTGTGTCTTATGTTGAACTATTAACTTGAATTTGTCATTAAAGATTTTTTGGGCCAGATATTCATGTTATCTGTCCTTATTCCAATTGTCCACCTGCCCTAAACATTGGTCTAATGGTTCTTCTGAATGGTTGGGGTGGTGGTACTGAAAAATGTTTAAATGATTGGGTATAATTTTTGGATATAATGAAATATTTACTGTCAACTAATAAATTGCAGTTTGAATGAATATCAATATTTATAAATAAGGTGATTAGTATGTCCGAGGAGAACAAAGTTGGAGCGAAAATCCGTCAGATAAGGGAAGATCGCAAAATGTCAATTGAAGAACTGGCTGATGCCAGTTTTAGCAGTGTTGAACTCATTGAAAACCTGGAAAGCGGGGCACTGGTACCCTCATTAACTCCTCTTTTAAAAATAGCAAGGGCTTTGGGTGTACGTCTGGGCACTTTCCTGGATGATGCTCCACATAGCGGCCCTTTTATGGTTAAATCCGGAAAATCTGATAACATAATACGATTTTCTGGTCAGGGTTTAGGAGATCACAGCAATAAAAGTGCGCTGGAATTCTACTCCCTGGCCTACGGGAAGGGGGACCGGCACATGGAACCATTTATCATTGATGTACACCCCACTGAAAACCAGGAGTACGAACTGGCATCCCATGAGGGTGAAGAATTCCTTTACGTGATCCAAGGAAAGGTAGAAGTGCTTTACGGACAGGAAAGCTACGTTTTAGAGGCAGAGGATAGTATCTACTATGATTCAGTGGTTCCCCATCATGTACATGCCAAGGAAAAGGATTCTAAGATGCTGGCTGTGGTTTATACTCCATTTTAATTGGAAGGGTTATTTTAATACCAAATAAGTAATCTGTAAGAAAATATTTTCTAAGATTGCGTTTATAAAAGTTCTATATAATGCTGGAGATATTCATAATATGTACACCATTACAGTAACACCCCGATTTGGAGATTCAGATGGTTTAAGACACATAAATAACATAGTACTTGCTGAATGGTTTGAACTGGCAAGGAACAAGATTTACCGATTATTCACCCCAGATCTGGACCTTAGCTACGAGAAATGGAAACTGATCATGGTTAAAACTGATTTCGAATTTCTGGGCCAGATGTACTATAACGCGGATGTTGACATAAAAACCAGTATCATTCGAATTGGTAATAGTTCTTACACTACTTACCACGAAGCCTGGCAATCAGGACATCTTAAAGCAAAAGGAACAGCTGTCCTGGTGCACTATGACTTCGTGCAACAAAAATCAAGACCCATACCAGATGACGTGAGGGAAAAACTGGAAGAATATTTAGATGATTATTCTGGAAAATAGATTGAATTAATAATGCTCTAAATGTGCTTTAAACTGATCAAAGGGAATAATTAAGATATGGATGTTTAAATAGGAATAAATGGAAAAATCAGCCATTAGCTAACATTACAGGGTTAAATATTGAGGAAAAAATTGGAGTTTTTAAAATGGTTTTTAGTGAGCTTACCATTGGTGATTTCCTGGAAAAAATGGTAGAAAAGGATCCTAATCAAGAATTCATGGTCTACCCGGATCGCGATCTTCGTTTTACCTACCAGCAGTTTGATGAGAGGGTGAACCTCCTGGCCAAAGGCCTCCTGGAAATTGGGATAGGGAAGGGAGATCATGTGGGTATATGGGCCAAAAACGTACCAGACTGGCTTACCCTGCTTTTTGCAACCTCAAAGATTGGAGCGGTTCTGGTTACCGTTAACACGGCTTACAAAAGTCATGAGTTGGCTTATGTGTTGGAACAATCAGATATGAAGGCCCTGGCAATTATTGATGGATACCAAGATGTGGATTACATTGAAATAGTTTATGAACTCATCCCTGAACTTAAAACCCAGGAAAGAGGTAAACTTAAAAGTGAAAAATTCCCATTCCTGGATAGTGTTATCTACGTGGGACCAGAAAAACACCGTGGAATGTTCAACACCAATGAACTACTGCTCCTGGGAAAACACGGGGATGAAACTGAATTCCAGAAGATCAAAGCCTCTGTGGACTGTAACAACGTGGTTAATATGCAGTACACCTCGGGAACCACAGGATTTCCCAAGGGAGTTATGTTAACTCATCGTAACATACTCAACAATGGTTACTACATTGGTGAAAGGCAAAAATTTACGGAAAAGGACAGATTATGCATATGTGTGCCTCTTTTCCACTGTTTCGGTATTGTGCTAGCAGTAATGGCTACTTTCAGTCACGGGGCCACCATGGTAATGGTGGAACTCTTCGATCCCCTCATGGTTCTGGCTGCAGTCCAGAAGGAACGCTGCACTGCACTCTATGGAGTGCCAACCATGTTCATTGCGGAATATAGCCATCCCATGTTTGACATGTTCGATCTCACCAGCCTCCGAACCGGGATCATGGCTGGTTCCACTCCACCCATTGAAGCCATGAAAAGGGTGGTCAATGACATGAACATGGCCCAGATAACCAGTGTCTACGGTTTAACCGAGGGTTCACCCGGATTCACCCAGACCAGTGTGGACGATCCCCTGGAGAAACGGGTGGAAACTGTGGGCA
Source organism: Methanobacterium sp. (assembly GCA_030539815.1). Classification (GTDB taxonomy): domain Archaea; phylum Methanobacteriota; class Methanobacteria; order Methanobacteriales; family Methanobacteriaceae; genus Methanobacterium. The sequence goes on from JAUNXM010000152.1 coordinate 2,662, forward strand.
AACCATTACCCGAATGTGAAGTTAAAATTGTGGACCCTGAGACTGGAGAAGACCTGGGACCTAACCAGACAGGTGAAATATGTTGCAGGGGATACAATGTGATGAAGGGCTACTATAAAATGCCTGAGAAAACCTGGGAAGTCATAGATGAAGATGGCTGGTTACACAGTGGAGACTTGGCCACATTGGATGAGGAAGGATATTACTCCATAGTAGGTCGAATAAAGGACATGATCATCCGTGGTGGAGAAAACATATACCCCCGAGAAATTGAAGAATTCCTTTACACCATGCCCGGAGTCCTCGATGTTCAGGTTGTGGGGATCCCCGATGAAAAGTATGGCGAAATTGTCGGTGCCTGTATTATCCTAGAGGAAGGAGCCGAACTCACCGAGGAAGATGTCCGTGATTATGCCCGAACCAAGATTGCCCGTTTCAAGGTGCCAAAACACGTTTTCTTTGTGGATGAATTCCCCCTCACTGCCAGTGGAAAGATACAGAAGTTCATTCTAAGGGAACAAGCCGAAAAAATGTTAAAGGAAAAACTGGCCAGGGAAGAGGAATCCCTTTAGGAAATCCAGCATACCCATTTATCGGGCCCCAGTTTTTTAAATTCACTTAAATCCCCTTATCGCTAACCTGCAACCAATAATTTAAGTATCCCCTATTCACTCATACAAAAAGCCCGATTCAGATGGAGACTAATTATAATGTCACTATTAGCCTTAGCATACCCTCAAATCAGTAATGAGGATTACCAGTGGATTCAAGAATTCCGGGAAGAAAATGACGAACTTTACCACGGCCGGATGGAACCCCATTTCACCCTGGTATTCCCTGTTTTCAATCAGAGACCAGAAACATTCATTGAAGAAATCAAAAGAAGGGCAGCAGATCATCACCGAATAGAATTCGCAATAAGATGTGCTGTCATGGAAAAAGATGCCTTTACACCATACTGGCATGTTTTACTGGTGCCTGATGAGGGTTACAGTCAAATATTAAAACTCCATGACCAGCTCTATTCTGGGAAACTGGCAGATGAACTCCGGATGGATCTACCCTTCATTCCCCACATTGGTATTGGTAACTCCATAGAAAAATGGACTTGTAAGGAACTGGTTGACCAGATCAACTACTCCAACTTGGAAATAAAGGGCAATATAAATGAAATCAACGTGGTGGAATACCATGAAGAAAGGGCTGAAACCATAGAAAGGATAAAATTAACATCCTGATATTTTCATATTTATTTCAATTCATTAACCGTTAGTTCTCCTATTTAATTAGTTTAGGGGACTTAACATTTTAAGAAAAATTTTTACCAGTAATGTCAGAGATGATTTATCATCATTCGTTAAGATTTATCATTAAATTTATAATTCAACAGGATTTATGGCTCATTAAATTTCTATTAAATTTTCATGAAAATAATAATTAATGGATATAACAATAATTGTTTTAATTGAACATTTGTTAAATAAACCATTCCCACTAACCACTGGATAAACCAAACGGATCTTTAATATAATCAGGTAAAATGATAATTTTAAGACGTAAAAAGAAGATTGTGGAACTTTTTCCCATTGGAAGTTCAAAGGGTGCTTTGAACAGTCGGAGAAAACCCTTTTTCCACGGTTACCTTAAGTTTCGCCGGGTGGATGGGCAGCTGAAGATACACAAGTTCATAGTAAAAAAGGACAAGGAAACTATCTTACCTCCCAGTGAAGCAGTGAAGGTCTTGAGGAAACAGAACATCTTTCTGGTTGGCAGAGATCCGGACACTGAGGAATTTCTCCAATCATTAAATATAAAATACAATCACACTCTCATATGCAGGCACTGCACCTTTGAAGGTTTCATAACCCTGATCCAGAGAGAAAAATCCTATTTTTATCATGGAGACCATCTTTGCCGGTTGTGTGCAGAAAATGAGATAAAAAGGGAATTAAAAGCCCGTTCCTATGACCTGAGTACTTTTCCCCGGTTTAGGAAAATGCTGAATGAGACCGGGGATCTGGCTAAAGTGCTCAGTGTTTTCGACCCGCGATTCGACCCGTTAAAAAATCAGGAACTCACTTTATACGACAAGGTAACCACCAAAAAAGATGATAATCTCCCTAAA
>JAUNXM010000153.1 GCA_030539815.1 Methanobacterium sp.
TGCTGGATGGTATTCTCTGATAATGAATACAAAAAAGTTAAGAGTATCATTACAAGCTGGCCAGTATAATCTTGACTGGAAAGAATAGAAAAGTAAATTAATCTATTGTCTATTCTAAACTTTTAGATGGTCATGTTTTCATGAAGGGTACCTTAAATTTAAAGACACACGCATTAGAACCATCGGCAATGGTGGCTTTTTTCTCTACTTTACCTTCCATACCAGTCCAATCAAATGTTTGCTGCATGATAGCCTGGCAGTTTAGACAAAATACGGGTTTCTTTTTCGCATCATCGATCCAGGGGCAGTTGAGGAATTTGAAAAGGTGCACATGTCCTTTGGGTTCGATCTTGGTCTGAACTCCGAAATCAGAGAATAGGTGGGCCACCCAATCCAAGTAGGCGTTGTAAATACTCTCTAAATCATCTAAATTTTGTTCTTCAACAGTATCTCCCAGTTCTTTTTCAAAACGAGGTCTCATTTCCTCTTCCAGGCGTGATGCGAATAGTTTCAGTAAGGTGTTCCTGATTTCCTCATCGGACTGATCTGCAGTGGTGGGCATGGAGTTGAGTATGAAATCATAGAAATCGGCCAAAATCTGTTTTTTAACCGTTTCACTCTTTTTTTGATCCTCGGCATGCTTATACAGGGCCATTTCTATGTTGGCATTTAATTCACTCTTTTTGAATGGCTTGATAATATACCCGTATGGTTCGGTCATACGTGCCCTTTCCAGGACTTCTTCATCTGAATAGGCAGTCAAGTAGATTACCGGGATGTCCAACTGATTACGAATTCTACCAGCAGCTTCAATACCGTCCATACTCCCCTTCAAAACAATATCCATTAATATTAGGTCTGGTTTCATTTTAAGGGCTGTTTCAACGGCATTTTCCCCAGTGAAAACAATGTCCACTACTTGATGACCCAGTTCTTCCAGTTTCTGTTTAATACCCATGGCAACTATTGCTTCGTCTTCAACCACTAATATCCGGGATTCGGTCATCAGATCCGCTCCTTGTATTTAAGTTCCTCAAACTCAATTTTAAATTCTTTATTAGTTTTATTTAGCGTCATTTCACCATCAAGTTGATTTACCAGGTTAGAGATAAGCTTAACTCCTAATGTTTTGGCATCATCCAAATTGAAGTTATCCGGGAATGGTTCTCCATTATCCCGAACTGTTAACTTGTATTTCCCATTCTCTTTTTGGGTCAATTCCAGATAAATTTCACCTTCACCCCTGGGAAAGGCGTGTTTCAGAGTATTTGAGATTAATTCATTGATAATAAGGCCACCAGGAATTGCAGTTTCAATACCCATTACAAAATCCTTTATTTCCATAATAATACGGATTTTATCTGGATCCACGCCATAAGAATGGAACAGATCATCAATGAGGTTCTTCACATAACTGGCAAAGTTAATATTGGTTAAATCTTCAGATTGGTAAAGATTTTCATGAATCAGGGCAATGGATAGTATGCGATTTTGACTTTCACGGTACAAGTCTATAACTCTCTGGTCTTCAATATTGGATGATTGTAGGCTTAGTAGGGTGGATATTATCTGCAAATTATTTTTCACCCGATGGTGAATTTCTCTAAGTAGTAACTCCTTTTCCTTCAAGGATCTCATTATCCTGTCTTCAGCCATCTTTCGTTCGGTGATGTCACGTCCCACACCAACGAATGCTTCCAGTTCATCATCATCGTCCATTATTGCTTTATCAGCCCAGGCAATCCAGCGCCAACCATTCATGGTTAACAAGCGGTGTTCCAGAAAAACTACATATGGTGGGCGGCGTAGTTTTTCAAGGGACCTATGGGTCTTTTCCTGGTCTTCCTGGTGAACCAGGGGTAAAAAATTACTTCCCATAATACTTTCCTCGGTTCGGCCCAGAACTTCACAGTAGGAAGGGCTGGCAAAGAGAACCTTACCCTCGGGATCGAATTTCACCACCATATCAGTTTGGTTTTCAACCAGTAACCGGTATTTTTCTTCACTTTCCTTTAGGGCATTTTCCATCCTTTTTTGTTTGGTGAGGTCCCTTCCAGTGGCAAAGATAATATTATTTTCACCCAGTTTTACTGGGGTAATGGTTAATTCAAGTATCTTAAGTTCATCTTTAATTTTTAGAGGCAATTCCACTATATGTCCAGTGGACCAATCATCCATATTAACAGGGTCTGCTTCTGATGGAATAAAATCATGAATTCTGTGTTTAAGGAGATCATGGGGTTCTGTTTCCAGAAAATCCACTGCTGCCTGGTTAAAATCAGTAAATGTACCATTTTCAGCAAATACCAGAATGGGGTTTTCAGTTTTCTCGAAAAGAGCCCTGTATTTTTTTTCACTTTCTAATAGGGCTTCCTGGGCTATTTTTCTTTCCGCATGTTCTTTAGCTTCAGTCAAAGCTCTTCGAACAGCATATCCTAATTTTGAAAGGTTATGTTTTAGTACGTAGTCTGTGGCGCCTTTTTTTAACATTTCCACAGCAAATTCTTCACCTATCTTTCCACTGACGAATATAAAGGGAGTATCGAATGATTTTTCCTGGGCAATATAAAGTGCGGAAACACCATCAAATTGAGGTAATGAATGGTCTGCCAGTATGATATGGGGTTGCCATTCATCCACTTCCTTACGGTATTCATCTTCACGTTCAACACGATGACTGGTAAAACTGAATCCTTCCTTTCTAAGTTCCCTTTCTATTAACTCAGCGTCCAGGGGAACATCTTCCAGGATGAGGACTTTAATTTCTTCTTCCATAAAATCACTAATGCGCTTACTAATGTGCAGTAACAGAGTCCACTCCGCATCTTATCCAGATTATCCTCAATAAAATAATCAGCATTATAATCTAAATGTGATGAGTAGGGTTTATGCCTTTAATATAAGGATGTGCCTTTAATATAATATTTCACCATATTTAAAAAATCTATTTCAATAGATTTTGTTAAGGTGGATTGTTAATCAACATCCAGTAGAATCCCAGGGTGGATACTGCTTCGATGAAATCATCAAATTCTACAGGTTTACTAACGTAGCTGTTCACTCCTAACTTGTAACTTTCCACAATGTCCCGATCCTCCTGGGATGAAGTTAAAACCACCACTGGTATTTTATTAGTCCGGTTATCAGCTTTGATCTTCTGTAGTACTTCCAATCCATCCACTTTGGGCATTCTCAGATCCAACAATATCAACTTTGGGAAATTTTCAACATCCCTATGGGCGAACTGGCCAGTGGCAAATATAAAATCAAGAGCTTCCGCTCCGTCTTTAACCCATACTACTTGATTGGCTAGGTTTTTCCTCTTAAGTGCCCTCATGGTTAGCTCGGCATCAGTGGGATTATCCTCCACCAATAAAATATCAGCCTCTTCGAAATCCATTAACACACCTTCCATTGGTCTTTAATCTTATTTTATTTGTTTTCATTCAATGATTATTAAATCTTTATTAAATTCTCTCTTTTTTTATTATGGTTTATCCTTAGGGAGGGTGAAATATATGGTTGCACCACCATCCACTGATCCTTCGCCCCAAACACGACCACCATGTCTTCTAACCACTCTTTGAACAATGGAAAGTCCCACTCCTGTTCCTTCAAATTCTTCAGGACTGTGTAACCTCTGGAAAAGCCCGAAGAGTTTGTTGATATACTTCATATCAAAACCGGCTCCGTTATCCTGGACGAAGTAGATGTTTTCATTACCTTCCACATAACCTCCCACCTCAATAATGGCTGGGTCACGATTACGGGTGAACTTAATGGCATTGCCAATGAGGTTTTGGTACACTTGTCCCAGCATGGCCCGGTCACCATAGGCATGGGGAAGATCTCCCACTGTGAATTGTATGTTCCTGCCATCCACGTCAGTCTGGAATTCACCGTAAACACTCTGTGCCAGGGCTCCCATGTCCAGTTCATTTAATTTCATCTCCTGACGACTGGCCCGTGATAGTAAGAGGATATCATCAATAAGGTGTCCCATTTTGGCAGTGTTATCCCTCACAATATTCAGTAGCCTTATTCCCTCTTCATCCAGTTTATCTTCATAATCTTCCACCAGTATACGTGAAAAACCATCAATGGCCCTTAATGGAACTCTAAGGTCATGTGATACTGAATATGCGAACGCTTCCAATTCCTGATTGGCATCTTCCAGTTTATCAGTTTGAACCTTTAACTTCTGGTTTAGTTCGTTGAGTTTTCTAATTTTTTCAATCCTTTCAGCAAGAATAGCTACCAAAACCACTACCACAATAAGCATTAACAAACGGAAGTAATCCTCATTAAGGGACATGTTTAAAACGTTGTACATAGGTTCTATGGCGTATAAAAAAGTAATCAACAATGGGTTAAGGACCATATTTTACCCCCTTTTTTTATTAAAATGATAACTGATTTATGTTCCTCATTATACATGTAATTTACCCCATATTCACAACATTATAAAATATTCCATCTATCTTTGGGATGGTTATCACAAATGGATTGGATAATGTGGATTAAGTGATGGTTCAATGTTTACCTTACCAGTAATATAATTTTAAAACTGGCATTAGGGGGGAAGTGGCCCAGTTGGGAGCGGTGTTATGTGATATATAATATATTCATCGAGATATAGATTATTCTCTTCAATGAATAGAAATATTTTTACAGTTAAAACTGAAAACTGTAGATTCTAAAGTTATTTTTAAATCCTTAAGGTTATTCTTAACTCCCT
>JAUNXM010000154.1 GCA_030539815.1 Methanobacterium sp.
GAATTTAAAATGATTAGACTTAAAAAGAATATTAACTGGAGAAACTGACCCTTTCAAATTTTTCCAGTTTGTCCAGTGGTTTAGTAGCATCTACTCCCACCTTAGTGGTGGTTCCGTCCGGTTTGGCACAGGGGTCCAGGGATGATCCACGAGCTCCAGGTACCAGCAAAATGTCCCCATCACCTTTTACCCTGGTGGCAATGGCATACTCCACATCTTCAGCGTCGAAAATGTCAATATCCCCATCCACCACTACACAGTGTTTTAAAGAGGGATGAGCGGCCATTGCAGCCATCATAACATTTTTACCATCACCCTGAGTTTGTTTCTGTATGGACACTACAGCGTGTAACCAACAACATCCTCCCTCAGTTAGAGCCACATTTTTAACGGTGGGTACTGTGTTTTGAACAGCATTGAATATTCTAGGTTCCTGGGGGAGGCCCTGCAGAAGTTTATGTTCAAAACCTGCTGGCATTATAGCATGGTACATTGAATCGTGACGGTAATGCATACGTTCCAGTTCAATCACTGGTTCCATTCGCACCACATCGTAGGTGTCGGTCAGGTCAACGAAAGGTCCTTCTTCAGCCCTTTCGTGGGGTAGCATTCGTCCTTCCAGAAGTATTTCACATTCAGGGACCTCTAAATCTACTGTTTCACATTTTATAAGCTTCATTTCTCCCTGGTGGAAGTAGTTGGCCACTTCCAGTTCATCCACATTGATGGGCACGGAGGTGGTGGTGGCCAGTAATGTGGCTGGGTGCATTCCAATGGCAATGGCCAGTTCTAAAGGTTTATCCAACTCTTCAGCACGTTTATGGTAGGTGTAAAGGTGACGGGGAACTATACGAGCAGTTAGTTTGTTCTTTCCTAGAAGAAGCATGCGGTGGATGGAAGCATTCCTCACACCAGTCTCAGGATCCTTGGCAATGATCACTCCGGAGGTGATGTATGGTCCACCATCCCGTGGGTAGTAAGTTAATATGGGTATTTCAGTGAGATCTGCGGGTTTAGAAACATCAAAACATTCCACCACAGCCCTATAATCATTGATGGGTACTGGGTTGTTTATTGCGCCCATTATCTTCCGGGTAATACCAGCCACATCTGTATTTATAGCTCGGGCAATCTTTTCACGAGTGTTACATATCCCAGATATGACTTTCATTCCCGATCCATTGATATTTTCCATTATAATAGTTTCTTTGGGATATTTTTTCAGGAAATCAGCGGCTTCAAGGTTAATAGAAACCTCTTTATCAATTTTAATGGTATTAAAATCCTTTTCAAGAGTTTTTAGGAATTTTTTCATAAGTTCACCAACCATCTATTTAAAGAGTAATAATAAATATCATTGAGAATATTAGGAGTATTAAACCCCATACATAATTAGCTGGGCATGAAAAGCTGTTTGTAGAACATGCCCCTCCTGATTCTTCCTGTTTTTTTTTGGTTTCATAAATCTTTCATTATAATATTTGGTCCATCAATGAATAAAATTTTATTGATAATAGGTAAATTGAAACATTAAATTAGTGAATTTGAAACATATTATAATATACGATAAACTAATCACCAATCTATGGCGGGTTTATAAGAATAAATTGAGCTAAAAAATAAGGGGAGTTTCAAAATATATTGATTGGATTAAGATTGATTGAATTACGGGAAACAACATGAAATTCATCTTTTACAGTTAATATTGCCTTTGAAACGTAAAATATCTTCCCTTATATTTTTATCCCCTATACCCAACATTTCAGCTGCGAGAATAGCTGCATTTCCACCAGAATCTACACCAACAGTAGCCACCGGAACACCAGGAGGCATATTAACCATGGATAACAGGGCATCCATTCCCCCCATTTTAATGGCACATGGCACCCCAATAACCGGTTTTTCAGTGTAAGCCACCACAGCCCCTGTTACATGGGCTGAAAGTCCGGATATGGCAATGAATATTTTTGAATCTTTATTTCTTTTCAGGAAATTCTCAAATTTATCCGGGGAACGCACTGGGGAAACCACGGAAGAGTCATAAGTGATGTTGAGTTTGTCCAGGAACATGGTGGTTTTTTTGGCCACCTTGATATCACTGTAACTTCCTGAAATCACTGCCACCTGAGGTGGGCGAATTTCATCCCTAATTTTTCCAGGGTGTGTGGTGATGTTTTCGGTTTTTTCCCCAGAATTTTCTTCCACTATTTCTATTCGCTCCAGATCAGGGTTTATCTTGGAGTAGTATTCACCATTCAACTGAAGGAAAAGTTTTTCCTCATCCTCAGCGATCTTTGAATAAAAATCTCTGCGAAAAGAGGATAATCTATCCCGAATATCCTCATCTTCAATACCTATGATCTGAGCAGCCAGTATGGCTGCGTTTTCACCACGATCGATCCCTACTGTTGCCACTGGTGCCCCCAATGGCATCTGGACTGATGCAAAAAGGGCATCCATGCCTGCCACCTTGACATCCACCGGCACCCCAATAACCGGTTTATGAGTAATTCCAGCTATTATGCCAGGAAGATGAGCAGATAATCCTGCTATTCCTATGAATACTTCAACACCATTTTTGGCTGCGGTTAAAACTATTTTTTTCACTTTTTCATGGGTACGATGCGCTGAAGCCACCCTGAGATCGTAATATATTCCCAGTTTTTCCAAGATCACAGTTGCTTTTTCGGCAATTTTAAAATCAGAAGCACTACCCAGTATGATCATTACCTTTGGTTCCATTATAATCCTCACTTTTTAGTATCGGGTGCAATTAGAAATCAATATTACCCACTTACACATTATAATATGCTTTAACTGATAATAAAAGTTTTAGTTAAATAGACCAAAATAAAGGGAGAAGTCTTATATAAGCTTATAAGTTAGTTTAGGTAATTAGTTGTATAGTATTGAATGTTGGTTGTATAGAATTAGAGGTGTAATTAAGTGTCTTGGATTATTCTATTATTTATCCTGATCATCGCTTCGGTGAAAACCAGGAAATCAAAAAAATCAATGACCGTTTCGGTAATATTACCCGCTTACAATGAGGAAAAAACAGTTGCTAATGTGATAAAAACAGTGCAGGCCCTGAATTATGTTGATGAAATAATCGTGGTCAACGATGGTTCCCTGGATGACACAGAACGAGTTGCAAAAGAAGCAGGGGCCATGGTTATAAGCCACACTAAAAACCGTGGGAAGGGTGCAGCAATTAAAACTGGATTTAAAAATTCTAAAGGAGATTTAGTAGTTTTTCTGGATGCTGATCTTCAGAAATTGGTCCCAAAACAAGTGGACAAAATGATTCAACCTATTCTTAATGATGAAGCAGATGTTACCAAGACCAAGTTTAAAAGGGAAGCGGGCCGCGTGACCGAACTAACTGCTAAGCCTCTTTTAAGTTTTTTCTTCCCTGAAATCAAGTTTGAACAGCCCCTCAGTGGTCAGTTCGCCGCTAAAAGATCCTTTTTGAACAACATTCAACTGGAGGATGATTACGGGGTGGATGTGGGAATTGTACTTGATGCCGATGTAATGGGCGCACGGGTTAAAGAAGTGGATATAGGCAATATCAGCCATTCCATGTCCTCCCTCTACGAATTAAATATCGTGGCCACTGAGGTGGTGCGTACCATAGTGGACCGGGCCAACAGTTATGGTAGAATAACCATGATCGACACCCTGGGAAAATCCATCAGAATGGGCGTTTTAGGCCTTTCCTTAACTACCCTCGGTTTCTTCTTTGTATTCTTCATCAGGATCCGTCCATCATACCTAGCCCTATACATAGGACTGGCCATAGTAGTCATCGGGATTATCATAGCGACCTATTACATTATCAAGATCATCAGGGCATCCATTAAAACCATTTTAAGGCCGGATGATAAGTCCAGGAACCTGAAATCATTCTTCTACATGCACTCCCCACTTATAGTGTCGGCACTGATTATGTTCGCAGTTCTCTTTACCATGCTGGGCTCGGTGCACGTAGATGAAGGAAAAATATCCATTGAACCCGCCGCCAGAAATGTCATATTCTGGAAGCAACCCGTGGAAAACCAGACCATTGACATCAGAGGACCATACAGCGTCGACAGCGCCCTGGAGAATGAATTTTCAATTATTAGAATTCCTCAAGACGCTCTGAACACGTTGGAACTGGGTTATGGAGATACTATTATCATTGGTGAGCAAAGTTATACCCTAAATCAGACCATTCCTGGAGAGGATAGTATAATGAGGATACCCTACGATGCCCGAACTACCTTGGGAATCAATGTACGGGATGTTATACGAGATACAGATCTGCGTAATTACTTTAAGGACCTATACGCCACCAAAAACATTGCCTTAACTACACCCAATATGACTATGGTAGAAGGACTTATATTAAAAAACACGGTAAGTGATGCTAAAATCCTCAATATCTACCTTAACAATGAAAAAATAGCCACAACCACCGGAATACTTAATGATGGATCCTACAAAATCTATGTGGATGGTTATTTGTACAGAACTATCCAGGTGAACAATAATAACTCCCAAAACACTTACACATTTACTAAAGGGAATAACGTGGTGAAAATTGAAGTTGCGGGTGATGCCAAGTCCAGTTCAGAGTTCCCCACATCTGACAAGGGAATTTTATTATACATTAATTTTTCGGGAAGTTGAGCAGATATTAAACTTTAGGATTAAATCCAAAATAAGTAAATGAGACCAAG
>JAUNXM010000155.1 GCA_030539815.1 Methanobacterium sp.
TCTTTATTGTCATCACAATCTGTTGTCGGAATTGCGGATAACAGTGCTTCCGTATATGGATGAGTCGGATGCGCATATAACTCTTCTGTTGTTGCTAATTCCACTAAGTTTCCTAAATACATAACACCAACACGGTCGGAGATGTATTTGATAACACTTAAGTCATGGGAGATAAACAGGTAAGTTAAGTTCTTCATTGACACGTTTAAGGAAACGTCGGGTTGCACGGGCGGCTTGACCTTTTAAACCAACGATCAGAGTGTCGAATTTTTTGAAAGCATCTTCTTGAACCATTCGGTGGAACATACCCATAGTTTCCACGGCAATAACTCTTTTAACATCATGTTCCAGGAACTGAACATCATCAATGGTGGGAGATATGGTGTATCCAGATTTACCTGCTCGGAGTGCGTTGATCTCCACATCATCATCCTGGAGGGTGATGTTTCCGTAAACCGATGCTCCATCTTCTTCCGGCATTAAGCCCAGATCTTCACGGGTCATTCCTAGAGTTACTTCCAGATCTTCCCCGACAATGTTAGACTCCTGCTGGTCCCCAAAATCCACATCCCAACCTTCCGAGACGTAGTACATCTCCCTTAAAGTGGCGGTTTTTCCCCGGCGCACCAGGTCCTTGCAGAAGTTGGCTACGTAGACCATCTGGGCTATTTTAGTAATTTGCTTAACATTACCCAGGGATCGTTTCCCGTAACGATCTCCCAGTACATAGTAACGTTTGTCAGTATCGTAGACTATGTTTGATGTTCCTCGGGAGGGAACTTTAATTGCCGGGACGTTGTTTTTATCCACATCTTCCAGTATTATATCTCCCAGGCTTTTGAGTTTGTTAACGGCAATATCTTTCTTATTCATCTTGAACCACGCCTTCGTATTTTGATCTACGTGTAACTTTAGCTAGCACTGCATCATATTCTGGAACATCCTTCTCGGCAAGTACTGCTGCTTCACGGATTATAACTGGAACCAGGTTTTCAAATACCTTAGAACGCATTGCTTCTTCTTTGGCAGCTCTTTTAGCGCGTATATATTTTTGCATGTTTCTGGCAATCTTCATGGTGGCCTGACGGACTTCATGGAGAATATCTGGCTCAGGAGCCACGCTCTGCTTTCCCGTGGAGAGGTAAGGGACGTTAGTGGAAACAATATTTACAAAAACCGTTATAGGTGCATTATCCAGGTCTCTAATACCATAACGTTTCCAATCAACACTTTTAAGCCCTTCTGTGATGGCACAGCTTCCCTGGTCAAATGTTAAAGGAACCCTGTTGGCAAAACGCATTATTTCTGCCTTTCTTTGCTCTCCAACCATCCTTCCAGAATCTCCACCATAACTAATACCGGCTTCGATGATGAAAGAAACACCTCCCCGGAATGTTTTTGGTTTCCGGGTGGTTGTGGCCACAAATTCAGGGTTCAGAATCTCCCGTATTCCTTTTTCTATTTGTTCCTTGCCTATGGGTATGAGTCCAGAGGTGGGCGGTGCCATGAAGTCCATCTTAGCGAAAGTCTCCACGATTTTCTCTGCTTCCTCCCATTTCATGTCCTTTGGACGTTTGTTCAGGTCAATACCAGTGATCTTTTCAATTTCATTAACCCTTTTGGTAGACATACGGGACAAATTACTGGTTAAGAGACTTCTGAAGCGACGTTTATCCGTGTGTTTAGCCAGAAATATAAGATCATCGGCAGTAACTCCTTTAGGGTGGGGAAGTACTTCTTTGGGTAGGGGAGGGATGACATCAGAGGCCCTTTTGAAGATATATTTATGTCCAGTAGGATCACGGAAGGTGATCTTGGCATGGGGGTTGGCAATCATGGTTCTGCGGATGTACTCGAAGGCACCCTGTTCTGACAGGGAATAAGAGACATCCTTAAAGTGCAGTTCAATGGAAACTCCGGTAGATTCTACTTCCACACGTTTCCTTTCCAGAACTAACCCTTTATTAGTTTTTACGTCCATCTTAAAGGTCATTTCCACCCCTTTAAGATGATCGCCCTCCTGATAACCAGATATTACCTTGGCTGGTTTTCCAGTGGTCATCTGTGAGAGGAGGACACATCCACTTGACCCTAATCCCTGCTGACCACGTGATTGGATGTTCCTGAACTTGGAACCTGCAAACATGGTACTGTATACTTTGGTAATGTAATCTTCAGGAATTCCGGGTCCATTATCAGTATGTCTAAGTATGTAATGATCTTTTTCCAAACGTTTGAGGTCTATCTTTATTTCCGGAAGTATTCCGGCTTCTTCTGCTGCATCCAGGCTGTTAGTGATCAGTTCGTGGAATACCATGGTTAAAGACCTGATCTTACCGGAGAAACCCAGCATCTGTTTGTTTCTCCTGAAAAATTCTGATGCAGTAAGTTCTTTAAATTCCTCAAATAGTTCAGCTGCTTCTCGCTCCAAACTATGCCTCCTTACAATTATTAATACTTCATCCGGTATGAATGGAATTTTATTTTAGTTATTACTATAAATTAATCAACGGTCTGTTTTTAATTAAATGGGCGGACCCATTCTAATTTCTCTTAATTTCATCTCCTGTTTCTTACGTTCCAGGAATGAGTAAACTGTTTTGTGACGGGCCCCATCCAGGATCATTTCTACGGCTTCCTTGGCAATCTGCAAATGTTCCATTTCTCCAATTAAAGAAACAGTTTTACCATAGATAGAAACGTAGGTCCCGGTCATTTCCGTGATGATGTCCCTGGTTTTACCATCTTTACCAATTATACGTCCTTTTTGCCTTAAAATAGCCTTTTTAGATTTCCCTACATAATCTGGCAGGTTGATGATCTCCAGCATCACATCATCATCAGTTAGTTTAAGAGCTATATCGGGGTTAAAACCTCTACCAATGGCTTTAACCATGAAACGAGCTTTCCAAACTGCTAATGGGTCTTTAGCATCCTCTTGAGGGGATATGGCTATGCTTCCAGCTTCGCTGTCCACATCAATACATGTTTCGGTGGTTTTTTCAATGGTTTCCTTTGTTTTACCGTGTGGTCCAATTAGTACCCCCACTCTCTCTCGGGGGATCTTCAGATATTCTGTGTTGGGCAAGATTTCACCTCTACTTCTAAATGATATTTAAGTTATCCTTTAACATATACTTTTCTATCCTCATAAATCCATAATTTTTCTTTTAATCTCATCATGGGATATTTCAATACCCATTTTTTTAAAATCTTTAATTAAATTATCTATATCTCGGTTTAGGAGCTCCCCTGATATGGGATGATCAACCACCAAACCCTGAGATAGGTCAATTATAACTGGTTCATCATCTTCCATAAGAATATTAAAACCTGATAAATCTCCATGAACTAATTGTGCATCTTGATAAAGTTTTTTAACGTAATATATTAATTTATCGACAACATATTGGGGGTTGGAGATTTTAGACTGCCTCATGAGGCGTGCTGGACTTCCATCCTGGTCCCCAATGAATTCCATAACCAGCACATTATTTTTAGCAACAATGGGTTTAGGAACCCGTACTCCTGCTTCATTTGCTCGATTAAGGTTTTTAAATTCCTTCAAAACCCAGTTATTAATCAGTTGACGTTTACTGTTGCTTCTAACATTGAAACGTGGATCTCCCTGGATGTAATATTGCATTTTCTTAAAGTCAGATGTGGTGACCCTGTAGATCTTCACAGCAACAATTTTACCCTCAGAATCGGCGCCTTTGAAAACATTAGCCTCTTTTCCAGTACTGATAGCACCGTTTAAAAGGTGAATATGTCCTTGATTCGCCAGCTTGTACAGAGTTTTAAGGGTAATTCTATCAAAAACTTCACTACCTACCCGTTTATCCTCCACACTCTTCAGGCGTTTAACTTCCCTCATCTTCTGAAGGTTGATATCTGATTTGGTTATTGGGGATTCCATGGGGAACACATCATTATATCCATTTAAATCCAAAAATTGCTTGTTTCAAAATTTTTAATCAATAGATGCATAACTGTGCTTTATAAGTTAAATGGAAAAAATAATGAAATAAATTCATAACTTTCGTTAAAAGCTAAAAAATTCATTTCCTGTTAATCCCTTTAATATAATTCAGTTACAATGGAATTTTTTCCTTGAAAAATTAGGATGCTCATTGTTAATGAACATGGGGTTATAGTTTGAGGAATCCGCGACGTTCCAAGTAATTGGATTCAGTCCTGGTGTATCTCCAGATAACATCGGCCTTTTCATCACTCTGGAAAGCCCATGGTTTAATTAAGACTACGTCTCCTTCCCTAATCCATATCCGTTTCTTCATCTTTCCGGGGATACGGCAAAGCCTTATTTTACCATCGGCACAGCGCACCTTAAGTTTACCATGCCCCATGATTTGTTCCACCACTCCTGGTATTTCTCCCCTTCTAGGGGACCTGACCCTTCTTACTTCCTGTGTTTGCGGACCGCGATTATTTCCTCTACTCAAATACTCTCCTCCTTTCATTAAGAATGATAAATAGATAAAAGATCAATATCTGATTATAATTAGTATACCTGCTTTAGTGATTATCTAATTAAATTCAAGTATTAAATATATCATGAACACTGGTTACTAATTGGCATTACTTTTTTGATCATTTAACCTTCTTCTTTATATTAGTGTTTTTATGTATATAAAAAAGAGCATCATGCTTTTTAAAAAATCTTAAATGAATTACATGTTAATTCATGTATGTTAATCATTTACA
>JAUNXM010000156.1 GCA_030539815.1 Methanobacterium sp.
GATAATATTAGAATAGGATAATGATAATAAGAGGTGATTTGATGGCAGCAAAGCCTGATTGGGTTGAATACTCAACCGAAGAAATAGAAGAGATTATATTAAAACTGAGAAAAGAAGGAAAATCAACCAGTGTCATTGGAATTATATTAAGGGACCAGTACGGAATTCCAGATGTGAAAAGCGTTACTGATATGAAAATAACCCAGATACTGGAAAAACACGACCAGGGCGAAGAATATCCTGAAGATCTGATGAACCTCATCCGTAAGGCCGTCAACATCCGGGACCACCTTAAAGAAAACCCTAAGGACCTGCACACCAAAAGAGGTCTGCAGCTGGTGGAATCCAGAATCAGAAGACTGGTAAAGTACTACACCCGGGAAGGAGTGCTACCTGAAGGATGGAGATATGACCCACAAAAAGCAGCACTACTTGTTAAATAGGGCTGAAGAAGCTTGCGTGCTTCTTAAGGAGCATTTAGATCAGGACCATGTGGTGAGAGTAATCTCCCACAATGATTCTGATGGTATATCCGCTGCAGGTGTCATCTGCAACGCTATCACACAGGAGGGGGGGAAATTCCATGTTACCATGGTGCCCCGTCTTAATGAGGAAACTCTAGACCGTCTTTCCCAGGAAAAATACAAATTATTCTTTTTTTGTGACATGGGAAGTGGCTATGTGGAGAGGATTGGCCGACTCAATGGCCAGTGTATAATCGCCGACCACCACCAGACCATGGATAACACTGGAGATGACATGGAAACTGTGGTGCACGTGAACCCTCACCTTTTCGGATTAGACGGGACACGGGATGTGAGTGCCTCCGGAGTAACCTATCTCACCGTCAAACCACTTAACAAAGTTAACTTAACTGGATTGGCACTGGTAGGTGCCTTTGGAGACATGCAATACGTGGATGGTTTCAGTGGTGTTAACCAAACCATACTTACCGAGGCCACCGAAGCCGGAGTGGTAGAAGAACACGAAGACCTGAAAATATCGTCTAAAGGTGAACCCCTATACAAAGCCCTGGCCCACACATTCCAACCAGCCATCCCTGGAATTTCAGGGGATCCTGAGAAAAGTCAAGCATTTCTAGAGAAAATTGGAATCTCTTACGGTATTAAATTCACAGATCTGGCCAATGAAGAGAAGGACTTTCTCACTGAACACCTGACCAGAATTAATCCAAAAATATTCGGCCCTGTCTACAGCATGCCCCAGGAAACCCCAGCACTGCGAAATTTAGAAGACTACGCTCTGATCCTGGATGCTTGTGGTAAGAACAAAAACTATGCTGTGGGATTAAGCATCTGCCTGGGTGAAAGAGAGTCTGCAATTAATGAAGGAGTGGAATTTTTAAGTAAATACCGTGAATCTCTGATTAGGGGGATAAGATGGATCTCCAGAGAGGGGTCCCAGGAAATGGATTATGTGCAATACTTGTACACTGAAGATAAGGAAAATAAGAAGATCATGGGGACTTTAGCATCTTTAGGAATTGAGCTGGAGATTTTAAATTCCCAGAAACCGGTGATCACCTTATCACGCATGCATAACCTGGTTAAAATTTCGGGGCGAACCACACTGGAAATGACCCAAAAAGGAGTAAATCTGGGTTTTGCACTTGAACAGGCATCTAAAAGCTTTAATGGCGCTGGTGGTGGACATAATATCGCTGCAGGTGCAGTGGTACCCTACAAAGAACTTGAAAACTTTAAAAACCTAGTAAATGATATTGTCAGCACCCAGGTAGGTTAAAAACAGGAACTAGTGGAATTTAATATCCTAAATTATAATATTTTTATTTAGGATAATAATTCCGGGATAGTTAAATTTAAAATCAGGATTTAACCATTGGTCTAAACAACTGGATCAATCCTTTACTCAATAAATTCATGCTTTAAAGTATTTAATCAAATTTAATTACATGTAATTTTCACGAATACCCGAGGCATTTCTATGTATCTTACCCGAGAAGAAGAAAAAATGTATTCAGGAGAATATGGTCCTGCTGTGGCCAAATCCATGGAGATACTAGTTGCTCTTGGAGATATCTACGGGGCAGATGGTATGGTGGAGATAGTTTCTGCCCAGATATCAGGAGTTTCCTATAAAACCATTGGCGATGCGGGTTTAGAGTACCTGGAAGACTTGGTTGTTGAAGGTGCCCAAGTAGTGGTGCCCAGCACCCTAAACCCAGCAGGAGTTGATCTTGATCAGTGGCAAAAGCTCGGTTTTCCAGCTGAATTCACTAAAAAACAGTTACTTATCGTGGGAGCCTATCGTAAAATGGGGATCAGCACCACTTGTACCTGTACTCCCTACTTAGTTGGTAATGTACCACCTATGGGTAGTCATGTTGCCTGGTCAGAGTCTTCCGCTGTTTGTTACGGTAATTCTGTTCTGGGTGCACGCACAAACCGGGAAGGTGGTCCTGGTGCATTATCAGCCGCCATCTGTGGAAGAACACCAAATTATGGTTACCATTTGGATGAGGGTAGGGTTCCCCATTTACTGGTTGAAGTTGAAACCTCACTTACCGGTGCAGATTACGGTGCTCTGGGATATATAGTAGGTAAAACTGTCGGCAACGGAGTACCATACTTCAAATTATTGGATAAACAGCAAAAAAATCCAAGCGTTAATCATTTGAAAGCATTGGGAGCTGCACTGGCCTCTTCTGGAGCGGTGGCCCTTTTCCATATGGAAAACACCACCCCAGAATTCAAGGAGGTAATGCCCCAAATTCCGAACCTGGAAAAGTTAACTGTAACTCGGGAGGATGTGGATGATACCCGGGAAAAACTTTCCACATCCGAAAAACCGGATCTGGTTTGCTTAGGATGTCCTCATGCATCATTAGAGGAGATAAAAGAAGTTGCCCTTAAATTGGATGGGGAAAAACTGACTAACCAGTTGTGGGTGTGCACATCCATCTCAGTTAAAGCAGCATCGGATAGAATGGGTTACACCCAGATCATAGAAGAGGCTGGTGGTCAGGTGGTCTGTGACACTTGCATGGTGGTGGCCCCTATCGAGGAAATGGGCTTTAAAGTTATAGGGGTAGATTCTGCAAAGGCAGCGAACTATGTTCCCAGTATGTGTGGATTGAATGTGGTTTTTGATGAATGGGAGAACCTCGTAGAACTTAAAAAATAATTAATCATATCTATGGTTTCCATTATTTGCTATCCAGTATAGAATATAAATTATCCTCTTGATTATCTAATTCAACATTTGCCTGTAAATGATCTGAAATACTTAATTATTGGTCAAAAAGGTGCAAAGAAATGACACAGTTCAGTGAACATAAATTAGGTATCTGTTTAATTATTAACTTGTCAATCACCATTAAAAATTTGGTTATCATTAGGATGATTTGAATTATTGGAACTGAGATATTCCAGTTCAGCTCCACAACTACAGTGGGAAAAATCATGGGGTGATTCGTTTTCCAAGAGGGGATATAATTCATTACAATCTTTACAGATTAAAAAACCAGTATAATATTTTTTATTAACCAAATGTGTGATATCTGTGTTTACTATTTTGAATAAAGTATTGTATGCCCTTAAAACATCCGGAATATCTATGTATTGACTGTCACTTGATACTGCACTGCAATGTGCCAGTAAAACTACTACTTTCTCTAGTTCCTCACTAAATAAAATCTCTTTTTCATTTATACTCTCAAATAAGAATGTAATGAAAAGATTTTGAATTTTTTTACAAAAAATCAGTGCCTCTTCATCCCAAATAACACTTTGGATATGCTGAAAAAAATCGTCTCCTAAAAATAGGTTACCCATGAAATCATCAAATAATTCTAATCCACCCAGAACTCTTTCTGGCAGGTCACTTTTGTGTAAAGCCCATACATCATCTTCCACCAGTTCACATCCCAAATTTAATGAATATAATTTCTCCAGGAAAGTGTGCAGATTATGGAATGTTTCGTAATCCACCAAGTAAACATTGGAATCATGATAATCGTCCTCAATTAATTTCGAAGGTTGTATTCCATTTCGAATGGCCTGTACCAACAACATACTTACCGGAACTTTTAGGGGAGGATTAAGTATATTCAAAGGATTTATCCAGTTAATGTGGACATTAAATAATGATTCCCAAATATTTTCATCCCATAAATAGATAAACCGCTTTAAAATATTAAAAACTCCTTCAACATGGTTAAATTCATTAACAAATTCCTGATAAATTGTTTTCAATTCCTGTTCTGGAAGACTGTTTTCACCAAGCATTGAATCCCTACTACCAATAATTAGTAATAATAATAATTTAATTAATAATATATTTTTGCATGATTAGACCGTATATTACATTTACAATTAAATTTTAACCAACAATAAAAATGGAATTAATTTCAAAAAAATGAAAAAATCCCTTTAGATACAGGTTTAACCGCGTCGAAGCTTCATCATCACCTCAAGTAAAGAAAATGATCACTCAAATATCTTTATGATAACTTCAAGACTAGAATAGAAACTTGAATATAAAACAGTAAATGAATAGGGGAGTAATCTTTAAAGGCCAAGTTATTAAAAAAAATACTAATGGAAAAAATAATGAATCAATTGATGCACATGTAATATTAAGTCAATGTAGAGGGATAATAATGAAAATAAATTGAATTGAAAAATTA